>NZ_CP108538.1:1847307-2155192 GCF_035994185.1 Streptomyces sp. NBC_01217
TGGCCGAGGCCGTCGGCGATCCGTCGGCGGCCGTCACACTCGCCGGGCTGCTCTCCGGCGCCGAGGGCCCGGGGCGGGACGAGGAGGGTGCGATCGCCGTCGACCTGCTCGTCTTGCTGGATGCCCCGCAGCTGGACGTCGAGACCGGCGCCGCCCTCGTGGAGTCCCTGGCCGACGGCGCCCGGCTGGTGCTCAGCGGCGACCCGGGCGTGCTGGGCTCGGCGGGTGCGGGACGGGTGTTCGCGGATGTGCTGGCGGCCCGCGCCTGCCCGCAGACCGTGTCCCGTACCCCCGATCCGGGACCGATCGGCGAGCTGGTCTCCGGCATCGGCATCGGTGAGCTGAACCAGGTCGCGGCGCCCGGCAAGGAGGTGGTGATCGTCCCCGTGCGCGATGCGGGCGAAGCGGTGCACCGCACCGTGCAGCTGGTCGCCGACTCGGTGCCGCGCGCCATCGGCGTACCGTCGTCCGACACCCAGGTGATCACCGTCGGCCACGGCGGCTCGGCGGGCACCCGGGCGTTGAACGCGGCGCTGAAGCAGCGGCTCAACCCCGGCCCTGGGCGGTTCGGCGGCTTCGACCCGGGCGACCGTGTCGTCCATGTCCCGGCGCCCGGCAGGACCGTGCCCGGGGTGGTCGTCTCGGCCGACGCCGAGGGCCTGCATCTGGACTGCGCGGGCACGAAGGCCGTCGTACCGCAGGAGCGGGTGGAGTCGTCAGTACGCCACGGCTGGGCCCTCACCGCCCACCAGGCGGCCGGGATGCGGTGGCCCGCGGTGGTCGTCGTACTGCCGGGTGACGCCGCGCAGGGGCTGAGCCGCCCCTGGGTGTACACGGCCTTCAGTCGCGGCGAGCGGCATCTGTCCGTCGTGCACGGGGTGGATCAGGCACTCCCGCGCGCGGTCGCCCAGCCCCCGGCCCAGGACCGCACGACGCGCCTGCGCACCCTGCTGGAGACACCGGCCCAATGACCGGGCCGCGCCCTGCCTGACCGCCACCGGGCGGGCTCCGTTCCGAGCCCGCCCGGCGGACGGATCAGGAGCTGTCCGCCACCAGACCGGCCGGTTTCCCGTCCGATCCGTCCTCGTCGAAGACGGCGCTGACGTCGAAGCGGCAGACCACCAGCTGCGGGTCCGCGTCGTCGAACGGCGCACCGAGCCACTCCCCCGCGTCGGGAAGCTCCTCCGCGGCGGTGACCCAGAGCGTGGAGTCGCCCTCCTCCAGACCGAACTCCATGTGCCGGGAGGCGATCTCGTCCGGTTCGTACTCACCGAAGAGCACTCCGAGCGCGGCATGGACGCTGGAGCCGACCACCGCCGCGCTCCCGCCGGCCCGCTCGTCCGGATCGAGGTCGGCGATCCGCTGGGCCTGGGCGAGCAGCCGCGGCGGCTCCACCACCGCGTAGTCGCGCCGGATCAGCACACTGAGCGCCTTCGGCTCCTCGGGGCCGGTGTACGGCGGCAGGGAGTCCTCCGCACCCGGGATCTCGAAGGGGGTGACCTCGTCGTAACGGTCGTAGAGAAGTTCGTCATAGAACTCGGCGGCAGCGGCCAGGGCGTTGAACGCGTCATAGACGGCGGGATCGTCGTCCCCTGTCCGGCGTTCGACCGCCTCGAGGTGATGGTCGAGCGCGGCTTTGATCGCTTCGGCGGCGGCGCGTACCTCGGCAGCGGTGGGCTGCGCAGCATCAGACATAGTGCAGACGCTATCCGTACACGGGCTCTGCCCGCACAATAGATGCGATGCCGGAATACGAATTTGTCGATGTGTACGTACCGCGCGGGGTGTCCCGGAAGGACACGGCCCGCCTGCTCACCGACCACGCCGAGTACGGGCACTGGGAGTTGGACCGACTCACGCTGCGCCACGACGGCAGCCGCAGGGTGCGGCTGCGCCGACGGATCATCCGCCAGCTCCGGGCCACCTGGTGACATGGAGCGGGCCCCGCAGTCGCGGAGCCCGCTCTCTTCGCTGTGCTTGCGTCGCCGCCGCGGTCCGCTATGCGGACTGACGGGCGCGGCGGTAGAGCACCGTGCCCGCTCCCGCCAGCAGCAGGCCCGCGCTCGCCGGAACCAGCAGGTCGAGCCCGCCCGCTCCGGTGTGTGCGAGTTCGGTGACGTTCTGTGTCTCCGGCGCATTCGGCGTGGTCGGCAGGCCGGGGGCCGGGGGCCGACGCTCGGTGACAGGGGGGGTCGGGGTGCCGACCGGCGGCGTGACGACCTCCGGATCGTTTCCGCAGTCGTTGCCGGAGGCCGGGCCCAGCAGTCCGCCGATGGTGACGCTGTTCCCGCAGGCGTTCACGGGGATGTCGATGGGCACCGCGATGTTGTTGCCCGAGAGCAGACCGGGCGAACCGTTCGCGGTTCCCTCGGCCACCGCCCCGCCCCCGGTGTCGCCCGCGCGGGCCCGGTGCTTGCCGGTCCCCGCCCGGTGCGCCTGGTTCCGGTCGTCGGACGCCTGGCTGCTTGAGGCGTGCCGGCCCGAAGCAGCGCTGTACGAACCGTTTCCGCAGGTGTTTCCCGCGGCCGGGTTGAGCAGTCCTACGACGTCCACGGAGTTGCCGCAGACGTTGACCGGCACGTGGACCGGGATCTGGACCGAATTCCCTGAAAGCACCCCCGGGGAATTCGATGCGCCGTCGGCCGCTCCCGCGTCGGCGTGCGCATACCCACCGCTCAGCGCGAGCACACCGCCCGCTGCTGCCATGGTCATCAGGCCTTTACGCGTGACCTGTCGCATAGGTTGTTTCCTGCCTTCTACCTTCCGGAAACCCCCGGACTCGACCGTGCGGGGGCGGATTACCCAGCGGCCCCGGAGTGCATGGCGTGCACTCCGGGGCCGACCGGATTCAAACCCTTACGGGTTGACGCACAACGTCAGGCGTTGACGCAGGTGTTGCCGAAGGTGGGGTTCAGCAGCCCGATCACGGAGATCGTGTTGCCACACACGTTCACCGGCACGTGCACGGGCACCTGGATGACGTTGCCCGAGAGCACACCGGGGCTGCCGACAGCGGCACCCTGGGCACCGGAGTCCGCGACGGCCATGCCCGCACCCGCGAGCACCAGACCACCGGTGACAGCCGCAGCAGCGACGACCTTCTTGATCATTATTCCTCCTAGTTGGCAATGCGGTCCCAGCCGCGGACCGCATCACTTGTAACGAGGAAGAGGTAATCGGGCTACGAGCGTATGGTTCCTTTCACTCGTTCCGGTCAAATGCGCACACGCAGGCGATTGTTGGCGCGGAGAATCGGCGGAAAAGTGGCAGAGGCTCAGCAGTTGTCGATGAAGCGGTCGAGCACCCGCACACCGAACTGCAGACCGTCCACCGGCACTCGCTCGTCCACACCGTGGAACATGCCTGCGAAGTCCAGCTCCGGCGGCAGCTTCAGCGGGGCGAATCCGAAGCAGCGGATGCCGAGGTCGTCGAAGGACTTGGCGTCGGTGCCGCCGGACAGCATGTAAGGGACGGCACGCGCGATCGGGTCCTCCGCCTTCAGGGCGATCTGCATCGCATCCACGAGCGAACCGTCGAAACTGGTTTCCAGCGCCTTGTCCCCGTGCACGTCCTCGCGCTTCACCCGCGGGCCGAGGATCCGGTCCAGATCGGCCAGGAACTCGTCCTCGAAGCCGGGCAGGAAACGTCCGTCGACATGGGCGGTGGCCTGGCCGGGGATCACGTTCACCTTGTAGCCGGCGCCGAGCATGGTGGGAGCGGCGGAGTTGCGGAGCGTGGCGCCGATCATCTTGGCGATGCCGCCCAGCTTGGCCAGCGTGGCTTCCATGTCCTCCGGGTCGAGCGGGGTGCCGAGCGCATCGGACAGCTCGTCGAGGAAGGACCGCACGGTCTTGGTCACCCGGACCGGCCACTTGTGCCGCCCGAGCCGCCCGACCGCCTCGCAGAGCTCGGTGATCGCGTTGTCGTTGTTGGTCATCGAGCCGTGACCGGCGGTGCCGTCCACGGTGAGCCGCATCCAGTGCATGCCCTTCTCGGCCGTCTCGATGAGATAGAGGCGCAGCTTCTCGTTCACCGTGAAGGAGAAGCCGCCGACCTCGCCGATCGCCTCGGTGACGCCCTCGAAGAGGCCGGGGTGTTTGTCCACGAGATACCGCGCACCGTACGTGCCGCCCGCCTCCTCGTCCGCGAGGAAGGCCAGCACGATGTCGCGCGGGGGCTTGCGGCCGCTGCGCATCCGGTCGCGGACGACCGCGAGGGTCATCGCGTCCATGTCCTTCATGTCGACCGCGCCACGGCCCCACACGCAGCCGTCCGCGACCTCGCCCGAGAACGGATGGTGCGTCCAGTCGTGGGCATTGGCCGGAACCACATCGGTGTGGCCGTGGATCAGCAGCGCGGGCTTGGAGGGGTCCTCGCCCTCGATCCGTGCCACGGTCGAGGCCCGGCCCTTGTGGGACTCGAAGATCTGCGGCTCCAGCCCGACCTCGGCGAGCTTTTCCGCGACATACTCGGCGGCGGCCCGCTCACCCGGTCCCGAGTGGTCCCCGTAGTTGCTGGTGTCGATCCGGATCAGCTCACGACAGAGGTCCACGACCTCGTCCTCGCCCGAGACGGTCCGGGCCGTGTTGGTCTCGCTCACACTGCTTCCTTCCACTGTCGCTGTGGTGCTCCTCCTCATCCTCCCGCGCCGGGCCCGTGCGCCCAAGGGCCACCACCTCTCGTCATGCGCCCTTCACACTCCCCCTGGCGTGATCGAGCACCCCCGGATGTTTGCTATTGTTTTCCACGTCGGAACGGGCCGGGCCCGCGAGACAGACACCTTGTCCGGGTGGCGGAATGGCAGACGCGCTAGCTTGAGGTGCTAGTGCCCTTTATCGGGCGTGGGGGTTCAAGTCCCCCCTCGGACACAGAGAGAATGCCGATCAGGAGCGATCCTGGTCGGCATTCGGCGTTGTGCGCGCAGGGTTGCGTACGGGCCGGAGCAGGGAAGATCCCTTGTCGAAACGGCTGTCCCCTCGCTGACGTCCAGCGGCACGGAGGGCACTGCCGGGCGAGGAGTCCCGTGAACCGCACACACACGCCCGCCCCGACCTGGTACGAGGACAGGGCTCCGGGATCGGGTGGGCTGGAGCCGCGCGCCTGGTACGCGGGGTCGGACGCCGGGCGGCTGTCGCTGAACGGGGAGTGGCGCCTGCGGCTCTCCCCGGGCGCCGCCACCGAGGACGAGTCCTTCGCGCGGCCCGGATTCGACGCCTCGGGGTGGGGCACGGTCGCGGTCCCCGGGCACTGGGTGCTGCAGGGGGCCGGCGGGTCTCCCTCGTATACGAATGTGGTGTACCCCTTCCCCGTCGATCCGCCGCGGGTGCCCACCGGCAATCCGACCGGGGACCATCTGCGGACCTTCGATCTGCCCGGCGGATGGCCCGGGGACGGCGAGGTCGTGCTCCGCTTCGACGGGGTGGAGTCCTGCGCCCGGGTCTGGCTCAACGGACAGGAGCTGGGCGATTTCAAGGGGTCGCGGCTGCCTCACGAGTTCGCGGTCGGCGGGCTGCTGCGGGCCAGGGGCAATGTGCTGGCCGTACGGGTGCACCAGTGGTCGTCGGGGAGCTATCTGGAGGACCAGGACCAGTGGTGGCTGCCCGGGATCTTCCGGGACGTGACGCTGCTGGAGCGGCCGCGGGGCGCGCCGCGGGACTTCTTCGTGCATGCCGGTTACGACCATCGCGACGGGTCCGGGACCTTGCGGGTGGAGTGCGAAGGGGCCGCGGGACGGGTCGTCGTGCCCGAGCTGGGTGTCGATGTCGCCACGGGCGAGGCCGTGACCGCGGCGGTCGATCCGTGGACGGCCGAGACGCCCCGGCTGTACGACGGGGAGCTGGTGACGGCCGGTGAACGGATCCCCCTGCGGGTGGGGTTCCGTACCGTCGTCGTCGAGGACGGCCTGATCAGGGTCAACGGGCGGCGGGTGCTCTTTCGCGGGGTGAACCGGCACGAGTTCCACCCGGAGACCGGGCGGACCGTGGACGCGGAGACCATGCGGCGCGATCTGGTGCTGATGAAGCAGCACAACATCAACGCCGTGCGGACCAGCCACTATCCGCCGCATCCAGCCTTTCTCGATCTCTGCGACGAGCTGGGGCTCTGGGTGATCGACGAATGCGATCTGGAGACTCATGGCTTTGTCGACCTGGGGTGGCGCGACAACCCGGTGGACGACGAGCGGTGGACCCCGGCGCTGCTCGACCGGGCCGCACGGATGGTGGAGCGCGACAAGAACCATCCGTCGGTGATCATCTGGTCGCTCGGCAACGAGTGCGGAACGGGTCGCGGACTGAGCGCGATGGCCGGGTGGATCCGGGGGCGGGATCCGGAGAGGCTGCTGCATTACGAGGGCGATCCGTCCTGCCGGGACGTCGACCTGTACTCGCGGATGTATCCGGACCACGCCGAGGTCGAGTTGATCGGCAGGCGGGCGGAGGCGCCCTGGGACGATGCGGAGTTGGACGCGCGGCGGCGTGCGATGCCGTTCCTGCTGTGCGAGTACGGGCACGCGATGGGGAACGGTCCGGGCGGTCTCGGCGAGTACCAGCGGCTGTTCGAGCGGTACGAGCGCTGCCAGGGCGGTTTCGTCTGGGAGTGGATCGATCACGGCATCGCCCACCCCGGGCACGGTTTCGCCTACGGCGGGGATTTCGGCGAGGAGTTGCACGACTCCAACTTCGTCTGCGACGGGCTGCTCTTCCCCGACCGCACCCCCTCCCCAGGGCTGATCGAGTACAAGAAGGTCGTCGAACCCGTACGGATCGAGCCCGTGGCAGGGGCGGGCTCGGTCAGGATCTCCAACGGGTACGACTTCACGGGGCTGGAGCACCTGGACTTCGTGTGGTCGTACGAGGTGGACGGCGTGCTCGTCGGCTCGGGCGCGTTCGATGTGCCGGAGCTGGCGCCCGGTGCGTCGGCCGAGGTGGGGCTGGAGATGGAGGGCGCAGGAGTGTGGACGGTACGGGCGGTGCTCGGCCGGGACACCGCCTGGGGCGAGCGCGGGCACGTGGTGGCGTGGGGGCAGGCGGAGACGGTGGCCGCTGCCGCTTTCCCGGCCGCGGTGGGTGAGCGGCCGGAGCGGGGCGCGGGAGTGATCACCCTCGGGGCGGGCGTCTTCGACGCGGCGACCGGGGCGCTGGCGCGGCTCGGCGGAGTGCCGGTGCAGGGGCTGCGGCTGGATGTGTGGCGGGCGCCGACGGACAACGACAACGGTGCGGCGTGGCAGCCGGACGAGCGGTACGGGCCGCGCTGGCGGGAGTCGGGGCTGCACCGGATGCGGCACCGGATCGACGCGGTCGAGGCGGACGGGGACGCGTTGGTCGTACGGACCCGGGTGGCGCCCGCGGGGCTGGGCCTGGGCCTGCGGACCGCGTACCGGTGGACGGCCGACGGGGAGCGGCTGGGGCTGACGGTGTCCGTGGTGCCGGAGGGCGAGTGGCGGGTGCCGCTGCCCCGGCTGGGCATCCGGTTCGGGCTGCCTGCCGCGTACGGCGGGGCGCGCTGGTTCGGCGGCGGGCCCGGCGAGGCGTACCCGGACACCCGGGCCGCGGCGGTGCTCGGGCGGTGGGAGATGTCCGTGGACGCGATGCAGACCCCGTACGTCCGGCCGCAGGAGAACGGTGCGCGGGCCGACGTCCGGTGGGCGGAGCTGAGGGCGGGCAGCGGGGCGGGTGTTCGGGTCGCGGGGGGTGCGCCGTTCTGGTTCACCGCGAGGCGGTGGACGAGTGAGCAGCTGGATGCGGCGGAGCACGGACCGGAGCTGGTGGCCGGGGAGACCGTCTGGGTCAACCTGGACCATGCGGTGCAGGGCATCGGGTCGCAGTCGTGCGGGCCGGGGGTGCTGCCGCGGTACCGGCTGGCCGCGGAGGCCGCGGAGTTCTCGTTCGTGTTCTCGACCACGCAGTGAGCGGGCAGGTGGCTGTGCCGCCCGCTGCCGGTGGGGCGTGACCTGCGGTGACGCATGACAGGATGGTCGGCACCATGACCATCAGCACCGTCAGCCGGCGCGTCCCGGGCGCCGATGAGCAGGCAGGGCCTGCGCGATGAGAGGCCGTGCGAAGCCTCCGTCGGCGCCTCTGCCGCAGCGCGGCGGGATCGATCCGGTCCGGGTGCGGCTCCCGGAGGATCCGGACGGGCGGTGGGCGACAGTCCGCGATCATCTGCTGGCGCGGTTCGCCGGTGCGATCGGCGCGGACCGGGTGGACGCGATGGTGGCCGAGGGCCGGTTCGTCTCCCTACAGGGTCCGGTGTCCGCCGAGGAGCCGTACGCCGTCGGCCGGTACATCTGGTTCCACCGGGACTTCGCGCCCGAGGAACCGGTGCCGTTCCCGGTCGGTGTCGTGTACCGCGACGCGCATCTCGTCATCGCCGACAAACCGCACTTCCTCGCCACGACACCGCGCGGCCGGCACATCACCGAGACCGCCGTGGCGCGGCTCCGCCGGGAGCTGGGGCTGCCGTCGCTGCAGCCCGCGCACCGGCTGGACCGGCTGACCGCGGGTCTCGTCCTCTTCGTCGTACGGCCCGAGGAGCGGGGTGCGTACCAGACCATGTTCCGGGACAGGCTGGTGCGCAAGGAGTACGAGGCGGTGGCACCGTACGACCCCTCGATCGCCTTCCCCCGTACGGTACGCAGCCGGATCGTCAAGGAGCGCGGGGTCATCGCCGCCCGCGAGGAGCCGGGCGAGCCGAACAGCGAGAGCCGGATCGAGCTGCTGGAGCACCGAAAGGCCGTGGGCCGCTACCGGTTGCTGCCCGCCACCGGGCGCACCCATCAGCTGCGGGTCCATATGAACAGCCTGGGGCTGCCGCTCGTCCACGATCCGGTCTACCCGGTGGTGCAGGCGGAGGGTGCGACCGACGGCTGGTCGCACCCGCTCCAGCTCCTCGCCCGGGTGCTGGAGTTCACCGATCCGGTCACGGGTGGGCCGCGCCGCTTCGAGAGCGGGCTGCGGCTGTCGGCGTGGCCGGAGCGGTGAGACTTCGCGGCGTGCTCAGTGTCCGCGGGCGATCCACTCGTCCAGATGCGGGGCCTCCGCGCCGATGGTCGTCGAATCGCCGTGTCCGGTACGGACGGTGGTCTCCGGAGGCAAGATCAGCAGCCGGTCCCTGATCGACGCGACGATCGTCGGGAAGTGGGAGAAGGACCGCCCGGTGGCGCCGGGCCCGCCCCGGAAGAGCGTGTCGCCCGTGAAGACGGTGGCCGACCCGGGGGCGTACAGGCAGACGGCACCCGGGGCGTGACCGGGGGTGTGCAGGACCTGGAGGGTCGTTCCGGCGATCTCCAGCTCCTGGCCCTCGGCCAGTTCGCCGTCCGGGGCGCGGTCGGGGTGGGTCTGCTTCCACAGCGGCAGGTCGTCGGGGTGCAGCAGGATCGGCGCGCCGGTGGCGTCGGCGAGGGCCGGGGCCGCGTCGATGTGGTCGTTGTGCGCGTGCGTGCAGACGATGGCGCGCAGCGTACGGCCGTTCAGCGCGGCCTCGATGGCGGCTGCGTCGTGGGCGGCGTCGATGACGATCGCCTCGGTTTCGTCGCCGACGATCCAGACGTTGTTGTCGACGTCCCACTCCCCGCCGTCGAGGGCGAAGGTGCCGGAGGTGACGAGGTGGTCGATGCGGGCGGCCATCAGAGGACCACCACCGAGCGCAGCACGTCGCCGTCGTGCATCCGGGCGAAGGCCTGCTCGATGTCGCCGAGTCCGATGGTCTCGGTGACGAACGCGGCGAGGTCGATCCGGCCCTGCTGGTGCAGGTCGATGAGCATCGGGAAGTCGCGCGAGGGCAGGCAGTCGCCGTACCAGGAGGACTTGAGCGAGCCGCCGCGGCCGAAGACGTCGATGAGCGGCAGCTCCAGCTGCATCTCGGGGGTCGGGACGCCGACCAGGACGACGGTGCCGGCGAGATCGCGGGCGTAGAAGGCCTGCTTGTACGTCTCCGGGCGGCCGACCGCCTCGATGACGACGTCCGCGCCGTTGCCGCCGGTCAGGGAGCGGATCGCCTCGACCGGGTCGGCGGAGCGGGAGTTGACGGTGTGGGTGGCGCCCATCGACTTCGCCGTCTCCAGCTTGCGGTCGTCGATGTCCACGGCGATGATCTTCGCCGCGCCGGCCAGCCGCGCGCCCGCGATCGCCGCGTCACCGACGCCGCCGCAGCCGATCACGGCGACCGAGTCGCCGCGGCCGACCTGCCCGGTGTTGATGGCGGCGCCGATGCCCGCCATCACACCGCAGCCGAGCAGCCCGGCGACGGCCGGGGAGACCTCCGGGTCGACCTTGGTGCACTGACCGGCGGCGACGAGGGTCTTCTCGGCGAACGCGCCGATGCCGAGCGCGGGCGACAGCTCGGTGCCGTCGAGCAGCGTCATCTTCTGCTTGGCGTTGTGGGTGTTGAAGCAGTACCAGGGGCGGCCGCGCAGACACGCACGACACTGTCCGCACACGGCACGCCAGTTGAGGATGACGAAGTCTCCGGGCGCGACGTCCGTGACGCCCTCGCCGACGGACTCCACGATGCCCGAGGCCTCATGGCCGAGCAGGAAGGGGAATTCGTCGTTGATGCCGCCCTGCTTGTAGTGCAGATCGGTGTGGCAGACGCCGCACGCCTGGATCTTCACCACGGCCTCGCCGGGGCCCGGGTCCGGGATCACGATCGTCTCGACCCGTACCGGCTCGTTCTTCCCTGGTGCGATGACCCCTTGCACCTGCTGCGACATACCGTCGTCTCCCTGTTTCCGTCATTTCGCGAAGATCGAACACGAACAACCGTACGCCCCGTGAGGGTGTCACGACGGCGCGCCGCGTTGGCGGGAAACGGCGGGTGTCCACCCGGTGGGAGGTACCTAATTCGGCCGTCGGGTCAGGCGCGGGACCGGACCGGCGAGGATCGGGCGGGGCGGCCTTCAGGGCGCGAGCACGTCCAGTTCGTGCAGGGCGCCGACCGCGATCTCCTTCGTCAGGCGTTCCGCCGCCGCCGCGTCGCCCTCGCGCACCGCTTCGGCCAGCCGGACATGGAGGGTGACGGCCGCCGGGTCGGGGTCCTCGAACATCACCTGGTGGTGGGTGCGTCCCGCCAGGACCTCGGCGACGACGTCGCCGAGCCGGGCGAACATCTCGTTGCCGGAGGCGTTGAGCACGATCCGGTGGAACGCGATGTCGTGCTCCAGATAGCCCTCCAGCTGCTGGCCGCGCGAGGTGGCGACCATACCGAGCGCGCACTCGGTGAGGGCCGCGCACTGCTCGGGGGTGGCGTTGCGGGCGGCGAGGCCCGCCGCGACCGGTTCGATCGCCGAGCGGAGCACGGTCAGCGAGCGCAGCTGGCGGGGGCGGTCGGCGCCGGCCAGCCGCCATCGGATGACCTGCGGATCGTAGACGTTCCACGCCTCGGTCGGCCGTACGGTCACGCCGACCCGGCGCCGGGACTCGACCAGGTGCATGGATTCGAGGACGCGGACCACTTCGCGTACGACCGTGCGCGAGACGTCGAAGCGCTGGGCCACCTCGTCGGTGCGCAGAACCTCTCCCGGCCGGTGCTCCCCCGCGGCGATCTCCAGACCCAGGGTGTCCAGCACATGTGTATGCAGCCCAGGGCCCTGTGTGGTCATGGGCACAGCCTACGGGGCGCCCCTCGGGAACAAAAAGTACGACGTTTATGTCACAGCATCTTGAATAAGTCGTACGTATACGTTTCAGTAGCGCGACGGACCGATGTCGAGGAAGACGTCGACGAAGACAGCGAGGCACCACCAATGAGCACCCCCCACGTCATCGTGGTGATGGGCGTCGCAGGGACCGGCAAGACCACGATCGGCCCCCTGCTCGCCGCCGAACTCGGCGTTCCGTACGCCGAGGGCGATGACTTCCATCCCGCGGCGAACATCGCCAAGATGTCGGCCGGCACCCCGCTGGACGACTCCGACCGGTGGCCCTGGCTGGATGCGATCGGCCAGTGGGCACACGGCCGGGCGGGGCTCGGCGGCGTCGTGAGCAGTTCGGCGCTCAAGCGGGTCTACCGGGACCGGCTGCGGGCCGAGGCCCCCGGCGCCCTCTTCCTCCAACTGACCGGCGACCGGGCGCTGATCGAGCAGCGCATGGCGGAGCGCAAGGGTCACTTCATGCCCACCGCACTGCTCGACTCGCAGTTCGCCACCCTGCAGCCGCTGCAGGAGGACGAGGCCGGAGTCTCGGTCGATGTGTCCGGCACCCCCGAAGAAATCACCCAACGAGCCGTCGCCGCGTTGCGCCGGCTCGATAACTAAGGATCACCACCGTGACCAGTCTCAGCGTCGAGATGCTGGCAGCGGATGCCGTCGAACCGATCACTTCGGCAGGCAACGCGCAGCTGGGCATCGCCGTCCTGGCGGGCATCGCCGTCATCGTTCTGCTCATCACCAAGTTCAAGATGCACGCGTTCCTCGCGCTGACCATCGGCTCGCTGGCGCTCGGTTCGTTCGCCGGCGCCGCACCGGCCAAGACGATCGCCAGCTTCACTGCCGGCCTCGGCTCGACCGTCGCGGGTGTCGGTGTCCTCATCGCGCTCGGCGCCATTCTGGGCAAGCTGCTCGCCGACTCCGGCGGCGCGGACCAGATCGTCGACACCATCCTCGCGAAGGCGAACGGCCGGACCATGCCGTGGGCGATGGTGCTGATCGCCTCGATCATCGGTCTGCCGCTGTTCTTCGAGGTCGGGATCGTGCTGCTGATCCCGGTGGTGCTGCTCGTCGCCAAGCGCGGCAACTACTCCCTGATGCGGATCGGCATCCCGGCGCTGGCCGGTCTCTCCGTGATGCACGGGCTGATCCCGCCGCACCCCGGCCCGCTGGTCGCGATCGACGCCCTCGGCGCCAACCTCGGTGTCACGCTCGCGCTGGGCGTGCTGGTGGCGATCCCGACCGTGATCATCGCCGGTCCGGTCTTCTCCCGCTACGCCGCGCGCTGGGTGGACATCAAGGCTCCGGAGAAGATGATCCCGCAGCGTCCCTCCGAGGACCTGGACCGTCGTCCCAGCTTCGGCGCCACCCTGGCGACGATCCTGCTGCCCGTCGTGCTGATGCTGGTCAAGGCCCTGGTCGACATCGTCGTGGACGACCCGGAGAACCATGTCCAGCGGGTCACCGATGTGATCGGCTCGCCGCTGATCGCACTCCTCGCGGCCGTCGTGGTCGGCATGTTCACGCTGGGCCGGGCGGCCGGTTTCACCAAGGGCCGGCTCTCCACCACCGTCGAGAAGTCCCTCGCCCCGATCGCGGGTGTGCTGCTGATCGTGGGTGCGGGCGGCGGTTTCAAGCAGACCCTCATCGACGCCGGCGTGGGCCAGATGATCCTGGACTTCTCCAAGGACTGGTCGATACCGGCACTGCTGCTGGGCTGGCTGATCGCCGTCGCGATCCGGCTCGCGACCGGTTCGGCGACCGTGGCCACCATCTCGGCGGCCGGTCTGGTCGCCCCGCTGGCCGCCGACATGTCGACGTCCCACGCCGCCCTGCTGGTCCTCGCCGTCGGCGCGGGCTCGCTCTTCTTCAGCCACGTCAATGACGCCGGGTTCTGGCTGGTGAAGGAGTACTTCGGCATGAACGTCGGCCAGACGGTGAAGACCTGGTCGGTGATGGAGACCATCATCTCCGTGGTCGCGCTGGCCTTCATCCTGCTGCTCTCGCTAGTCCTCTAGCGAGCTGCCGCCCGCACGGTCCTCCCCCCACAGCCCGTGCTGTGACCGTGCCCAATGGCGCTCGACCGACCCGGTGCGCATGCCACGGCGTGCCTCCGGGTCGGCGAGCGCCATTGCCATGTGCCCGGCCAGCACGATTCCGATCGCCAGTGCCAGCCAGTCATGGACGAAGGTCGCGCTCGTGCGCCACACCAGCGGCGCGAGGCCGGTGAACCACATCAGTGACCCGGTGCCGGCCATCACCAGCACCGCGCCCGCGATCCAGGCCGCGTACAGCTTCTGCCCGGCGTTGAACTTCCCGGCCGGACGAGCCTCGGGCCGGTGGTCGCGGCGGTACACGGCGCGCAGCCACTGCCGGTCGTGCGGCCCGAAGCGGTTGAGCCGGGACAGGTCGGCCCGCAGCGCCCTCGAACCCAGACCCGCCAGGAACGGTACGGGGATCAGCACTCCGGACCACTCGTGCACGGTGACCACGAGGTGGCGGCGGCCGACGAGCTCGGCGAGCTGGGGCACGTACAGACACGCCGCGCTCGCCACGCACACCAGCATCAGCGTCGCCGTGGTGCGGTGCACCCAGCGCTCCGCGCCGCTGAAGCGCCGCACACGCTCCGCGGGGTCAGGTGGTGGGAGCGTCGTCGCGGCCGTTGGACCGGCCGACCCAGGCGTCGACGTCATAGCCGAGCTCCTCCCAGTAGCCGGGGCGCACGGAGTCGGTGACGGTGATCCCGGAGAGCCATTTCGCCGACTTGTAGAAGTACATCGGGGCCACGTAGAGCCGGACAGGGCCGCCGTGGGAGTGGGCCAGCGGCCGGTCGCGCATGCGCAGCGCGACCAGCACATCGGCGCGGCGCGCCTGCGCGAGCGTGAGGCTCTCGCTGTAGGTGCCGTCGAAGCAGGTGAAGCGGACGGCCCCGGCCCCGGGCCGTACACCCGCCGCGTCCAGCAGCGCCGAGAGCCGCACCCCCTCGAAGGGGGTCTCGGGCACCCGCCAGCCCGTGACGCACTGGACGTCGCGGACCATCCGGGTCTGCGGCAGGGCGCGCAGGGCGTCCAGGGTGTACGAGGCCGGGCGGTCGACCAGTCCGTCGACGCTCAGCCGGTAGTCGGCCGCGCTCTTCTTCGGTACGGACGTGGCGACGGAGTAGTAGCGGAAGCCGCCGCCGTTGGGGAGCAGTCCGGTCAGGCCGGTGGGGTCCTTGCCCGCGACCGTGCCGAGACCGGATTCCAGCGTGCGCTGCAGCACGGGCGCCGCGACGACTCCGGCGGCGCCGAGACCGAGCATGGCCAGGACGACACGGCGGCCGAGCGGTGTGCCTTCGGCGTCGGGAGGGCGACTGTTCACCCGACCATTCGAACATCTGCGGCCGTCGGCCACCAGGGGCCGCGGGCGCGAACTCGTACCCGCTGTCAACTCCGTTAATTCTGCGCGCAGTTGACGAACCCCGACCGGGCCCGCATCCCGGCCCCGCTCGCGGCGGCCCATGTCAGACTTGGCGCCATGTCGAACCGAGAACCTCTCAAGCCCTTTCTGCTCGCCTTTCCCGGGCCGCTGCGCGATCAGCTGGTGAGGGCGGTGCTCGCCGGTGTGAAGGTGTCGACGACCGGGCTGCTCGCGGAGTACGAGGCGGAGAAGGAGGAGCTGCCGCCGGTGGGCGAGCGGTCCGCGCTGATCGACTCGGACGGCCGGGAGATCGCGGTGCTGGAGGTGACGGAGGTACGGGTGCTGCGCCTGGGCGACATCGGTCTTCAGCACGCGATCGACGAGGGCGAGGGCGACACATCGGTGGCCCAGTGGCGTGCGGGACATGAGAGGTTCTGGCACAGCAAGGAGATGCGCGAGGCGCTCGGCGACCCGGAGTTCACCGTCGACGACGACACCATGGTCGTCGCCGAGCGGTTCCGGGTCGTCGAGCTTCTGGATCCCGTGGTCGGGGCGACGGAGCGGTAGCCGGACCCGCCGCGCCCAGGGCCTACGACGTGGCCTGCGCCGCCGCCCGGCCCGCCGCGCGGCCGGAGAAGATGCAACCGCCGAGGAAGGTCCCCTCCAGCGAGCGGTAGCCGTGCACCCCGCCGCCGCCGAAGCCGGCCGCCTCCCCCGCCGCGTACACACCCGCCAGGGGTGTGCCGTCCTCGGTGAGCACCCGGGACGACAGGTCCGTCTCCAGTCCGCCGAGCGACTTGCGGGTCAGGATGTTGAGCCGTACGGCGATCAGCGGACCGGCCTTGGGGCCGAGGATGCGGTGCGGTGCGGCCGTACGGATCAGCTTGTCGCCGAGATAGGCGCGGGCGCCGCGGATCGCGGTGATCTGGAGGTCCTTGGTGAAGGGGTTGGCGATCTCGCGGTCGCGGGCGGTGATCTCGCGGCGCAGTTCGGCCTCGTCGATCAGCGGCTCGTCGGTGAGTGCGTTCATACCGCGGACGAGCGCGGAAAGGTCCTTCTCGACGACGAAGTCCACCCCATTGTCCATGAACGCCTTCACCGGCGCCGGTACGTCGGCGCGGGCCCGGCCGATCACGCCGCGGATGGACTTTCCGGTCAGGTCGGGGTTCTGTTCGGAGCCCGAGAGCGCGAACTCCTTGCCGATGATCTTCTGGTCGAGGACGAACCAGGTGTGGTCGTGGCCGGACTTCATGATGTGTTCGAGGGTGCCGAGGGTGTCGAAGCCCGGGAAGAGCGGGACCGGCAGCCGCTTGCCGCGGGCGTCCAGCCAGAGCGAGGACGGTCCGGGCAGGATGCGGATGCCGTGCCTGGCCCAGATCGGGTTCCAGTTCTCGATGCCCTCGGTGTAGTGCCACATCCGGTCGCGGTTGATGTGGTGGGCGCCCGCCTCCTCGGTGATGCCGAGCATGAGTCCGTCGACGTGGGCCGGGACGCCGGAGAGCATCTTCGCGGGCGGGGTGCCGAGCCGCGCGGGCCACTGCTTGCGTACGAGGTCGTGGTTGCCGCCGATGCCGCCGGAGGTGACGATCACCGCCTGGGCCCTCAGCTCGAAGGTGCCGGCCGTCACCCGGCTGCTCGCGGTGCCGCGGGCAGCGGCGCTCGGCTCCAGGATCTCGCCGGTCACCGTGTCGACGGTGCCCGCGGTGCGGCCGAGGCCGGTGACCCGGTGGCGAAACCTCAGCTGCACGAGCCCCTTGGCGACGCCCTCGCGGACCCGGCGCTCGAAGGGGGCGACGACGCCGGGGCCGGTGCCCCAGGTGATGTGGAAGCGGGGTACGGAGTTGCCGTGGCCGTTCGCGTCGTAGCCGCCGCGCTCCGCCCAGCCGACGACGGGGAAGAGCCGCAGCCCCTGGGCGTGCAGCCAGGAGCGCTTCTCACCGGCAGCGAAGTCGACGTACGCCTCGGCCCACTTCCGCGGCCAGTGGTCCTCCTTGCGGTCGAAGCCCGCCGTGCCGAACCAGTCCTGGAGGGCCAGCTCATGGCTGTCCTTGATCCGCATCCGGCGCTGCTCGGGCGAGTCGACGAGGAAGAGGCCGCCGAAGGACCAGTGGGCCTGACCGCCGATCGACTGTTCGGGCTCCTGGTCGAGCAGGATCACCGAACGGCCCGCGTCGACCAGCTCGGCGGTGGCCACGAGCCCCGCGAGCCCCGCCCCGATAACGATCACATCAGCGTCGTACGCCATGGGTTCCATCCTTGTCGGGGGCGATCCGGTCACGGCCACCGTGCCGGTCCGGCCGGGAAGCCGGAAGTTACTCGTGCGTCAGATCCTCTGCACCGGCCGTCGCGGCGTCAACCGCCCGGTCGGCGGCACTCCGGCCGCAGCCGCGCGGCACAGGCGCTATCGTCGAAACAAATCACCCACTTCTGGCCTGACTTGAGGTAGAAGCGTGTCGGTGCTGGTCCTCGTGCTCGCCGTGAGTGCCGCCTGCTGCCTGGGATTCGGCTTCGTCCTGCAGCAGGCCGCCGCTTCGCACGCCCCGAGGAGCGACTACCTCTCACCCCGGCTGCTGCTGGACCTGATGCGGGTGCCGAGCTGGCTGGCCGGGATCGGGCTGATGGTCTGCGGCATGGTGCTGGGCGCCCTGGCCCTGGGCAAGGGTGAGGTGTCCGTCGTCGAACCCCTGCTCGCGACCAATCTGCTCTTCGCGATGGCCCTGTCGCGCCATCGCACCGGACAGCGGCTCGGCCGCCAGGGCTGGGCCGGGCTCTGGCTGCTGGCCGGCGGGGTCGCCGCGTTTCTGCTGGCGGGCCAGCCGCAGGGCGGCGAGGCGGTGACCAGTCCACTGCGGCACTGGCTGGTCATCGGCGTGGTCGTGGGCACGGCCCTGCTGCTCACCGCGGTCGCCAGGCGCTCGGATTCCGGAGCCGCCCCGGCGCTGCTCGCGGTGGCCGCCGGGCTGCTGTACGGCTTGCAGGACGCGCTGACCCGGGTGACCGGCCAGCGGCTGTCCGACGACGGGTGGTCGGCGCTGGTGACGTCGTGGCAGCCGTACGCGGTGGCGGTGCTGGGGGTGACGGGTCTGCTCCTGGTGCAGAGCGCGTTCGAGACGGGTCCGCTGCGGGTCTCGCTGCCCCCGCTGACCGCGGCCCAGCCGCTGGCCGGGATCGCCTGCGGGGTCGGCTTCCTCGGCGACCAGCTGCGCACCGACACCGGTGCGCTGGCCTGGCAGGCGGCCGGTCTCGCGGCGATCGTCGTCGGGATCGTACTGCTGGGACTCCATCCGGCGATGCCGGAGGGGCCGGTGGGCGGGCGCCGGGAGAAGAGCCTCCAGCCGAACTGAGCGGGGCGATCATCAGCGCCGGTGGTCTGAGGTTGGATGAGGACATGACTCCTTCTGACGAGATCCTGGACATCGTCGACGAGAACGACGTGGTCGTGGGGCAGGCCCCGCGCGGTGAGGCGACCGCGCGGGGCCTGCGCCATCGCTGCGTCTTCATCGAGGCCCGCGATGCCGCGGGGCGGCTCTTCGTACACCGCAGGACGCCCACGAAACTGGTCTTCCCGTCCTGCTACGACATGTTCGTCGGCGGGGTGGTCGGGGCCGGTGAGTCCTACGACGAGGCGGCGCTGCGGGAGGCCGAGGAGGAGCTGGGGGTCTCGGGGCTCCCCCGCCCCGAGCCGCTGTTCAAGTTCCTCTACGAGAGCGCCGAGCACTCCTGGTGGAGCCACATCTACCAGGTACGGTGCGAGCTCCCGGTGAACCCGCAGGTGGAGGAGATCGCCTGGCACACCTTCCTCACCGATGCGGAGCTGGAGCAGCGGCTCGGTGACTGGGAGTGGGTGCCGGACGGCCTGGAGACGTACCACCGGCTGCGGACCTTCCGGGCGGGCGGGGCGCCCTCCTGAGTCCCGGGCTCCGGTCACCGGTCCATCCAGCCGGTCCCTCTAGGGTTCACGCGTGAACGAATTCGTACAGAGTCTGCGTCTGTGGTTCGCGCCGCAGCGGATCCGCGAAGAGGGCGACACCCCCGACTACCGGTTCTCGCTCGCCAACGAGCGCACCTTCCTCGCCTGGATCCGGACCGCTCTCGCACTGATCGGCGGCGGTTTCGCGGTCGATCAGTTCCTGCCGGAGCTGGCGTGGGGTGTCCGCACGGGTCTGGCGCTGGCGCTGCTGGCGGCCGGTGTGCTGTGCGCGCTGCGGGCGATCAATCACTGGGTGCGGTGCGAGCGGGCGATGCGGCGCGGGGAGGATCTGCCGGTCTCGCGGTTCCCGACGCTGCTCGGTCTCGCGGTGGCCGTCGTCGCCGTGGCGATGGTGGTGGTGGTCCTCTTCGGCTGGGAGGGCCGGTGACGGCCGACGGGCGCGATCCCGGGCTGTGTGAGCGCGATCCCGGGCTGCAGCCGGAGCGGACGAGGCTGGCGTGGCGGCGTACGACGCTGTCGTGCACGGTGGTGGCGCTGCTGGCGGTCAGGCAGGCGCTGCACGCCGGGACGGGCCCGGCCGCGGTCGTCGCCGTGGCGCTGAGCGCACTGGCCTGGCTGGGGTTCCTTCGGGTGGCGCACCGGCGGGTGCTCGGGATGGGGGACGCGCGGCCGCAGCCGCTGTCGGCGCGCGGGGCGCTGACCGCGGCGGCGTGCACGGTCGCGCTGGCGGTGTTCGCCGCGGCCATGCTGTTCTGAGGCCCGGCTCCGAGGCCGGCGGCGGACGGCCGTCAGACCTCCGGGGTGTCCCAGGGGACGGTGACGACGATCTTTCCGCGGGTGCGGCCCTGTTCGCTCAGCCGATGGGCGTCCGCCGCCTGTTCCAGCGGGAAGACCCGGTCCACATGGATGGTGACGATGCCCTGCTCGGCCAGTTCGGCCAGGTGGGCGAGGTCCGTGGCGTCCGGGCGTACATAGGCGTAGCGGCCGCCGTAGGAGAAGACCTCGCCGTCCGCGATGGAGGCCAGCCGGCCCCCGGGCTTCAGGACGTCGGCGGAGATCCGGAGCGTCTCTCCGCCGACGGTGTCGAACGCGGCGTCGAACCCGTCGGGCACCAGTTCCCGCAGCCGGTCGGCGAGGCCTTCCCCGTAGGCGACCGGCTCCGCGCCGAGCCGGCGCACATATTCGTGGCCGGGCTCGCTCGCGGTGCCGATGACGCGGGCGCCCGCGTGACGCGCGAGCTGGACGGCCATCGAGCCCACGCCGCCCGCGGCCGCGTGGACGAGGACGGTATCGCCGTCCTGGACCTTCAGTGTGCGGTGGAGGACCTGGTACGCGGTGAGGCCGGCCAGCGGCAGGCCCGCGGCCTCCTCGAAGCTCAGGCTCAGCGGCTTGCGGGCGAGGGTGCGCACGGGTGCGGCGACGTACTCGGCGAACGTACCGCGGCACAGGAAGTCCTCGCGCACGTAGCCGATGACCTCGTCGCCGACCGTGAACTCGTCGACGGCGACACCGGGCTGCACCACGACGCCGGACACGTCCCAGCCGGGGATCACCGGGAACACGGCCTCCAGAGCGGCGTCGAGATGGCCCTCGCGGGCCTTCCAGTCGACCGGGTTGACCGCCGCGGCCCGCACCTTCACCAGGACGGTGTCGGGGCCGACCTTGGGGTCGGGCCGTTCCCCGTACTCCAGGACGTCGGCCCCGCCGTACCTGCTGTAGCTGATCGCCTTCATGTACCGACCCTCGGTGCGGGCCGGGGCCCCCGCAACTCAGGCCGTGGCGGCCGCGGGGAGCGGGTCCGTCACCAGCGCGGGATGGCGGGCGTCCGCCATCCGGGCTCGGCCTTGCGCATCGCGGCCGCGTCGTCGCGTTCGCGCATCGTGCCGTCGTCGGCGAGCCAGCGCCGGTGCAGTACGGCCAGGCGTTCGCGGTCGAGTTCGACGCCGAGCCCGGGGGCGTCGGAGACGGTGAGCCGGCCGTCACGAAAGACATGGCGGCTGGTGATGACGTCCTCGGTCTGCCAGGGGTAGTGGCTGTCGCAGGCGTAGTCGAGGTTGGGGACGGTGGCCGCGACGTGGGTCATCGCGGCGAGGCTGATGCCGAGGTGGGTGTTGGAGTGCATGGAGAGTCCGACGCCGAAGGTGCGGCAGATCCCGGCCAGTTCGCGGGTGCGGTGCAGTCCGCCCCAGTAGTGGTGGTCGGAGAGCACCACCTGGACGGCGCCGCGGGCGAAGGCCTCCGGGAGCTCGGCCAGGGTCGTCACACACATGTTGGTGGCGAGCGGTACGTCGGTGGCGGCGGCGACCTCGGCCATCAGGTCCGTGCCGCTCGCCGGGTCCTCCAGGTATTCGAGCACGCCCTTGAGCTGCTCGGCGACGTACAGCGAGGTCTCGACCGACCATGCGCCGTTGGGGTCCAGGCGCAGCGGCTGCCCGGGGAACTCCTGGGCCAGCGCGCGGATCGCGGCGATCTCCTGGTCGGGCTCGAAGACGCCGCCCTTGAGCTTGAAGGAGGAGAAGCCGTACTCGCGGGCGAAGCGCCGGGCCTGGGCGACGACCCCGGCCGGGTCCACGGCGGCGCCCCAGTCGTCCTGCTCGCCGCCCTCGGGGTGGGCGGCCCAGCGGTAGAAGAGGTACGCGCTGTACTCGACGCTGTCGCGGACCTTGCCGCCCAGCAGGGCGTGCACGGGCAGGCCGAGCGACTTGCCCAGCGCGTCCAGGCAGGCGACCTCGAAGCCGGAGACGACGGAGAGCCGGAGCTTTTCGGCGCTCTGGACACCGCGCAGCCCGCCCGCGTCGACACGGTCGTCGGCCGCGCGTGAATCACCGCACACCTCCTCGGCCAGCGCGAACAGGCTGTTCAGATCGCTGACCGGGCGTCCGATCAGAGCGGTGGCGAGCGGCTGGGCGAGTTCGAGGTACTTGCCGTCCCCGTACGTCTCCCCGATGCCAGTCACTCCCCCGCGCGTGACGACCTCCACGATGAGCCGCGGGGTGTACGGCTGGTGGACGCCCTGGGTGTTGAGCAGGGGCGGGTCGGCTATCAGGATCGGGGTCAGCCGGACTTCGTCGATCAGCAGCTCTGGTTCCATACATGAACCATATTCAGGGATACGACTGAAAGCCAGACTCCGGGCCAAGTCGGCGCGGTGTCCGCGCACAGCGCCCGCGCGCCGGATTCCGGTCGGATCCCGGTCGGATTCCGGGAGCCCACTGGACGACATACCGACTGGTCGGCATCATGAACACCGATCGTCTCTCACCCCGGAGGTACGCACGATGAGCCCAGTCCACCCGCCAGGTCTCGATCTCGACCGCCTGCGCGGACATCTCGACCGCGAGCGGCCGGGCCTGGTGAACGGACCGCTCGAAGCCCGGCTCATCGAGGGCGGCCGCTCGAATCTGACGTACGTCGTCACGGACGGCACCGGCCGCTGGGTCGTCCGCAGGCCCCCGCTGGGTCATGTGCTGGCCACCGCGCACGACATGAAGCGCGAGCACCGGGTGATCAGCGCCCTGCACCCGACGGCCGTCCCGGTGCCCGAACCGTTGCTGCTCTGCGAGGACGACTCGGTGATCGGTTCGCCCTTCTACGTCATGGAGTACGTCGAGGGCACCCCGTACCGCACCGCCGAACAGCTCGCCCCGCTGGGCGCCGAGCGCACCCGGGAGGCCGTCCTCGGTCTCGTCGACACCCTCGTCGAACTGCACGCCGTGGACCCCGGGTCCGTCGGGCTCGGCGACTTCGGGCGCCCCGATGGCTTCCTCGACCGGCAGCTGCGCCGCTGGGGCAAGCAGCTGGACGCCTCCCGCAACCGCGAGCTGCCCGGCATCGACGAACTGCATGCCGCGCTCGGCCGCGCGCTGCCCGTCTCCCCCGCGCCCACCGTCGTACACGGCGACTACCGCCTGGACAACGTCCTGATCGGCTCGGACGACGAGATCAGGGCCGTCCTCGACTGGGAGATGTCGACGCTCGGCGACCCGCTCACCGACCTCGGCCTGCTGGTGATGTACAGCTCCGACCTCGGCCTCCCCAGGTCCCCGGTCTCCACCACCAGCGGCGCGGCCGGCCACCCCACCCCCGCCGAACTGATCGAGCGCTACGCCGCTCGCTCCGGCCGGGACACCTCCGCCATCTCCTGGTACACGGCGTTCGCGTGGTTCAAGCTCGCCGTGATCCTGGAGGGCATCCACTACCGCTACACCCTCGGCCAGACCGTCGGCGCCGGCTTCGACCGCATCGGCGATCTCGTCCCCGTCTTCATCGAGCACGGCCTCACCACCCTCCAGGAAGGCTGATCACCCCCATGGACTTCGCATTCGACGCCCGCACCGAGGAACTGCGCGACAAGCTGCTCACCTTCATGGACGAGCACGTCCACCCGGCCGAGAAGATCGCGGACGAGCAACGCGCGCTGCTCGCCTCGCCGTGGGACACCCCGCAGATCGTCGAGGACCTCAAGGCCGAGGCGCGACGGCAGGGACTGTGGAACCTCTTCCTCCCCGACGCCGAGTACGGTGCCGGGCTGACCAACCTCCAGTACGCCCCGCTCGCCGAAATCACCGGCCGCTCCCCGCAGTTGGCGCCGACCGCGCTGAACTGCGCGGCCCCGGACACCGGGAACATGGAGGTGCTCTTCCAGTTCGCCACGGACGAGCAGAAGAAGCAGTGGCTGGAGCCGCTGCTCGCCGGGGAGATCCGCTCGGCGTTCGCCATGACGGAGCCCGAGGTGGCCTCGTCGGACGCGACGAACATCGAGACCCGCATCGCGCGGGATGGCGACGACTACGTCATCAACGGCCGCAAGTGGTACATCTCCGGGGCGATGAACCCGGACTGCCGTATCTTCATCGTGATGGGCAAGACCGACCCCGACGGCGCCGATATCCGCCGTCAGCAGTCGATGATCCTGGTCCCGCGCGACACCCCCGGCCTCGAAGTGCGGCGCGCCATGCAGGTGTACGGCTACGAGGACCACTACCACGGCGGCCACGCGGAAGTCGTGTTCACCGATGTGCGGGTGCCCGCCACGAACCTGATCGGCGAGGAGGGCGGCGGCTTCGCGATCGCCCAGGCGCGACTGGGACCGGGCCGCATCCACCACTGCATGCGGCTGATCGGAATGGCCGAGCGGGCGATCGAGCTGATGTGCAAGCGGGCGGTGTCCCGTACGGCCTTCGGCAAGCCGCTCGCCCAGCAGGGCGTCGTGCAGAACTGGATCGCGGACGCACGGGTCACGGTGGAGCAGCTGCGGCTGCTGGTGCTGAAGACGGCGTGGCTGATGGACACGGTGGGCAACCGGGGCGCGCACACGGAGATCCAGGCCATCAAGATCGCCACTCCGCGTGCGGTGGTCGACATCCTGGACCAGGCGGTGCAGCTGCACGGTGCGGGAGGTGTGAGCCAGGACTTCCCGCTGGCGGAACTGTGGGCTGCGGCACGGACGTTGCGGCTGGCGGACGGGCCGGACGAGGTGCATCAGCGGTCGTTGGCGCGGCGGGAGATCAAGCGGTACGTGTAGGCGGGACCCGCCCGGTTGCCGCCTTGCCCTCAATCGCCGGACGGGCTCGGGTTCTGTCACGGCGGGGATCGCGGGTGGGCGGTCCCGCGCGTCCAGGAGCCCGGACAATCGGCCGACGTCGGCCCGGCGTACGGCGTCACGGATCTGTTCGTCGGCCGGCGTCTTCACCGTCGGATGCCGGCCGGGGCGCTCCCGCCCCGGCCAACGGTTTCGCCCGCGTCAATAGCCGCCGAACGGCACATGGTCCGCGAGCGCCAGTTCGCGGGCGAAGGCCCTCACCCGCAGCAGGCACCGGGCGGCGAAGCGGACGGCCGGTGCGTGGCGCGGGCCGTATGCGGCGGCCCATAGTGCGGGAATGTGCGCGGATGGCTGGGTATTAGTCATACATCCAGCTTCGACCCGTGCCGGCGGTCGGTCCAACGGATGGTTCAGCCGGCTGCCATCGATGCGGTGCATGGACGCAGCCACGCCGCTCCCCCGACGGTGCCTACGGGCGCAGGGCCCGCAGCAGCAGGTCGGCCAGGTGGTCGGCGACCTCCTGCTGGCTGAGCGGGCCGTCGGGCCGGTACCAGGTGGACAGATGGTGGACCGAGCCGAAGTGGTAGTCGACGATCAGGTCCGCCGGGGTGGCGGTGGAGAACACCCCGCTCTGCTGGCCCTCTTCCACCAGGGCCCGGAAGCGCTCGTGGTAGCGGCGGCGCTCCACCCGTACCTGCTTGTTCTTCTCCGGGCTGAGGTGGTGCATGGACCGGAAGAAGATCGAGGCGTCGTCGAGGTTCTCGATGGTCGTGACGACCACGTCCGCGGCAGCGTCGCGCAGCCGCTGCTCGACCGGGGCCTCGGCACAGGCGAAGGCGTCCAGGCGCTCCTGCTGGAGCCGGAGCACCCGGGCGTAGACCTCCTGGAGGAGGTCCTCCTTCGAACCGAAGTAGTGGTAGAGCGCGCCCTTGGTGACGCCCGCCGCCTCGACGATCTCCTGTACCGAGGTGCGGTCGTAGCCCCGCTCGGCGAAGAGCCGGGTGGCGGCGGCCAGCAGCCGCTGAGGGACGGGCACCGTGCCCCCGTCCGTCGCCTTGGCCATTGCCGCCACCGTCCTTCCGTGCTGTGCGTGAATCGGTCTATCGAGGGGAACGCAGTTCCCGCCTGAGGATCTTCCCACTCGCCGTCTTCGGGAGTTCGGCCAGGATCTCGACCTCGCGCGGGTACTTGTACGCCGCAAGCCGTTCCTTGCAGTACGCACCCAGTTCCTCGGGCTCGACCGTGGAGCCGGGCCGCAGGCTGACGTAGGCACGGACGGTCTCGCCGCGGTAGGGGTCGGGGACGCCGACGACGGCCGCCTCCCGGACCGCGGGGTGGGTGTAGAGCACATCCTCCACCTCGCGCGGCCAGACCTTGAAGCCGGAGGCGTTGATCATGTCCTTCTTGCGGTCGACGACGTAGAGCCAGCCCTCCCGGTCCATGAAGCCGATGTCGCCGGTGCGCAGCTCACCGTCCGGGAAGGCGGTGGCGGTGGCCTCGGGCAGCCGCCAGTAGCCGGAGACGACCTGCGGTCCGCGGACCGCGATCTCGCCCTGCTCACCGAAGGGCACCTCCTCGCCGTTCTCGTCGAGGATCCTGACCACCGTGTCGGGGCCGGGCACGCCCACGGAGAGGGTTCCGGAGACCGGGTCGACGGGGGCTTCGCGCTCCGGGGGTACGGACGCGCAGGGGGCCGTGCACTCGGTGAGGCCGTAGCCGTTGCGGATGTAGGGGCCGAAGCCCGCCCGGAACTTCTCGACGAGCGCGGGCGGCAGCGGTGCGCCGCCGGAGGAGATCACCTGGAAGGAGGAGAAGTGCTCGGGGGTGACGGCGGGGTGGGCGGCCAGGGCCATGAAGGCGGTCGACGGCCCCACGGTGTAGGCGGGGCGGTGTTCGGCGAAGGCTTCGAGGACGACGCCCGGGTGGAAGCGGTACGCGAGGACGAGGGTGCCCGCGTTGGTGAGGCAGGCGGCCAGCTGGCACACCATGCCGGTGATGTGGAAGAGCGGGGCGAGCGCGAAGTACGAGGAGCCCTCGGCGATGGGGTGCCCGGTCCGCTGGCGCTCGGCGTTGATCATGATGTTGCCGTGGGAGTTCATGGCGCCCTTGGGGGTGCCGCTGGTCCCGGAGGTGTAGCTGATCAGCGCCACGTCGGCGGCGGTGAGCCCGCGCCCCTCCGGGGCCTTCAGACCCTGCCGAGCGACGGCGACCAGGTCGTCGGCGTCCCCGGGCACGGGCAGCCGCTCGAAGCCGAGTACGCGTGCGTCGTTCTGCGTCTGGAGATCCAGCTCACTGGTGGTGAGTGCGATCCGCGCGGTCGGGGCGTCGGCCGCTGTGTCCCGCAGATACGCCTCCCAGGCCCGGTCCGCGCAGATCAGCGCGGTGACCTCGGCGTCCTTCAGTACGTGGCCGACCTCGCCGGACTTGTACATCGGGTTGAGCGGGACGACGGTCGCGCCCGCCTTCCAGGCGCCGAGCAGTGCGAGCACGAACTGCGGGGAGTTCTGCAGCATGATCGCGACCCGGTCGCCGCGCTCCAGGCCCCTGGCTGCGAGATGGCCGGCCACCGAGTCCGAGAGCGCGTCGGTCTCGCGGTAGCTCAGGCGCCCGTCGAAGTAGGCGAGCGCGGGGTGCTCGGGGCTGCGGGCGACGGAGGCGCGGAAGGCGTGCACGAGGGTCTCGGCCGGGCTGACGGAGGCCCGCTGGGCCTCGCTGAGCAGGGAGATCCAGGGCCTGGCCGCATAGAAGGACTCGGTCATGCGCCGGTCTCCTCCCACTTCTGCTGGAGGTGGTTCATATTGCCGAGCCAGTGGTCGGTGTCCTTGGCGCGGGCCCGGTAGAAACCGGCCACCTCGGGGTGCGGCAGGACGAGGAAGCGGTCCTCGGCCATGGCGTCGAACAGCGCGTCGGCGACCGCCTCGGGCTCGATGGCGCTGGGGGCGAGTACGAGCTCACCGGCCGATCCGGCGGCGGTGAGCATGTCCGTGCGCACGCCCTGCGGGCAGATCGCGTGGACCTTGATGCCGCGGTGGCGGTAGGTCAGCGAGAGCCATTCGGCGAAGGCGACGACGCCGTGCTTGGTGACGCTGTACGGCGCGGCGCCGATCATCGTCAGCAGTCCGGCGGCGGACGCGGTCGAGACGAAACGGCCGCCGCCGCGCTCCAGCCAGTCCGGCAGCAGCGCCCTGGCCGCTCGGACGTGGGCCATCACATTGACGTCCCAGGCGGCGGCCCAGACCTCCTCTTCGGCGAAGACGTCGCCAGGCGAGGCGAGGCCCGCGTTGGCGCAGTAGATGTCGACGGTGCCCTCCAGCGCGTCCCGGGCGGCGTCCACGATCCGCGAGGCGTCACCGGCGACGGCGACGGCGCCGATCTCCTCGGCCAGCGGCTTGATCCTGGCCTCGTCGAGATCGTTGACCACGACCCGCGCGCCCTGCGCGGCGAACCGGCGGGCCAGAGAGGCTCCGATGCCGCCTCCGGCCCCTGTGACCACCACGCCCGCGCCCTGCACCGTACTCATCGGGTCCCGCCTCTCTCAGCCGACTTCCCCAGCAGACTAACCAGTCGGTATGTCAGAGTGGAAGAGGTCGACAGGGCGACGCTCCTGCCCCAACCGTCTCGTCCGGCTCATTCCGTAGGACCGGAACGCGCGCTAGCGTGCGTGGCCATGACAGACATCGCGATCATGGAGGTAGCTGAATGAGCCTGTCCAGACGTGGTTTGCTGGCCGGCGGCGCGGTGGGAGCCCTCGCGGCGACGGCGGCCGGTACCGGGTTCGCGGGCGCCGCGCCCACCGCCGGCAACGGGCACGGGCGGGTCCGTACCGGCTTCGACCGGCTGGCGGCGGACGGCTACGCGCTGCTGAAGGGGCAGAAGGTCGGGGTCGTCACCAACCCGACCGGGATCACGTCCGACGTACGCCACATCATCGATGTGATGCACCCGGACGAGCGCGTGGACCTGATCGCCGTCTTCGGGCCCGAGCACGGCTTCCGCGGGACCGCGCAGGCGGGCGGTTCGGAGGGGCGGTACGACGACCCGGCGACCGGACTGCCCGTCTACGACACGTACCTGAAGAGCGGGCAGGCACTCGCCGATGTCTTCACCGCGTCCGGAGTGGACACGGTCGTCTTCGACATCCAGGACGCGGGCGCCCGCTTCTACACCTACATCTGGACGCTGTACGACTGCATGGAGGCGGCGGCGCTCGCGGGCAAGCGGTTCGTCGTGCTCGACCGGCCGAACCCGGTGACCGGGCGGGCGGCGCTCGGTCCGGTGCTCGACCCGGCGTTCTCCACGTTCGTGGGCCGCCGGGAGATCTCGCAGGCGCACGGCATGACGGTCACCGAGCTGGCACTGCTCTTCAACGCGGAGTTCCTGGCCCAGCGGCCGGTGGACCTGCGCATCGTGAAGATGTCGGGGTGGAAGCGCTCGGACTTCTTCGACGCGACCGGGCTGCCGTGGGTGCCGCCGAGCCCCAACATGCCGACGCCGGACACGGCGCTGGTGTACTCCGGGACCTGCCTGTTCGAGGGCACGAACCTCTCCGAGGGGCGCGGCACGACCCGCCCCTTCGAACTGCTCGGCGCCGAGGGCATCGACCACCGGTGGGCGGCGGCCGCGAACGCGCTCGATCTGCCCGGGGTCGCCTTCCGCGAGGCGTACTTCGCGCCGACGTTCTCCAAGTTCCAGGGAGAGACGGTCGGCGGCGTGCAGTTGCACGTCCAGGACCGCGAGGTCTTCGATCCGGTGCGCACGGGGATCGCGCTGCTGGTCACCGCGAAGCGGACGTGGAGCGGGTTCGCGTGGCGCCCGGACAACTGGATCGACAAGCTCACCGGCAACACACGGGTCCGCACGATGATCGATGCGGGGGCCGACACGGATGAGGTGGTGGGGGCGTGGGCTGCGGACCTCGCCGCGTTCCGCGCCGTCCGGAAGAAGTACCTCCAGTACCGGTGAGGCGAACCGGGCGGGCCCAGGATTCGGGCCCGCCCGGCCGCTGAGGACACAGCGGCCGCCGGACGGCCCCGGCACTACCGGTGCGCCGGGAACTCCACCACCTGCTGGTACGTCGGCCGGTTCTGCCAGTGGATCGCCTTCTGGCTGATCCCGCCCAGCGCACGGTGAATGATCGAGTCCGTGCACCACTGCTCGCCCGCCCCGCAGCTGTCGTCACCCGGGTAGACCTCGGCCGCCGGCTGCGCCGCGGCCCCCTTCAGCGACTCCAGCAGCGCGTCACGGCAACTGTTCAGGTCCCCGTTCCCGCAGTACGTCTTGGCCAACGGGCCCTTGACCGGCTGCCCGAGGACCTTGCGCAGGTCCTTGTCCACGAAGCCCCACCAGCCGTACTGGAACGCCGATCCGCTGTGCGCCCCGCTCGGCCCGTGGCTGGCCGCCGGGGACTCGTCGGTGGCGAGGTTCGCGGTCAGCGCGCCGTACAGGTCGTCGCCGAGCCCCGGCCTGAACTCGGCCTCGACCAGCTTCGGCCACCACGCGTCCATGATCCGTACCGCGTCGGCGTAGGTGTACGCATGCGATCCGGGGCTGCTCTCCCTGCGCTGCGAACCGGCCGCCCGCCAGGACTCCAACTCCTGTACGACACTGTTCAGTTCAGGATCGGTGACGGGCCGGGAGCGGATCACCTTCAGCAGTTCGGGCAGCAACTGCTCGCCGCGCAGATCTGTGAGTGCGGCCTGAGCCATCGCCCGGGTGAGGGACGCGCGGGTCACTCCGCCCTCCTCGACCAGCTTCGCCACCCGCTGGTCCAGCAGATCCCCGCGGTGCACCGCGCCGAGGCCGAAGCCCGCGGCCGCGTAACCCTCGGCCTGCTTGTTGTTCCAGGAGATGTAGTAGTCCTGGCCGCTGGAGTGCGGGTGCTCGGCGAAGGGGGTGTACGCGGCGGTGTTGGCGGCCGGGTCGTACCCCTGCCATTCGTACGCCTTCTCGGCCTTGACGGGCAGCGCCGGGTCCACGCCCGCCGCTCGCACCGGGTTCATGCCGCTGTTGTAGTACGCGGCGGTGCGGGAGTCCGCGTAGAACCAGTTGAACGCGTAGTCGATATTGCTCGCCGCCTGCTGGAACGAGGAGGCGTCCTTGACGTACGCCGGGTCGTTGAGCATCTGGAAGCCGATGATCGAGTCGGCCTCGTGGCGGTAGGTGGTACGCAGCGAGGTGTACGCGACGGGCTTGCCGCCCACGGTGGCGCGGTGGGTGACGATGCCGTAGTTCGTGCGCCGGACCTGCATCCGGTAGGAGCCCTTCGCCGTGGAGTCGGCGACGGTCGGCTGCCAGGAGTTGGTGCGCTCCAGGGTCTCCATGGCAGTGCAGGTGCCGCGGTAGAGGTAGTGCGTGGAGTCCTTGGCGGGGGCGGAGCCGTCGGGCTCGCACAGCTCGACGGCGTAGGTGTCGGTGATGTCCTGGCCGGCCGAGGTGGCGCTCCAGGCGTAGTCCTGGCCGCGCCCCATCTGGACATACATTCCGACCCCGGCGAAGGAGACACCCCGGGCGCTGATGCCGGGGCCCTGGAGCTCCTGGAGCATCATCAGCTGCGGGGCGAAGTAGCCGGTCTGGGGCCCGAAGACGGCGATCGGGTTCCCGCTCGCGGTGTGCCGGCCGGAGACCAGCAGGGCGTTGGACATGCCGCGCTTCTGGGTGCCGGAGCCGGGCAGTGAGCCCTCGGGGACGACACCGTCGTCGAAGATGCCCTGGGCCGTCTTGAGCGTGGCCGGGGCCTTGACGGGGGCCTTCCTGTCGGTGCCCGCGGAGCCGGTGCGGTCGTGGATCAGGGGTTCGGTGGTGACCGAGCCGCTGTCGGGCAGCGCGGTGCCGCGTGCGGTGGCGGGCCTGCCCGCGTACGGGAACGCCGTGCCGTCGTGGATCGTCAGCACGGCCTCGGGGTCGTTGCGCTGCCGGAACGACTCCCAGACCTCGGTGCCCTCGGCGACCCCGTATTTCTGCTGGGCGGCGAGCAGCGAGAGCGCCGCCTGCACCTCGCCGCCACCGCCGCCGCCGAACTGGCCGCCGACCACGGAGGCGATGGAGATCAGGTCGGTCAGCTTGAACGGCTGTATCTCCCCGACGTTGGTGATCGCGTCGATCTTGCCGGTGAGGACGTACTCGCCGGGGAAGTAGCGGCCCTTCTTGGACTTCTCGCGGTAGGCGTTGATGCCGTCGACGTACGCCTGGGCGTCGACCATGGCCTGTTCGCCGCGGGCGCCCTCGTGGGTCCTGATGTACTCGACCTGGGCTTCGAGATCGGCCTCGGTGTACGGGGCCTGCGGCCAGAACTGCTGCTCCAGGCCCTGGTTGGCGAGCGCGCCGCCGGCGAACGAGGTCAGTTCTCCGCGGCCGATGTGCCGGAAGAGGTCCATCAGCCAGAGCCGGTCCTGCCCGGCGGCGAATCCGGCGCCGAACTCGGTGCCGTAACGGGTGGTGCCCTTGATGTGCGGGACACCGGAGGCCTTGTCGCGGGTGATGGTGACGTCGTCGCGCGGCGAGGTGACGGACTCGACCTGGTCGTTCGGCACGCCGAACGAGGCGTCGTTGAAGAAGTCGGTCAGCTTCTGGTCGGTGAGACCGGTGTGTCCGGCCACCAGGCCGTTGTAGCGGTCGAGTTGGTCGTCGCTGTGCGCGGGGTGCGTGCCGAACGCCTTGTTGCCGAGGATCTCGACGAGGGTGGCGTTGCCGTTCTCTCCGGGCGGCAGGATGTCGTCGCACTGAGCCTGGCAGTAGTCGGTGACGGGCACCGGTTCCGCAGCCGCGGCGCCGGACTGCGGCGAGGCCGCCAGCAAGGTCGTGCCGAGTGCGAGAACCGCCGCGACGGCGGCGGTTCTGAACTTCACGATGTGTGGGGGCATGCGTGCTCCTCCGAGAGGCCGATGCGCCGGAGGTTACTGGCGGTATGACCCGCCGGTAAGATGAGCAACAGTCACCTTTTCCGAATCGTCACATGCCGCCGCACGCGACACCGTGACGATGCGTCATCTCGCATGGTGGACGCACTCTCGGGTGGATGGATCCGAATCGGGCTGCCGTTCGTCCATTCCTCGACGCCGAAGTACGAGCGACGGAGGTGGCGGTGCAGTGGCCGGATTCCGGAGTCTTGCGAGACAGGTCCGCGATCCGCGGGGCGACCTGGCGCTGCGGCGGTATTCGCTGCGCAAGTGCCTGGAGAGGTTCGCCCCTTACGGGCATCGGGCGACCTGGGACCATCTGTGTGCCCGGCACGGGATCGAGCCCGAGGACCGGTCCCCCGATCCGGTGCGGCTGATGCGCGCACTGGACGAGCTGGAGGCGGCGCGGGCCGTCTGGCTCGGCTACGAGGCGGGGTTCGCCGAGCGCCGCAGGCGGGAGAAGCAGGACGGGCTGCGCAGCCCGGGCGCGCTCGACGACTGGCACCGGCGCATCCGGTGCGGCCACGGGGTCGCCCGCTGCGAGGATCCGGCGGTCCACCCCTCGGCGCCGCTCGCCGAGGTCCTGGGTCGGCTTATCGCGGCCCTGGAGGCGAAGCCGGGCACGGCCTGCCCGGTGTGCGCAGGCACCGAGATCGCCTGGCGGCACGACCTGGAACGCGAGCCGTGGTCGGGGCCGGTCTGCGCGGGCTGCGGAATCGTGGTTCCGCAACCGGTGCTCACACCGGGGGCACTGGCGAAGGCCAGGAAGGTACGCCCGGGGAATCTGGCATCGGCGGCGTGACGAACGGCGCGCGTTTGCCGGGGCGGGTCCGGCACGGGGCGGGTGGGGGCCTTTTTCCAAGCACCCGGCCCGCCCTACGGGCGGTTCGCCGGGTGGCGGTCGGCGGGCGGGTGTTCGGGCATCAGTCGTGAGCCGCTGATCCGCTGGCCGGAGATGTCGTTCGGGTTGGAGAGCACGCAGTTCTCCAGCGACAGACAGCCGCACCCGATGCAGTCGGTGAGATGGTCCCTCAGCCGCCGCAACTGCTCGATCCGCTCGTCCAGTTCGCAGCGCCATGCCGCGGACAGCCGTGCCCAGTCGTCGCGGTTCGGGGTGCGCTCCTCGGGGAGTTCGGCGAGGGCGTCCCGGATGGTGGCGAGCGGGATTCCGACCCGCTGTGCCGCGCGGACGAACGCGACCCTGCGCAGTGCGTCCCTGGTGTAGCGGCGCTGGTTGCCGCTGGTGCGGCGGCTGCTGATCAGGCCCTTGGCCTCGTAGAAGTGCAGGGCCGAGACGGCGGCGCCGCTGCGTGCGGAGAGCTGGCCGACCGTGAGTTCATGGAGTGTCTGTGGGATCTGGGGCACTCCTCCAATCCTACTTGTCCGACCCCGGCCGGTCCGTCGTTGACAGGAACGCACCTGCCAACCATGCTGAGCAAGCGCTTAGAAACTAGGCGGTGACGGATGGCCGAGAGCCGGAAGGGCAGGGACCAGGGACATGGCAGAGCCGAGGATCTTCACGTCCGCGCAGGAGCTGCGCGACGGGGTGGGCGAGCAGCTGGGTCACAGCGAGTGGCTGGAGATCGAGCAGAAGAGGATCGATCTCTTCGCCGAGGCCACCGGTGACCACCAGTGGATCCATGTGGACCCGGAGCGTGCCGCGACCGGGCCGTTCGGCACGACGATCGCGCACGGCTACCTCACGCTCTCGCTGCTGCCCGCGCTCGTACCTCAGATCATGCGGGTCGAGGGCATGAAGATGGGTATCAACTACGGGACCAACAAGGTCCGTTTCCCGTCCACCGTGCCCGTGGGCTCGCGGCTGCGCGCGACGGCCGTGCTGAAGAGCGTCGAGGAGGCCGGGGGCGGGGTGCAGGTCACCGCCCTCGTCACGGTCGAGCGCGAGGGCGGCGACAAGCCGGTCTGCGTGGCCGAGTCGGTGTCGCGCTACTACTTCTGACGACGCGCCACACCACCACCATGGCTACCGCTTGGCGGCGACCATGCGCAGCACGAGGTCGGCGTACAGCTCGCCGACCTCGTCGGGCGTCCGGCTGCCCTGGGCGTTGAACCAGCGCGCCACGTCGATGCAGAGCGAGAGCACCGCGAGCGTGGTGCCCGGGACGTCGGGGACGTCGAACTCCCCGGCCTGCACGCCCTCGCTGATGATCCGGCGCACCACCGCGTCGCTCTTGCGGCGCAGTTCGACGATCTCGGTGCGGTGCTCCTCACCGAGTGCGTCGAGTTCGTACTGGACCACGCGGGCCGTCGTGTGCCGTTCGGCGTGCCAGCGGACGAAGGACCGTACGGCCTCGGCCAGCCGCTCCGCCGCCGTTCCGCCGCTGTCGGCGGCGGCCTCCAGGACGAACAGGGCTCGGTCGTGACCGATCCTGCTGATCCGATGGAGCAGCTCTTCCTTCGTCTTGTAGTGGATGTAGAGCGCGGCGGGGCTCATTCCCGCCCGGCCCGCGATGTCGCGGGTGGTGGTGGCGTGGTACCCGCGCTCGGCGAAGGCGTCGACGGCGGCGACGAGGAGCCGTCTGGCCGCCTCGGGCGTCACCTCGGCCCACGGCATGCTGTCGCCGTCGGTCTCCTCCGCCGTGCTCATCGTCACTCGCCCCTCTCGTCACCGGGACGAACACCATACCCCGAACCTGAGCAAGCGCTTAGGGTTCTTCCCGGCGGGATCGTCAGTGCTTCCGGAAGGGGTCGTGCTCGGCGAGGATCTTCTCCAGCCGGGCCTGGTCGACCCGGCTGATGATCTGTCCCGCTTCCTGCCGGTCGCGGATGACCTTGGCCAGGGTGAAGCAGGAGGTGACGAGGTAGAGGACGCCGATCGCGAGGAATCCGCGGACCCATGCGTCGGCTTCCAGGAAGTAGATACCGAGGGTCATGGCACCCATCGCCACCCCGAAGGACGCGACGGCCTGCCCGTAGAAGGCCGCGGTGCTCTGCTGCTTGACCGATGCTGTCTCACTCATGGGGCCCAGCATCGGCCGACGTGGTGTGCGCCACATCCGTTCCCGTACTCAGCCCGGTACTCAGACTCCCGTTCGAGAAGCGGCGCAGCGATCAGAAGGCGGAGACACCGGTCAGCGCGCGGCCGATGATCAGCTTCTGGATCTGGCTGGTGCCCTCGTACAGCGTCATCACGCGCGCGTCGCGCAGCAGCTTGCCGACCGGGTACTCGTCGATGTAGCCGTAGCCGCCGAAGACCTGGAGGGCGTTGTTGGCGGCGCGGACGGCGGCCTCGGAAGCGAAGAGCTTCGCCTTGGAAGCGGCGGTGGCGAAGTCCTCGCCGCGGTCGATGAGGTCGGCCACCCGCCAGGTCAGCAGCCGGGCCGCGTCGACGTCCACGGAGATGTCGCTGATGAGTTCCTGGACGAGCTGGTGGCTCGCGATGGACTTGCCGAACTGCTCGCGCTCGCCCGCGTACCCCACGGCGGCGTCCAGGGCGGCCTGGGCGATGCCGACACAGCCGGCGGCGACGGACATCCGCCCCTTGGCCAGGGCGGACATCGCGATGGAGAAGCCCTTGCCCTGCGGACCCATGAGCGCGGAGGCGGACACGCGGACGTCCTCCAGGACGACCTCGGCGGTGGCCTGGCCGCGCAGGCCGAGCTTGCCGTGGATGGTGCGGCGGCTGAGGCCGGGGGTGTCGGTGGGGACCAGGAAAGCGGATATGCCCTTGTGGCCGGGGGTGTCGTCGGTGCGGGCGAAGAGCAGTACGACATCGGCCCAGGTGCCGTTGGTGATGAACATCTTGGTGCCGTTGATGACGTACGAGTCGCCGTCGCGGACGGCCCTCGTCGTCAGGTTCCCGGCGTCCGATCCGGTGCCTGGTTCAGTGAGGCCGAAGCAGCCGACCGCCTCGCCCGCGGTGAGCCCCGGCAGCCAGTGCCGCTTCTGCTCCTCGTCGCCCCAGGCGGCGATCGTCTTGGCGACCAGGCCGAGGGATACGGAGACGATGCCGCGGACCGAGGAGTCGCCGCGGCCGAGCTCCTCGGTGACCAGGCAGTACGCGAGGTGGTCGCCGCCCGAGCCGCCGTACTCCTCGGGGACGGTCAGCCCCAGGAAGCCGAGGGAGCCCAGCTTCTTCACGATCGACTTGTCGACGCTCTCGGCACGGTCCCACCCCACGGCATGCGGGGCGATCTCACGGGCGACGAAGTCCTTGGCGAGCTGCCGGACGGCTTCCTGCTCCTCGCTGAGCTCCAGGTTCATCCCTCGCCCCTCCCACTTTAATTAGCACTGCTAGTTTTCTGTTCTCAGGCCCTACTATGTGCCGCATGGCCCGACCGCGCAAGCCCCTCCTCAGCCGAGACCGCATCGTCGAGGCAGCGAGCGCACTCGTGGACTCCGAGGGGCTCGACGCCGTCTCCACCCGTCGGCTCGCCGCCGAACTCGGGGTCAGCGGACCCTCGCTCTACAACCACTTCCGCAACAAGGACGAGATCCTGGACGCGGTCGCGGACGCCGTGTCCGCCCAGGTCGATCTGTCGATGTTCGACGAATCGGACGCCCGCGACTGGCGCGCCGCCCTGCACGACTGGGCCGTCTCCTATCGTGCGGCGCTCACCGAGCACCCGCACATCGTCCCGGTGCTGGCCCAGGGCCCGGGCCGCCGCCCGGCCGGACTGCGGGTCGCCGACGCGGTCTTCGGCGCGATGGTCAGAGCCGGCTGGCCGCCCGCCCAGGCGACGTACATCGGGGCCCTGATGCGCTACTTCATCACCGGCTCCGCCCTCGGGTCGTTCGCCCGCGGCTTCGTCGACGACGAGACGGCGTACGACCCCACCGACTATCCGCACCTCGGCCAGGCCCATCTGCTGGCCGAGCGCCGCCAGAAGGTCGACGAGGGGGCGTTCGAGACCGGGCTGCGGGCGCTGGTCGACGGCCTCGCCCTGCAGTACGAACAGCGGCGCTGACCGGCCTGTCCGGCTGTTCGTACCCGACCACGGCCGTGATCAACAGCGCGATGTCGCGCGTGGGCTCCGCCGCGTAAACTGGGCTGAAGGCGGAGTTCCGTGCAGCTCATCCGCCCGGGCGGACCGCAGTACCCCAGGAACCGACGTCGCTCGTGGCTACCTGGCCGATGACGAAGCCGCCTTCATCACCGGTGACGTCCAGGCCGTGCGCGGACGCCGGCACAGCCCGCTGAGCGGTCGCATCGTCCCCGACAGCAGACAGGCCATGGAAGGTCAGGGGCCATGATGCGCCCAGCCGACGTCACACCCGGTGCCGAGCAGGATGCTTCCTCGGGCGGCGTCCGCGCTCTGCCCGCCCCCGCGGTAGCGGTGATCGACGGCGACGGTACGGTCCTGGCGTGGGCGGACGGGGCGAGACAGCTTCTCGGCCACCGCGCCGAGGACGTCGTCGGGCGGCCCGCGGCGCGCCTTCTGGCGAGCCCTCCGGAAGGTACGGAAGGCGGATCCTGTCTGCCGCTCCTGGCGCACGGCCCGGAGCGGACGGGCGAGAACGAGCACCGGCGCCGTGCGGTGGTGGACGTCCGGCACCGCGACGGCCGCACGCTGCGGGTGGAGCTGGAGGCCAGTGCGCTGACCGACGCCGACGGTGAGAGGTGCTGGCTCCTGGTGGCGACGGACATGCCGGACAGCGGCGAGCGGCGGAGGGCGGGCGAGCCGGCCGCAGGAGCGCTGCTCGACCGCTCGCCGCTCCTGGTCGCCGTCTGGGACTCACAACTGCGCTGCATCTGGCTGAACCAGGCGTCCAGGCGGAGGGTGGGTCTGCCCCCGGACGCTCGCCCGGGACTCCTGAGGCGGGCGCTGCAGGGCTTCGACCTCGCCGCGGTCGAGCCGGTGATGCGGCGGGTCCTGGCGTCCGGTGAGCCGGTGACCGGCCACGAGGCGCGCTGGGTCTCCCCCGGTGGGCGCCGGGAGGCCGTCTTCTCGTCCGCATTCATCCGTCTCGGGCGCGCGGACGGTACACCCCTCGCGCTGTGCACGGTCTCGACGGACATCACCCAGAGGTGGACGCGCGAGCGACTGGCGCTGATGAGCAGGGCGGCGAGACACGTCGGCACCACGCTGGATGTGATGACGACCGCGCAGGAGCTCACGGATCTGGCCGTCCCGTCGCTCGCCGACTACACCACGGTCGACCTGGCTGATTCGGTGCCCCTCGGTGGCGAACCGCTGGAGCGGATGCCGCCTGGGGACTCCGGCATCCCTGTGTTCCGCCGCGCGGGACTGGCCTCCATCCACAGAGGGATGCCGGAGTCCGCGTTCGACCGGGGCGAGCCGGTGCTCGTGCCTCCGGGCTCCCCCTTCCTGTACGTGCTCCACCACCGTGAGTCGTATCTGGAGCGCGTGATGGAGACCGGGTCCGGCACCTGGCTCGCCCGGGATCCCAGTCGCGCCCGGATCATCCGCGAGACCGGAATGCACTCCGTCATGATGGTCCCGCTCATGGCGCGCGGCACCATCCTCGGCATTGCCGTGTTCGTCCGTACCGAGAACATCGCTCCGTTCTCGCGGGACGACCTGCACCTGGCCGAGGAACTCGCCGTCCACGCGTCACTGAGCCTGGACAACGCCCGCCGCTACACCCGCGAGCGGGCCGCCGCCCTGGCACTCCAGCGCAGCCTGCTGCCCTGCTCGCTGTCCGGCGGCAACGCCGTGGAACTGGGCTGGCGCTACCTCCCCTCGGACCGCCACGAGGGGGTCGGAGGCGACTGGCTCGATGCCATCCACCTGCCGGGCGGGCGGATCGCCCTGGTCGTCGGAGACGTCGTCGGGCACGGGGTCAACGCGGCCGCCACCATGGGCCGTCTGCGTACGGCGGTGCTCACACTGGCCGCCCTGGACCAGCCGCCGGCCGAGCTGCTCGCCCACCTCGACGACGTGGTCGCCCATCTGTCGGAGGAAGCCGCCGGGTCCGGTGACCCCGCCCTGCCGAGCGTGGGGGCCACCTGTGTCTACGCCGTGTACGACCCGGCCACCCGGGTGTGTTCCTTCGCCCGTGCCGGACATCCGCCACCGCTGCTGGTCTACCCGGACGGTCGGGTCATCACGCCCGACATCCCGGCAGGCACGCCGATCGACCTCGGCTTCGGCTCGTTCGAATCGGTGGACAGGGAACTCCCGGAGGGCAGCCTGATCGTCCTGTTCACGGACGGGCTCATCGAGACGCGGAACACCGACATCGACGCCGGACTCGACCGGCTGGCGGCCGCGTTGGGCCGAGCACCGTCGGAGCTGGACGACCTCTGCTCCCAGGTGATCGCGGAGATGGCGGCGACGGCGAAGCCGGAGGACGACATCGCGCTACTGGTCGCCCGCACCCGCGTTGAGCCGCACGGCGGTCCGGTCGGGGACGTACACGTCTCGTTCTGCTCCGTAAAGCCGGGGTGGCGCTCTCCCGGATGCGTCCGCAGACTGGCCTGACGCGGAAGATTCCGGCACAGCCGGTGGAGGGACGCCGACATGACGCGAAGCGCCGAGGAACCGACCGTCCGTAGAGCGCCGAAGAAGAAGTCGCCCGGGGGCCAGGAGGCCGTGCTGGACGCCCTCACCGAGGCGGCCCGCTACGGCGGCCCCGGGCTCGACGGCTTCAGCGTGGCCGACAGCGGAGACGACGATCCGGTCCTTGTGACGCCCGAGGGCCGGGCCCGGGACGCCTGGCGCGAGGACTACCCGTACACCAACAAGCTCGGCCGCAGGGCGTACGAGAAGTCCAAGCGCGCCCTGCAGATCGAGCTGCTCAAGCTCCAGCACTGGGTGAAGGAGCGCGACGAACGCCTCGTCATCCTCTTCGAGGGGCGGGACGCAGCGGGCAAGGGCGGCACGATCAAACGCTTCACCGAGCACCTCAACCCCCGTGGCGCGCGGGTGGTTGCGCTGGAGAAGCCCACCGAACGCGAGCGCTCCCAGTGGTACTTCCAGCGGTACGCGGCCCATCTGCCGACCGCCGGGGAGATCGTGCTCTTCGACCGGTCCTGGTACAACCGGGCGGGCGTGGAGCGGGTGATGGGGTTCTGCACCACCCGCGAGTACCTCGAATTCATGCATCAGGCACCGGACTTCGAGCGGATGCTCGCCCGGGACGGCATCCACCTGGTGAAGTTCTGGTTCTCCGTCTCGCGCAACGAGCAGCGCAACCGGTTCATGATCCGGCAGATCGATCCGGTACGGCAGTGGAAGCTCAGCCCGGTCGACCTCGCCTCGCTCGACAAGTGGGACGCGTACACGGAGGCCAAGGAGCTGATGCTGTTCCACACGGACACGGCGGACGCGCCCTGGACCGTGGTGAAGAGCAACGACAAGAAGCGGGCCCGGCTCGAAGCGATCCGGCATGTGCTGCACCGCTTCGACTACCCGGACAAGAACACGGACGTGGTCGGCGCGCCGGACCCGCTGATCGTCGGCCCGGCCTCCCAGCTCTTCGAGCAGGGCGAGGTGGATGCCCGGCTGCTCACCACGGTACGGGCACAGGACGGGCCGACGGCGTGACGGGTTACCGGAACACGACGAGTGCGCGGCCGCCCCTGCCCGCGATCATGTTGTCGAAGGCCGCCGGGATGCCGTCCAGCGCGATCCGTTCCGTCACCATCATGGAGAGGTCGAACCTCCCCGCCCGGATGTGTTCGGCGAGGACCGGCAGGTCGCGGGCCGGGTCGCTGTTGCCGTACACGCAGCCCGTCAGCGAGCGTCCCCAGTGGAAGATCTCCAGGGCGTTGAAGGAGACCGGCTGGTCCTTGCCGCCGATGCCGACGACCGTGGTGCGGCCGCCGCGGCGGGTGGAGTCCCAGGCGCCCCGGATGGTGGCGGGCCGTCCGACGCACTCGATCGCGACGTCGGCTCCCTGGCCGCCGGTGAGCTTCCGGATCGCGCGCGGTGTGGTGTCGGAGGCGATCACGTAATCGGTGGCGCCCGCCTGCCGGGCCAGTTCCTCCTTCTCGGGGGACACGTCGACGGCGATGATCCGGGAGGCGCCCGCGATCCGGGCGGACTGGAGCACGGCGAGGCCGACACCGCCGATACCGAACACGACGACGGACTCGCCGGGGCGGACCTGAGCGCTGTGGTGGACCGCACCGTATCCGGTGAGGACCGCGCAGCCCAGCAGCGCCGCGTCGGTCAGCGGGATGCCGTCAGGAGCGGGCAGGACGCAGTTCGCGGCCACGACGGTCTCCTGCGCGAACGCGGCGACGTTCAGGCCGGGGTGGAGTTCGGTGCCGTCGGCCGTACGGGCATGGATGCCCGCCGCACCCGTCAGCGCGTTGGCACAGAGCCAGACCTCGCCGATCCCGCAGTGGTGGCAACTGCCGCAGGAAGGAGCCCAGTTGAGTACCACTCCGTCGCCGGGTGCGACATGGGTGACGCCCTCGCCGACCGAGACGACAGTGCCCGCGCCCTCATGGCCGAGGACGGCGGGGACGGGCACCCGCATGGTGCCGTTGGACAGGGAGAGGTCGGAGTGGCAGACGCCGACTGCGGCGAGAGCGACCCTCACCCGGCCGGGGCCGGGCTCCGGGAGTTCGATGTCGGTGATCTCCAGCGGAGCTCCGACGGCGGGCAGTACGGCGGCGCGGACCACGAACAGGCTCCTTGACGGTCGGGCAGCGGGGAATCGCGGCTGTGCGGGGCAAAGACGTCAGAACTGCAGGGACTTGGTCTGGAGGTACTCGGCGAGCCCGTGCGAACCGAGCTCGCGGCCCACACCGGACTGCTTGTAGCCGCCGAACGGGGCGAGCGGGTTGTACCGGCCGCCGTTGATGTCGACCTGTCCGGTGTCCATCCGGCGGGCGAAGGCCACCGCCTCGGCTTCGTCACCCGCCCAGACCGCGCCCGCGAGCCCGTACACGGTGCCGTTGGCGATGCGCAGGGCGTCGTCCTCGTCCTCGTAACGGATGATCGAGACGACCGGGCCGAAGATCTCCTCCTGCGCGATGGTCATCTCCGGGGTGACGTCGGCGAAGACGGTGGGGCTGACGAAGTAGCCCTGCTCGCGCGGGGCTTCGGGGCCGCCCGCGACGAGGCGTGCGCCCTGCGCCACACCCTTCTCGATGTAGCCGCGCACCCGGGTGTGCTGCTTGGCGTTGACGAGGGGGCCGATGCGGTCGCCGTACTTGGCGGCGGCCTGCGCGGCGAGTGCGACCGCCTCGTCGTACCGGGAGGTGTGCACGAGCATGCGGGTCCAGGCGCTGCACGTCTGGCCGGAGTTGCCCATGACGTTCGCGATGCCGACGGCGACGGCCTTGGCGAGGTCGGCGCTCGGCAGGATGACGTTGGCGGACTTGCCGCCCAGTTCGAGGGCGACGCGTTTGACGGCCCCGCCGGCCGTGGCGCCGATCCGCCTGCCGACGGCGGTGGAGCCGGTGAAGGAGACCATGTCGACGCCCTCGTGCTCGGCGAGCGCCTGTCCGGCGACCGGGCCGAGGCCGGTGACCAGGTTGAACACGCCCGCGGGGATGCCCGCTTCGTGGACGGCCTCGGCGAAGAGCTGGGCGGTCAGCGGGGTGTCCTCGGCGGGCTTGAGGACGACCGTGCACCCCGCCGCGAGCGCGGGGGCGACTTTGGCGACGATCTGGTGCAGCGGGTAGTTCCACGGCGTGATCGCGCCGACGACGCCGACCGGTTCGAAGTGGACGACGGAGTTGCCGACCTTCTCCTCGAAGGCGTACGAGGCGGCGAGCTCGGCGTACGAACCGGCGACCAGGATCGGCAGGCCGGTGTGCACCGTCTGCGAGAACGGCAGCGGCGCGCCGAGTTCGGCGGTGACGGTCTCGGCGATCTCGTCCTTGCGGGCGACGAGGACGTCGCGCAGGGCGGCGATCCTCCCGGCGCGCCCGGCGGGCAGGGTCGCGGCCCAGGCGGGCAGGGCCTCGCGCGCGGCGGACACGGCGGCGTCGACGTCCTCGGCGGTGCCTGCCGGGACGTGGGCGATGACCTGCTCGTCCGTCGGATCGACCACCGCGATCGTGCCCTTGCCCGCGGCGGCCCGCCACTCTCCGCCGATGTACATCCCGTCGTGGGCCTTCATCGCATTCCTCCCGGGGTGCCGTGGCTACGGCGTAGTCGTCCGCGCCCCAAACTAGCGCTGTTAGTTTTTGGGCGCCAGGGGCTGCCCGGACGGCTCCCGTCACGGGAGGAGCACTCCATGCGCCTGCCCCGGTCCCCCGGCGCGGATCCGCCGCGTGGTCGGCGGCGCCGGGAACACCGCCGAGCCGGAATCCTCGGCCGAGGGCGGTCTCCCGCCGTGGTGGCGGGCTCGGTCAGGCGAGTTCGGCCGGCTGGGTGCCGGGGTTTTCGAACTGGGTGCGGTACAGCTCTTCGTAGCGGCCGCCGGATGCGAGGAGCTGTTCGTGGGTGCCCCGCTCCACGATCTGCCCGTTCTCCACGACCAGGATGAGGTCGGCCGTCCGTACGGTGGAGAGCCGGTGGGCGATCACGACTGCCGTGCGTCCGGCCAGGGCTTCGGTGAGCGCGTCCTGGACGGCTGCCTCGGAGGTGTTGTCCAGGTGGGCGGTGGCCTCGTCGAGGATGACGACGCGCTGGCGGGCCAGGAGCAGCCGGGCGATGGTCAGGCGCTGGCGTTCGCCGCCGGAGAGGCGGTAGCCGCGTTCACCGACGACGGTGTCGAGTCCGTCGGGGAGTGAGGCGACCAGGCCGTCCAGGCGTGAGCGGCGCAGCGCGTCCCAGAGGTCTTCCTCGGTGGCTTCGGGGCGGGCAAGGAGGAGGTTGGCGCGGACCGACTCGTGGAACAGGTGCCCGTCCTGGGTGACCATGCCGAGCGTGTCGCGCAGGGTGTCGGCGGTCAGATCGCGTACGTCGATGCCGCCGATGCGTACCGAGCCCTCGTCCGTGTCGTACAGGCGCGGCAGCAGCTGCGCGATGGTCGACTTGCCCGCGCCGGACGAGCCGACCAGGGCCACCGTGCGGCCGGGTTCGGCGCGGAAGGAGACCCCGCGCAGCACTTCGCTGCCGCCGCGGGTGTCCAGGGTCGCGACGTCTTCGAGCGAGGCGAGGGAGACCTTGTCGGCGGACGGGTAGCCGAATCGTACGTCCTCGAATTCCACGGACACCGGGCCCTCCGGCACCGTCCGTGCGTCCGGCTTCTCCTGGATGAGCGGTTTGAGGTCGAGGACCTCGAAGACCCGCTCGAAGCTGACGAGCGCGCTCATCACCTCGACGCGCGCCCCGGCAAGGGCGGTGAGCGGCGCGTACAGCCGGGTCAGCAGCAGGGCCAGGGAGACGACCGCGCCCGCGTCCAGCTGCCCGCGCAGCGCGTAGAACCCGCCCAGCCCGTAGACCAGGGCGAGCGCCAGCGCGGACACGAGGGTGAGGGCGGTGATGAACGCGGACTGGGCCATCGCCGTACGCACCCCGATGTCGCGCACCCTGCCCGCCCGGGCGGCGAATTCGGCGGACTCGTCGGCGGGCCGGCCGAAGAGCTTGATCAGTGTGGCGCCGGGGGCGGAGAAGCGCTCGGTCATCCGGGTCCCCATCGCGGCGTTGTGGGCCGCGGCCTCCCGCTGGAGCCTCGCCATCCGCGTACCCATGCGGCGCGCGGGCAGCACGAAGACCGGCAGCAGCACCAGTGCGAGGCCGGTGATCTGCCAGGAGATGGAGAGCATGACGCCGAGCGTGAGGAGCAGCGTCACGACATTGCTGACGACGCCGGAGAGAGTGTTGCTGAAGGCGCGCTGCGCTCCGATGACGTCATTGTTGAGGCGGCTGACGAGCGCGCCGGTGCGGGTGCGGGTGAAGAACGCGATCGGCATGCGCTGCACATGGTCGAAGACAGCGGTGCGCAGATCGAGGATCAGCCCTTCGCCGAGGTTCGCCGAGAGCCAGCGGCCGACCAGGCCGAGCGCGGCCTCCACGACGGCGATCACCGCGATGAGCAGGGACAGCCGGATGACGGTGCCCTCGTCCCCGCCGGTCACGATCGCGTTCACGACGTGGCCGGCGAGGACGGGGGTGGCTACCGCGAGCAGCGCCGTCGCCACGCTCAGGATCAGGAAGAGCGCGACCCTGCGCCGGTGCGGGCGGGCGAACGCGGCGATGCGCCGCAGGGTGGCTCGGTCGAAGGGGCGTCGTTCCGCTTGCGCGTTCATGACGTTGTGGAGCTGCGTCCATGCGGTGGCTTCCATGCTCATGGAGCGAACGTACGACCTCCAGTGGACTTGAGGTCAACCATCCGGATCCCACCTGATCCGAACGAAAGAGCCTAGACGTCGAATCCCGGGATGTCCTTGGGCAGGGGGCAGATCCGGCGGCCGTGGTGGTCGAAGACGTACAGGTGCGCGAGGTCGATCAGGAGCGGGACCTGTCCGCCGGTGCGCAGCCGCATGTCGGGGCCGGTACGGACGACGAGGTCGGCGGCCGTGATCGCGGGGCGGTCAGGGGTGCGGACGGTCTGGTGGCCGTGCGGGCCGGGCTCGTCGACGGCGACGACAGGGCCGCTGATGTGCCCGGTGGCGCGCTCCTTGAGCCGTTCCAGTACGCCGACGCCGCCACCGCCGTGGCCGCCACCGGCACGGCGTCGGCGCGGGGCCGCTCTGCCGACGGGGCGGGCCGATTCGAGATCGGGCACCATGGCGGGCTGCGACCCCGTGTTGAGGTGGACCAGTGCCTCATGGCCCTGGTACTCGACGTGTTCGACGATGCCGCTCAGCGCGACCTCGCCGGGGCGGGCCTGGCTGGGCGGGGCGATCCTGGCGGCCTCGGAGCGCAGTCCGACGATGAGCCGGCGGCCCTGCTGGATGCGGAGCAACTGGTGGTCGGGGCTCAGCGGTTCGGGCAGCGGCAGCCGCTGGCGGCCGAGGTCGATCGACATGCGCCCTTCGAGAGGTGCGTGGACGACGGCCTGCAGCAGATTGATGCGCGGGGTGCCGATGAACGCGGCGACGAAGACGTTCTCCGGCAGGGCGTAGACCTCGCGCGGCGGGCTCACCTGCTGGAGCCGCCCGCCGCGCATCACGGCGACCCGGTCGCCCAGCGACATCGCCTCGGCCTGATCGTGCGTCACATAGATGGTGGTGACGCCCAACTCCTTGGTCAGCTGCGCAATTTCGGCCCGCAGATGGTTGCGCAGCTTCGCATCGAGGTTGGAAAGCGGCTCGTCCATCAGGAAGACGGAGGGCCGGCGCGAGATGGCCCGGCCCATGGCGATCCGCTGGCGCTCACCGCCGGAGAGCTGCCCGGGATAGCGGTCGAGGACGGTTTCGATGCCGAGCATCCTGGCCGTGTCCTCGATGCGGGCGGTGTTGTCCCGGCGCGGGTTCTCCAGCTTCAGCGGGAAGCCGATGTTGGCCCGGTTCGTCATCGTCGGATAGAGCGCGAAGTTCTGGAACACCATGGCCATTCCGCGTTCGCGGGGCGCCAGGTCGTTGGCCGGTTCGCCGTCGAGCAGCAGCTCGCCCTCGGTGATCTCCTCCAGACCGGCGATCATGCGGAGCACGGTCGACTTTCCGCACCCCGAGGGGCCGAGCAGGACGACGAACTCGCCCGGGTCGATGGAGAGGGAGAGGCGGTCGACGGCACGCGTGGTCCGTCCGTACGCCTTGCTGACGTTGTGCAGGGAGATGGCGCGAGTCATGTGGTTCCGCCCGGGACTGGTGAGTTGGAGCGGTGGGGAGCGGCTGCAGTGGGCCGAAATTAGCCCACGGTCCGGGGTGGTGGGAATGACTCGCGCAAAGGTTGCGGCGTAGTGGGACGGGTGAGGTGGGTGAGACGGGTGAGACGGAGTTGTCAGGTGCGGTTGCGGTCCACGGGACGCTGCCGGGGCCGGGGCGCGTCCACCGAGGTGGCTGCTTCCGCGCTTCGGGCGCGCCCGCCGCGCACCCCCAGCCCGGCCGCCGCGAGCAGGAGCGCTCCGAGCATGACGAACGGCGCCGCGGTGCCCGCCACCCCGGCGATCAGACCGGCGGACGCGGGGGCTGCGACCTGCCCCAGCCGGTTTCCGGTCAGCCGGAGGGCGAGCGCGGTGGAGCGGGCCTCGGGCGGGGCGGCCTGTACGACGGTGGTCATCGACAGCGGCTGGCCGACCCCGAGACAGAAGCCGAGCACGGCGAGCATCACGGCCAGCGCCGCCACGGGGACGGGCAAAGCGATGCCCGCGCAGAGCATTCCCGCCAGCAGACAGGTCGTGGTGAGCAGCGCCGTGCGGCCGAGGAGCCGGAGCATCGGGGTCATCACCAGGCGGCAGGCGATGGTGGCGGCGGCACGGAGGCTGAGCAGGAGACCGATGGTGGCGGGGGCGATCCCGCGGTGCTCGCCGACGACGGGCAGGTACGCGGTGAGGATGTCGGTCGCGGAGAGCACGGCGAGGCTGATGAAGATCCCGGCCGGGACCCCACGGGCCCGCAGGATGCGGCCGACGGGGACCTTGGCGGCCGCATCCGTGCGGCGGGCCGCGGGTGCGGTCCGGTGCTCGATGCGCCAGAGCGAGACGAAGGAGACGGCGGCGACGGCCGCCGAGACGGTCAGGGCGAGCGCGCTCGTACGGCCCATGGCGCCGTCCCGCTCGGAGATCACATATCCGGCGGCGATCGGTCCGATGAGCTGGCCGAGGGAGGCGCCGATGGTGAAGTGGCCGAAGTTACGGTCCTGTTCGGCCGGGGCGGACTGCCGGGCGACGATCGACTGGGCGCCGATGACGAAGCAGAGATGGCCGAGCCCCATGACCCCGCTCCAGGCCGCCATCGCCGTCAGCGAGCCCGCCCGGCCGCTGAAGGCGCAGCCGCCCGCGATCAGGACGACGCCGAGCGGCAGCAGGGGCGCGCACCGGCCGTGGTCGGTCCTGCGCCCGAGCGGTACGGCGGCGAAGAGCGGGAGGAGCGCGTACACCCCCGTGATCACACCGATGGCGCGCTCGTCCGCACCGAGCGAGAGGGCCCGGTAGGAGACGGCGGGCCGCGCCATCGACACCGCCCCCTGCGCGAAGGCGAAGGCGATGACGAGGCGCAGCAGCCAGCTCCTGCCGGGCTCTTGGGTACGAGGTGTACGGGGCACGGTCAGATGATGCCGAACAGGAGTCCGGCGCAGAGCACCACCAGTGAGGTGAGCGCGGCCCACTTGACGGTGAACCTGGTGTGGTCGCCGAATTCGACCTTCGCCATGCCGACGAGGACGTAGACGGCCGGGACCAGCGGGGACGACATGTGCAGGGGCTGGCCGACCAGGGAGGCGCGGGCGATCTCCAGCGGGGAGACACCGTGGGCGGCACCGGCTTCGGCGAGCACGGGGACGACACCGAAGTAGAAGCCGTCGTTGGACATGAAGTACGTCAACGGGATGCTGAGGATGCCGGTGACGATCGCCATGTGCGGGCCCATGCCGTCGGGGATCGCGCCGACGAGCCAGTCGGCCATGTGGTCGACCATGCCGGTGCCGGTGAGGACACCGGTGAAGACGGCGGCCGCGAAGACCATGCCGGAGACATTGAGGACGTTGTCCGCGTGGGCGGCGATGCGGGCCCGCTGGTCGGGCATGTGGGGGAAGTTGACGGTGAGGGCGAGGGCCGCGCCGAGCAGGAAGAGCACCGGGATCGGCATCAGTTCCATGATCATCGCGGTGAGCAGGGCGACGGTGAGACCCGCGTTGAACCAGTAGAGCTTGGGGCGCAGGGTGGCACGGTTCGGGTCGAGGCCCTTGAAGCCCGCGTCGTGACCCGCGTCCGCCTCCGCGCCCGTGTCGCCGCCCGTACCGGCTCCGCCGGAGTTCTTGCGGGTACGGTCGCTGCCGCCGCCCGATCCGACGAGCACCGTCTCCGGCTCCGTGACCGTCTCGGTGGCCAGCACTTCGTCGAGGGTGAGCGTGCCGAGCCGCTTGCGCTCGCGCCGGCCCAGCACGACGGCCAGGAGCAGCACCGCGACCAGTCCGACGCCGAGCGCCGGGATCATCGGAACGAAGATGTCGCCCGCGTCCAGCTTGAGCGCGGTGGCGGCGCGGGCGGTGGGGCCGCCCCAGGGCAGGGTGTTCATGACGCCGTTCGCCGTGGCGGCGACGCCGGTCATCACGACCAGGCTCATCTTGAGGCGCTTGTAGAGCGGATACATCGCCGAGACGGTGATCATGAAGGTGGTGGAGCCGTCCCCGTCGAGCGAGACGATCGCGGCGAGTACCGCCGTACCGACGACGATCCGCATCGGGTCGGCCTTGCAGAAGCGCAGGATGCCCCGGACGATCGGGTCGAAGAGGCCGACGTCGATCATCACGCCGAAGTAGACGATGGCGAACATCAGCATCGCGGCGGTCGGGGCCAGATTGCCGACGCCCTCGATGACGTAGTCGCCGAGCTTCGCGCCCTTCCCGACGGCGACGCAGAACAGTGCGGGGATCAGGACCAGCGCCGCGATCGGCGACATCTTCTTCATCATGATCAGGACCAGGAAGGTCGCAATCATGGCAAAGCCGAGGATTGTCAGCATATGGGATACCTATTCGCTCACCCTTGAACTCCCACCGGAGTCGGCGGTGCGGATGACGTTAGGGCGCGCCTCGCAGCGTTAACAAGATGTTGACATGCGAGCAATACGAGCAAAACACCAGGTCAATGGGGTGATCATGCAGTGGGCACAACAGGCGGCGCAGCTTTTGGCACCTCCGGGACGATGCCGTCGGGCGTCACTGCCACCGTCACCGTCACCGTCACCGGGATGCCGTTGAGCACGGCCGTACCGGAGAGCGGGTCGAGCCGGCTGCCGTCCAGGAGCTGGTTGACGTTGACGCCGGGGTGCGCGGCGGCGACGGACAGCCGGGTGCCGGGCCGGCTGTGCCCCCACCCGTGCGGGAGGCTCACCACTCCGGCCCGTATGCCCTCCGTGAGTTCGACCGGGGCGGTCACCGCGCCGCCGTCCGATGCGACCGTGGCCAGGCCGCCGTCGGCCAGTCCGAGCCGGGCCGCGTCGGTGGGGTGGATCTGCAGGGTGCAGACGTTCGAGCCGCCGCTCAGCTCGGCGATGTTGTGCAGCCAGCTGTTGTTGGAGCGCAGATGGCGACGGCCGATGAGGAGGAGCGCGTCGGGGCCGCGCCGCTCGGCCAGGGCGTGGCGGAGCCTCGGCAGATCGGCGGCGACCGGTCCGGGGAGGAGTTCGATGCGTCCGCTGCGGGTGGTGAGGACCTCCGGGACACGGGGCCGGAGCGGGCCGAGGTCGATGCCGTGCGGGTGGGCGAGCAGCCGTTGCAGGGTGAGGCCCTCGGGGGCGGCGCCGAAGCCTTCGCCGTACGGGCCGAGGCGGAGCATCAGGTCGAGGCGGCGCTCGGGTCCGGTGCGGCCGGTGAGGTCGGCGGTGAGTTCGGCGGGGCTTCGGCCGTGCACGGGCGAGTGCGGATCGGCGACGGCCTTGGTCAGCAGCCGGTCGACGACCATGGCGTCGACGGCATCCACGGCGGACCTGTCGGCCCCGCGCATCCCGGAGACGGCGAGGACGAGCCGGGCGAGGATCTCGCTCTCGTCGAGCAGCCCGTCGTCCAGAGGGACGGCGGGGCGGGTGTAGCGGACCTGGTTGCGCACGGCGAGGGCGTTGAACGCGAAGTCGAAGTGGGCGCTCTGCGAGGGCGGCGGCGGGGGCAGCACCACGTGTGCGTGGCGTGAGGTCTCGTTGAGGTACGGGTCGACGCTGACCATGAAGTCGAGCCCGCCGAGGGCCCGGTCGAGCCGGTCGCCGTCGGGTGCGGAGAGCACGGGGTTGGCGGCGAGGACGATCAGGGCGCGGATCCGGTCCTCCCCCGGCGTCTCGATCTCCTCGGCGAGCGCGGAGACGGGCAGTTCGCCGTTGGCCTCGGGGTGCCCGGAGACCCGGCTCGTCCAGCGCCCGAGGGCGAAGCCCTTGCCGGGGGCGGCGGGGCGGGGGGCGCGGGCGGTGGCGGAGAGTGGGAAGAGGGCGCCGCCGGGGCGGTCGAGGTTGCCGGTGAGGATGTTGAGGACGTCGACGAGCCAGCTGGCGAGGGTGCCGTGTTCGACGGTGCAGCTGCCGATGCGACCGTAGACGGCAGCAGTGGGGGCGGCGGCCAGTTCGCGGGCGATCGTACGGATGGTGGCGGCGTCCACGTCGCACGCTCCGGCGACGGCTTCGGGCGTGAACTCCCGTACGGCTTCCGCTACTTCGTCGAGCCCCTCGATATGTCCTGTGAGTGCTCCGGGGTCGGTGAGCTTCTCCTCGAAGAGTACGTGGGTGAGCGCGGCAAGAAGGAGGGCGTCGGTGCCGGGGCGGACGGCGACGTGCCGGTCGGCGAGGCGGGCGGTGCGGGTGCGGCGCGGGTCGACGACGGTGAGGGTGCCGCCGCGGCGGCGCAGCGCCTTCAGCTTGCCGGGGAAGTCGGGGGCGGTGCAGAGGCTGCCGTTGGATTCGAGGGGGTTGGCGCCGAGGAGCAGCAGGTGGTCGGTGCGGTCGAGGTCGGGCACCGGGATGGCGTTCGGGTCGCCGAAGAGCAGTCCGCTGGAGACGTGCTTGGGCATCTGGTCGAGGGTGCTCGCGGTGAACAGGGCGCGGGTGCGCAGGGCGGACAGCAGCACGGAGGGGTAGAGCGCGCCGGCCATGGTGTGCACGTTCGGGTTGCCGAGGACGACACCGACGGCCTGCTGCCCGTGCTCCTCGGTCAGCGCGGGCAGGGCGCGGGCGATCGCGTCGAACGCCTCGCTCCAGCTCGCCTCCGTCAGGACGCCGTCCTTGCGGACGAGCGGGGTGCGCAGCCGGTCGGGGTCGGCGTCGAGCCCGCCGATGGACGCGCCCTTGGGGCAGATGAAGCCCCGGCTGAAGACATCGTCCCGGTCGCCCCGGGCGCCGGTGATCCTGGCCCCCTCGATGGTGAGGGTGAGTCCGCAGGTGGCCTCGCAGAGGGGGCAGATGCGAAGGGCGGTACGGGAGTTGCTGGGGTCGTGCGGCATGGGCCCTCCCCGGGGCGGCGACAACGGTGGCGCGCGTGCGTGGCCGAGCGCGTGCCCGGCCGGGCTTGTGCGTGACCGGGCTTGTGCGTGACCGAGGGCATGCGCGGCCGAGCACGGTCGAGCATACCGACCGGTAGGCATGGCGGCGAGGTGTTGTCGTGACGGATATCGCCGGGCCCCTGTACGGGGCCGGCCGGATCAGTCCAGGACCTGCGCGAGGTAGGCCCGGAGCAGGACGCGGGTCTCGGCGACGATGGCCCGGTCGCCCGACGGGTCGGTACGGAAGGCGAGTTGGAGAAGGGCGTCGGCTGCCTCGACACAGACCAGGACCATCCGGAGGAGGTCCTCGTCGGGTTCGCGGCCGAGATGTCCGCAGAGCAGTTCGGTGAGCCGGCCGGCGACCCGGTGGTTGGCGTCACCGGCCGGGTCGTCGTCGGGGGCCGGCGTACCGAAGTCGACGAGGGCGAAGCCGGCCACGGAACGCTTCATCGCCAGGTACTCGTCCAGGACGGCATCGATGGCGCTGCGCCAGTCGGCGGCCTGGATGTCGGCGAGGCGGGCGGTGATGCGCTCGGCGTAGCTGTCCAGATTACGTCGGGCGAGCGCGTCGGTCAGCGCGCGCTTGTTGGAGAAGAACCGGTAGACGGAGCCGATGGGGACCTCGGCGCGGACGGCGACGGCCCGGGTGGACAACTGCTCGTAGCCGGTCTCGTCGAGGAGTTCGGCGCAGGCGTCGAGTATCCGCGCGAGGCGTTCGGCGCTGCGCTGCTGCACGGGGGCGCGGCGGAGGTTCGTGTTCGCATGGGGCACGGACTCCATGATGCCGTGGGCCTCCTCTGCGGGCCGGCCGGTCGGTGCGGATGCGGCCGTCATGCGATGAGCAGGGACAGCCCGCCGATGGTGTAGGTGATCATCAGGACCAGCAGCGGGAGTTGCCCCGCGATGGCGCGGCCCGGCGGGAAGAGGCGTACGGCCCGGTCGTGGGCGGCGATGACACCGAGTACGTGGCCGAGGACGATCGCGGCGACCTGGAGCGTGGCGACGCCGCCCGGACCCAGGGGCGGTTCGGGCGGGACGGGATTGTCAGTGCCGGATGCCACCATGACCGTGCGTGGTCCTTCTGTGACGAAGAGTGTGAAGTAGTGGGCGATGAGGTAGCCGAGGGCGATCGGGACGAGCGAGTGCGCGAAGGAGATGAGGGGGTGGCGGAGTTGACCGGAGACCAACCGGGTGGCGCCGGTGCAGAGGCCATAGAGGGTGGCGACGAGGGCGATGGCTGCGAGGAGTCCGAGCGTGGCCGTGGTGGTGCGGCCCAGGGCCGAGGTCTGGACGGCGGTGATCCAGGAAGGGGCGTCAAAGAAGCCGTCGTAGGCGGTGGAGCCGAGCATGACGCAGACGGTGGCGACGAGTCCGGGGATCTGCGGGGTGGCGTCGAGTCCGTTGAACGGGGAGCGGAGTACGAGACGGCGGTCGGCGGGGCGGCGGCCGAGCGGGGAGAGCCGGGCGAGCAGCCCCGAGTAGACCTCGAAGGCGTCCGCCCGGTCGAACCACCCGGCGCCGTATCGGGCGGCGCCCGCGAGGTGGACGGCGGCGTAGAGGGAGAGGAAGAGGAGGAGGGCGGTGCTCGACGCGGGGTCGGGGGCGACGAGTTCGAGCCAGGTGAAGGCCAGGAGCCCGGCCGCGGCGGGCCACAGACCGAGGCGTACGGGAAGGGGCCGGCCCGCGGCGGGATCGCGGCCGAGTACGCGACAGCCGAGGAGGTGGGCGGTACGGAGCGGGTTGAGCAGCCGCCACACGGGCCCGAGGAGGAGTGAGGCCGGCACGAGCCCGACCCAGAGGAGTACGTAGACGGCGCCGGGGGCCGGGTTGCGTTCCGGGTTGTCCGGACCGAGTAGGAGGTGGAGCGTGACGAACAGGCCGGCGGCCAGTCCGAGTGCGCGTACGGCGATACGGGCGGGGCGGGCGTCGGCGAGGTGCTGGACGGCGGCCGGGAGCGGGCGGCCCGCCCGGTCGCCACAAAATCGGGAGGTGGACCAGAGCAGGCCGAGCGCCAGGAAGGAGACGAAGAGCGCGGCGAAGGCACCGGCGAAGGCATAGAAGGGGGACAGCGGAAGGTCGTGCTGGGCGCCGATGCCATGGGCGAGGACATTCACCGTACGACGAGCTGGGTCAGGAGCAGGCCGGACTCGTGTGTCTCGACCTCGAAGAGCCCGGTGCGGTCGGCGGTGAAGGCGAGGGTGACGGCCTTTCCGGCGGGCAGCCGTGCCTCTTTGTCGTAGCCGTGGACGTGGAGGGTGTCGGCGCGGTCGCTGCGGACCCGGAGTTCGATGACCCTGCCCTTCTTGATCTCGGTGCGGCCGGGGGCGGGGCGGACCTTGCCGTGGGAGACGACGATGTCGAGCGTCGTGTCGGGCCGCGGCGTCTCGGACCGGTCCTCCCCGGAGGCGGTGGGCTGCGCGGAGGCGGTGGCGAGGGAGGTGGTGGCCTGGATCGGGGTGGCGTTCACGGCCCAGGCGGTGTGGTCGTCGGCGTAGAGCCGGGCGGTGAGGCCGGTGCCGCCACCGGCGCTGCGGACGAGCGAGACGGGGAGGTGGTACCAGGAGCCGTAGACGCGGGCGAGGGGGCGGCCGTCGAGGAACAGGCGGGCGTGGCCGCGGCCGAGGAGAGCGGCGCCGCCCACGCTGTCCGGGGTGAACCGGAAGTTCCGTACGGAGAGATGGACGTTCCACCCGTCCTCGGAGTCCGGCCGTACGGCGACCGTCACCGCGGGAGCGCCGTTGGTGTCGACCTGGCGCAGCCGGTGGCCGGAGCCGTCGTCGGCGGCGAGGAGCCGGCCGGCACCACCGCTGGCCTGCTCGTGGCTGGTGCCCGGTTTGTGGTGGGTGGTGGCCCGCCCGCCGCAGGCGCTCGCACCGAACACGAGGGCGCCTGCGGTAAGTACGCCGAGGGCTGCGACGGCGGCCCGGGCGGACCGCGGCCGCCTGCGAAGACGCTTCACGACGCGCCTCCTTCCGGGGCGGGGCGGGATCCGGGAGCCGGTTCCGGGGAGGGCCGCGGGCCCGGGGCCGGGTAGGCGGCCGTGTCCACGCCCGAGACCTCACCCCGCTCGCCGTGCCGGGCGGCGGCCACCACGGCCCAGACCACCCAGATCACACCGAGGAGTCCACGCACCCAGGCCGGGCTGAGCGGAATCCACGGGATCATGAACACGGCCTTGTCGACGGCGTCGAGGAGGGTGAGCGCACCCAGGACCACCGTGGTCCAGCCCAGCCAGGGCCGCTCGCCCCGCAGCACCAGCCCGGTCACGGTCCACCAGACCCCCATCAGCAGCAGCGCCAGCGCGGGGAGACAGGAGGAGGTCAGCCCCGTCGTCGATCCGGCCACATCCAGTCCGAGGCCGATCGCGCCCAGCACCGTGGCCGCGGTGGCGAGCCCGCTGCCGCGCAGCCTGCGCCACCACAGCACCCCGCCGACCAGCGCGAGCACCACCGCCACCGCCAGCGCCACCTGTACCTCGATGCGCTCGATGCCTCGTGCCCCGTACCAGTCGCAGCCGGCCGGCAGCCGTCGCGCCTGCACGTTGTAGTCGGCGCAGACCAGCAGTTGGGCGAGTTTGACCGGTTCGCCGACGAGCCGGTCGGTGCGTCCGGACACGGCGCCGCGCTCGGACCCGCAGGTGGGCAGGGCGCGCGGCGAGGACGGCCCGGTGTCGGACTGCCAGCAGTTGCCCTCGCCCTGCCCGTCCCACCACACGTCGGTGCGGTTGGGCCGGGAGTTGCCCGCCTTGTCCGTGCCGAGGTGGTTGTCCGCGTAGCGGTTGTGGTGGGAGGTGTCGGTCTGCTCGGACAGTGCGTTCTCACCGCGGATGAAGGCGGGGACGGCGGTCAGGAAGAATGCGGCGCGCTGCTGTCCGTAGATCCAGTTGTTCTCGTACAGGTTCCAGTTGCCGCCCGCGGTGATGATGCCGGTGCCCGGCGGCATGGAGATCTGCGGGCAGACGACCCCGTTCTCGTAGCCGCGGTCCACGGGCGGCTTGGCGCAGGTGCCGTCGGCGACGTACGGGTAGTAGTCGGCGTTGTTGTCGTGGATCAGGTTGCGTTCGAAGCGGGCGTGGTTCTGCGGCAGTCCGGGGTGGCCGGGGAAGGCGCTGTCCATCGAGGCGCCGCCCATGTTGTGGTCGAACTCGTTGTCGTGGACATAAACGGAGTCGCCCGCGGTGCCGGAGTAGCCGACCATGTTGTGGTGGCTGCGGCAGCCGGTGATCTCGATCGAGTAGCGCGGTACCTCGTAGCCGTATCCGTCGTTGATGTCGGACGCACTGCCGGGGTAGATGCCGGAGTCGCCGTTTCCGTACGACTCGCAGTTCTTGTAGAGCCCGTGGTCGCTCGCGAAGGTCAGGAAGCCGTACTCGTCGTTCCACCGGGTGAGTACGTCGTCGATGACGAAGCCGTCCTGGGCCAGCACGTAGAGGGAGTTGAACGTGGTGCGCTGGGCGGTGAAGTTCCTGAAGTAGATGCCGTCGGAGCCGTCCGCGCGGATCGCGTTGAGCTTCTGGTACGTGGCGTCGATGACGACATCCGTGCGTTCGGCGCCCGTTCCCTCGATCTGGAGGTTCTTCTTGCCGAGGATCGCCACCAGGTTCTGGTTGTGCGGGCACCGCTTCTGCTGCGCGTAGGTCAGGATCTGGTAGCCGAGCTTCGAATCGGGTGCCTTCAGCCTGGCGCACTCCCCCGCCGGCCTCGGCCGCGAGGGCTCCTCCTCGTACAGGCCGGGCAGGATCGCGATGTTCATGCCGGGCCTGCCGACCGCGTCGACGGCCTGCTGCAGGTGGCGGTAGCCGGATTTGAGGCAGCGCTCGAAGAGCTTCAGGTTCCGGTCCCGCAGCGCGTCCGGGAATCCGGATATCCGGCGCTCGAAGTCCGCCCGGTCGCTCTTGCAGACCAGCAGATCCGGTTCGCCGGTGCGGTACACGGGAACGCTGCCGGTTCCGTCGGGCAAAGTGACCGGACGTTCCTCGTGCGCCTGGGCGGCCGGAGCCGCGAGGAGGGCGACGGCGAGCGCCGCCAGGACCACCAGAAGTCTTCGTGTCCACGACATGAGCGGGAGAGTAGAGCATTGTTCAACTTTTGGAACCCCCTATGCGCCACGAATGCCGTTGACGCGCCCGGCTCCGATTCCTACGGTTGCCCATAGGATTCCTTCGGCACCGGGAGCGCACATGAGCGGCATCGAGCAGGCGAGGAAGACGGCGGAAGGGCTTGAGCATTCCGCCGGGTTCGGCAATCAGCACAGCTCGGAGGCGGTGCCGGGGGCCCTGCCGCACGGCCGCAACTCACCTCAGCGCGCCCCCCTCGGGCTCTACGCGGAGCAGCTGAGCGGCTCGGCCTTCACCGAACCGCGGGCACACAACCACCGTTCCTGGCTCTACCGGATCCGCCCGTCGGCCGCTCACCCGCCGTTCACCCGTATCGACAACGGCACGATCCGGACCGCCCCCTTCACCGAATCCGTGCCCGACCCCAACCGGCTGCGCTGGGACCCGCTCCCCGAGCCCGCGGCCGGTACGGACTTCCTGGCCGGCCTGTGGACCCTCGGCGGCAACGGCGACGCCACCCAGCGCACCGGCATGGCCGTGCACCTCTACCACGCCGACGCGTCCATGACCGACCGGGTGTTCAGCGACTCCGACGGCGAGCTGCTGATCGTCCCCGAGCGGGGCGGCCTGCTGCTCCGTACCGAACTGGGCCTGCTGCGCGCCGAACCCGGGCACATCGCGCTGATCCCGCGCGGCGTCCGCTTCCGCGTGGAGCTGCTCGACGACACCGCCCGCGGCTATGTCTGCGAGAACTACGGACAGCCGTTCACCCTCCCCGACCTCGGCCCGATCGGCGCCAACGGCCTCGCCAACGCCCGGGACTTCCTCGCCCCCGTCGCCGCGTACGAGGACGAGGACCGCCCGGTGGAGGTGGTCAACAAGTTCTGCGGGAACCTCTGGTCCGCGACCTACGACCACTCGCCCCTCGATGTGGTCGCCTGGCACGGCAACCACACTCCGTACGTCTACGACCTGCGCCGTTTCAATGTCATCGGCTCGATCAGCTACGACCACCCCGACCCGTCGATCTTCACGGTGCTGACCTCGCCGTCCGACACCCCCGGCCTGGCCGGTGTCGACTTCGTTGTCTTCGCGCCGCGCTGGCTGGTCGGCGAGGACACCTTCCGGCCGCCGTACTTCCACCGCAATGTGATGAGCGAGTACATGGGCCTGATCGAGGGCGCGTACGACGCGAAGACGGCCGGCAAGGGCGGCTTCGTCCCCGGCGGCGGCTCGCTGCACAACATGATGTCGGCGCACGGCCCGGACCGGGAGACCTTCGACCGGGCGAGCGAGGCCGAGCTGAAGCCGCAGAAGATCGACGACGGTCTGGCCTTCATGTTCGAGACCCGCTGGCCGGTGACGGCGACCGGACAGGCGGCGGGCGCCGGCCATCTGCAGCGTGGCTACGACGACGTGTGGCAGGGTCTGAGCCGCAACTTCAGGCCGTAGGCAACGACGCCGATTCTCGGCCCCGCGTCGTCGCGTCCGCTGTGCCGCAGTACGGAGAGACCAGGTGACCCAGGTGCCTCAGATGCCCAAGATGTCCCAGGGGCATGCCTTCGCCCCCGATTCGCTGGTCCTGAACCGCAAACTGCCGCTGTGGTATCAGGTCTCGCAGTCGTTGCGCGCCTCGATACTGGGCCGCGCCAAGGACGCCTCGGCGCGGCTGCCGACCGAGGAGCAGCTCGCCGCGCACTACGGCGTCAGCGTCCTGACGATGCGCCAGGCGCTCAAGGAGCTGGAGACGGAGGGGCTGATCAGCAGGCACCGGCGGCGCGGCACGTTCATCGAGCCGCGCGCCCGCCGGGTCTCACCGGTCCGGCTGCTGGGCTCGATCGATGCGATCGTGGCCCAGCAGTCGGGCGAGCGGACCTCGGTCCTCGGCCACGGCCCGGTCGCCGTGCCCGGCGATCTCACCGAGTACTTCCCCGACTGCGCCGAGGTCGTCAGCTACCGCAGGCTGCGCCATGACGGGGACGGCGACGAGCCCACCAACTGGGCGGAGAACGCGGTGCATCCCGAGGTCGCGGCCCGGCTCGACGTGGCCGATCTCGAACGCTGGCCGATGACCAAGGTGCTGCGCGACCGGGTCGGCGTCCGGATCGCGCGCATCACCGACACGGTCGAGGCGCGCCTCGCCGACCCGGCCACCGCCGAACTCCTACAGGTGCCGCTGCTGAGCCCGATCCTGTTCTACACGGGCGTGACGTACGACGAGAGCGGCCGGGTGGTGGATGTGGCGCAGATCCGCTACCGGGGCGACCGCTTCTCCTTCTCGGTGACGGTGGAAGCGCACTGACGGCCGCCCTGCGGCGCCGTTACGATGCCGGGGGCGGCGTGGCGACGGGGAGGACGACACGGTGGCAGCACGGGCGGCGGCCGGAACCGGCGGGGACGAGGACATCCCGCTGCTCGACGACCTCATGCCGTGGTCGGTGCGGCCTCTGCGGACCGGGCGCGCCTGGGTGACCGCCCCGGATTCCGGTTCGCTCAGGGCCCGTTGGGAGCGGCTGGTGCGGGCGGAGGCCGCCGAGCGCGAACTGCTCTTCCGGCCCACCCGTTCCCGTACCCCGCAGACTCCGGTCGCGGCGCTGCCCGGACAGTCCACCTCCACGGCCCGGTTCGCCCGGGAGTCCGGCCCGTGCCCCGAGCCGGTACGGATCCTGCACGGCCCGTTCGACGAGCAGTGGCTGATCCCCGACCACCGGCTGATCGACGCCGCCCGCCCGGAGCTGTGGCGGGTCGCCGACAGCCACCAACTGTTCGCCGTCGAGCACGGGTACGTACCGCAGGACGCCGGTCCCGCCCTCTCCGTGACGGCGCTGCTGCCCGACGGCCACTCCCCGGCCGGCCGCCCCGGCCGGATCCGGCCGCTTTTCCGGCGGCCCGGTGGACTGGAACCCAATCTGGCGCCCGGTCTGCTCGGGCTGCTGCGCGCCCGGCACGGGGACGCGGTCACCGCGGAGTCCGTGCTGGCGTGGATCGTCACGGCGGCCCGACACTCCCCCGCAGGGTGTGTCGTGCCGCTGCCCGCCGACACCGAACGATGGTGGGCCGGGGTGGAGCTGGGCCGGGAACTGTTGCGGCTGCAGCTGCGCGGCGCCCGTGGCGGGGAGCGCCCGCGGCTGCCCGGCGGGCGGCGCCCCTATGTGCGGGCCGCGGTACCGGCCGCGCCGGGGACGCTGGAGTACGACTCCGATGACGAGGCGCTCCTGCTGGGTACGGGACGCATTTCGCCGGTACCGGCGGGGGCCTGGGAGTTCCGGGTGGGCGGGACAGGGATGCTGGAGCTGTGGTTCGAGCGGCGGACAGCGGCGGTCGGGGCGGACGGGCTGGAAGCGATACGGCCCCGGGACTGGCCCCAGGAGTGGACCTCGGAGCTGCTGGAACTGATCACCGTGCTGGCACTGCTCGCCGAACTGCGGCCCCGACAACAGGCGTTGGCCGACGGATCCCAGCTCACCACCGGTGATCTGCGGGCGGCCGGTGTCCTGCCGGTCGCGGCGACGGCCCGGCGGCCCGCGTCGGTGCTCGACCACCAGGAGGAGGGCCCGGACGGGCAGTTCGCGCTGCTGTGACGGCATCGGGGCGCATCCGCGCTACCGGTCGAACGAGTCCAGTACCCGGTGCAGTGCCCGGTCGAAGACCCCGTCCAGATCGATCGGCCCGGGGTCCTCGGCGAATCCCGCCGCCATCCGCGGATACTTCCCGGTCGCGATCTGGCTGATCAGATAGCCGGTGCGCGCGGCGTGCTCCTGCTCCTCGGACCAGGGCAGCGACCGGCTGCGCTCCGCCGTGGCGATCTCGTTGGCGACATAGGTGGTCACCACGCCGTTGACCATGGCGATGAGTTCCATCTTCTCGCCGAACCGTGCGTCGACCCCGTCCAGGCAGCTGAGTGTGTACTCCAGATACCGCAGCGCGTTCGGACTGAAGCCGTACACGGGTGACATGAGCCGCGGCACCCAGGTGTGGCGGTGCATCATCGCGCGGGCCTGATGGGCCAGCGCGATGAGATCGGCACGCCAGTCGCCGGACGGCTCCGGGAACTCGTAGCCACCGCTGACCGCGTCGAGCATCAGCTCGTACAGGTCTTCCTTGCGTGGCACGTAGTTGTAGAGCGACATCGTGCCGCAGCCGAGCTCCGCCGCGACCTTCCGCATGGACACCGCGTCGAAGCCCTCCGCATCGGCGATGCGGACGGCGGCTGCCGCGATGTCGGCGCGGCTGAACGCGGGCCTGGGGCCGCGGCCCGCGCGCTCGGGGCGCGCCCAGATCACTTCGGGTACAGCGGGTCGCCCCACCATTGATCATCACCTCTTCCTCCATCCTAGTTACGTACACCGTACGTAGTGCGGTACGGTGGGCTGCATGGAAACTACGTACGCTGTACTTAGTGAAGGTCTGGAGAAGCGATACGGCGATGTCCACGCGCTGCGCGGGCTCGATCTCGCGGTTGCCGAGGGCACCGTCTGCGGAGTGCTGGGTCCGAACGGCGCGGGCAAGACCACCGCTGTCCGGGTGCTCACCACACTGACGGCCCCGGACGGCGGCAGCGCCCGGATCGCGGGCCACGACGTGGTGCGCGAGGCGGCCGCGGTGCGCGCGGCGATCGGCGTCACCGGGCAGAACGCCTCGGTCGACGGCGAGCTGTCCGGCCGGCAGAACCTGCGGCTCTTCGCCAAGCTGCTCCGGTTCCGCGGCGAGGCCGCGCGCACACGCGCCGACGAGCTCCTGGAACGCTTCGAGCTGACCGACGTCGCCGACCGCCCGACCCGCACCTACTCCGGCGGCATGCACCGCCGCCTCGACCTCGCCGCCAGCCTGCTGACCCGGCCGAGGGTGCTCTTCCTGGACGAGCCGACCACCGGACTCGACCCGCACAGCCGCAACCAGATCTGGGCGGCGGTGCGCGAACTGGCCGGCCGGGGCACGACCGTCCTGCTCACCACGCAGTATCTGGAGGAGGCGGACCAACTGGCCGACGACATCGTGCTGATCGACCGGGGCCGGGCCGCCCACCGCGGCACCCCCGCCGAGCTGAAGGCCCGCATCGGCAGTTACGCCGAAGTGGTCGTCGCCCACGAGTCGTCGCTGGTCCCGGCAGCAGGCGTGCTCGACCGGCTCACCGGCGCGGAACCGGTGTTCGACCACGAGCGCCGCGCCGTGGGCGCCGTCACGACCGACACCACGCTCACCCTCCCCCGTATCGTCCGCGAACTCGACGCGGCGGGCATACCGCTGATCGACGCGAGCCTGCGCCCGCCGACGCTCGACGAGGTCTTCCTCCGCCTGACCGACCGCGGCGACGGCCGCACCTCCCCGCCCCTGAAGGAGACGGCAGCATGAGCGGTACCACTTTGATCCACGAGCGGCCCGCCGCGGCCGCCGCGAGCACCCCGGTCACCGACGCCCTGGCCGTGCTGGGCCGCCATCTGCTGCGGATCAAAACAGCGCCGGGCGTGGTGATCCTGACCCAGACCATGCCGATCACGATGCTGCTGTTCTTCGGCTACGTGTTCGGCAGCGCCCTGGCCGTGCCCGGCCGCGAGTACCGCGCGTTCCTGGTGCCGGGCCTGCTGGCGGCGACGGCGGCGGGCGGCATCATGACCGGGATGTTCCAGGCCTCGCAGGACTGCGACCGCGGGGTGATGGACCGGTTCCGTACGCTGCCGATGAGCCGGTTCGCCGTGCCGTTCGGCCAGACCGCCGCCGATCTGCTGACCACGGCCGTCGGCATGATTCCGCTGATCCTGGTAGGACTCGCGGTCGGCTGGCGGATCGAGGGCAGCCCGCTCGCCGCCCTGGGAGCCCTCGGACTGCTGCTGCTCCTCCGGTTCGCCACGTCGTGGCTGGGGTGCTGGCTGGGGCTGCTGATCCGCAACGAGGAGGTGGCCGGCCAGCTGGGCAGCGCCACGTTCGTCCTGCCGCTGCTGTCGAGTGCGTACATCCCGACCGACAATCTGCCGGGCTGGCTGCGGACGGTCGCGGAGTGGAACCCGATCAGCGCCATGGCCTCGGCCACCCGTGAACTGTTCGGCAACGCGTCCCCGGCCGCCGACGCCGCCTGGCCGGTCGCCCACCCGGTGGCGGGGACGCTCGCCTGGTCGGCGGCGCTCCTCGCGGTGTTCGTGCCGCTGGCCATACGCCGTTATGCGCGCGGCGGTGAGTGACCATCACCGTGTGCCGCGCCCGGCGAACACACCGAAGCGCTGCTGCGGGCCCTGGGGGGGGGGAGGGGAGAGCAGACAGCAGCGCGGCGCCGGGACGGTGTGATCGCCCGATCGGTCCCGAGCGGGGGGACCTGGGCGACGGACCCTGGCCGGGGAGCCCGGGCGGTGGACCGATATACGGTCGTGACGGGCCGTCGGGTCAGTGGCGGCTGCCGAAGAGCGAGCGTCGCAGTCGCCGCAGCGGCGCGAAGAGGGAGACCCGCGCGCTCTTGCTCCGCCGGCTGTGGGCGGCATCGCGCGAGGTGAGCTCGCGCATCAGCAGCGTCGCCTCCGCGGCCTCCCGCTGCGGGACGGCAGGGCCGCCGAGCACCGCGAGATGGCGGTCGAGGCGCGAACTGGTCGCACTGCTCCCACAAGTAATGGCAGGCACTCGCGGCCTGCTGCGCATCGCTATCTGTTCCATGTCACTCCCCACCCGTACGAGGGCACCCGGCCCGGGCAGGTTAACCCTATCACCCCGCGACGACACTCGTGTATCCCGGTCGCAGGATTCAGCACACACATACGGAGGTTGACGACCACTCCCTGAATCCACCCGATTCCAGGGCGAGTTGGACAGATCGGAAGTGGTTCGCCCGCAATGGAGCGGTGGACTGCCGGACGGAGACCCCTGCGTACGGGGCCTCCTACCCGTCAGACGGCTGAACGGGCCCGGCTCATGTACGGGGTGGGGGGTCAGGCGGCCGAGGCGAAGGCGGGCAGGTAGCCGCCCGACTGTCCGGCGGCGGTGGGGTGGTAGGACTCACCGATGTTGAGCCAGTTGACGCTGTGCAGCCAGGCGTCGCCGGAGCAGATCTCGTGGCCGGTGAACCGGCCCGTGACGTCGGCGAAGGTGAAGCCGTGGTCGGCGGCGCGCTTGGCGGTCGCCGTGTTGAGGTAGTCGGCGGCACCGTTGATCGCGGTGCGCACCTTGTCGCTCAGACCGACGATGCAGCTGCCGCCGATCTTGTAGAAGCGCGGGTAGCCGATGACGACGACACGCGCGGACGGCGCCTTGGCACGGATCGCCGAGTACACCGAGTCGAGGTTGCCGGGCAGGGTGGTGTCGACATAACTGCGGGCCGTGGCGATCCGACTGAGGCAGGTGGCCTCCGACGAGATGACACAGGTGGTCATGACGTCGGCGAAGCCCGCGTCGTTGCCGCCGATGGAGATGGAGACGAGGTCGGTCGAGGAGCTGAGGGGGCCGAGCTGACCGGCCGTGACATCACCCGTACGGGCGCCCGAGCAGGCGGTGAAGGCGAAGGAAGAGGGGGCGTTGGCGGCGGCCCAGAGCTTGGGATAGGCCTTGGTGCTGCGCTTGCAGTCACCGCTGGCGCTGTCGTAGCTGCCGGATCCGACCCCCGAGGAGTACGAGTCGCCGAGAGCGACATAGTCGACGGCCTGGACGGACGACGCGGCGTTGGCGGTGGCCGCTCCGGTCAGAGCGAGCACGGCACCGAGCAGGAGCGAGGACGAGAACGCCACGAGTCTGGACATTTTCATGGAACCTCCCTTGGACCGACCGGCGGGATCTCCGCCCGGTCTGCCGTGTCCGTGGTAGCAGCACCGGCCCCACCACCGGAAGTGTCCATGCCAAAATGCTCCAATGAGTTCTCCTGTGCGCCCCCCTGAAGTCGTGTCATGTCCGTAGTGCGCCCGCCGGGAGCGGGAGGAAGGTGTCGAAACCTGGGTGCACCGGATGCCCCCTTGCCGGATCATGGGCACCATGTCTGCCAACCCTGAGTCCGCTCTGCCGATCCGGCTCACCGTCGACGACAGCGATTCCCCGTCCGACGTCGTCGACGCGCTGTTCCTCGGCCGCTTCGCGACGGGCGAGCAGCCGTATTCGCACAGCTCCTCGCTCGACCGCGTCAAGGCCGGGGCCACGCTGCTTCCCCCGGCCGCCAAGGTGCTGCGCGCCGCCCGCGACGACGACCGCAGCGCCACGCTCGCCGAGGGCGAGGGCTGGACGCTGCTCGTCTCGCGGTGGAACCGCGGCGCCGATGTCACGGTCACCGCGACCAGCCCGGAGCTGGCGCAGAAGATCCTCGGCCAGGCGACGGACGGCGCCCAGGACGAACCCGAACCACAGCCCGAGAACGTGACGATGGGCTTCTGGTACGTGTCCCCGCGCCGCGGCCCGTACCGCACCACCCGGCAGATCGCCGCCGGCACCTGGGACGAGGTCCGAAGCAACTACACGGCACCGGTGGCCGATGCCATGGGCCGGCTGATGAAGGTCACACCCGACGACATCGCCGGCCGGCTGCTCCTGCTGCACGGCCCGCCCGGCACCGGCAAGACCTCCGCACTGCGCACGCTCGCGCGCTCGTGGCGGGACTGGTGCCAGGTCGACTGCGTGCTCGATCCGGAGCGGCTCTTCAACGACGTCGGCTATCTGATGGACATCGCGATCGGCGAGGACGACGGCACGGCGAAGGGCCGCTGGCGGCTGCTGCTCCTGGAGGACTGCGACGAGTTGATCCGCGGCGAGGCCAAGCACACGGCGGGCCAGGCCCTGTCGCGGCTGCTGAACCTCACCGACGGGCTGCTGGGCCAGGGCCGCAATGTGCTGGTGGGCGTCACCACCAACGAGGACCTGGAGCGGCTCCACCCGGCCGTGGTCAGGCCCGGCCGCTGCCTCGCCAGGATCGAGGTGGGCTCACTGACCCGCAGGGAGGCGGTGTCCTGGCTGGGCACGGAGCAGGGGGTCGGCCGCGAGGGCGCCACGCTCGCCGAGCTGTACGCGCTGCGGCGCGGCAGCGGTCCCGCATCGGTGCCGAAACAGGATTCCGGCGCGGACGCGGGGCTGTATCTCTGATCCCGGCAGTTGTGTCCTCAAGTGTGTCCTCAAGTGCCGTACGGGCCGGAATTCCAGTCCGCCCAGCGCTTGAGGCAACCCGCACGCCGGACGGTCCGGCCCCCGCTCACCGCACCCCGTACGCCGCCCGCACCGCGTCCTCGGCCAGGGACAGCGCCTCGGCCCGGGACAGGCCCAGCCGCCGGGCCTGCTCCGCGTACTCCTGCGCCGCGGCCGCCGCGTGACGGTCCGCCGCATCACCGGCAGCGGCGATGAACGTGCCGTTGCGGCCACGGGTCTCGATCACCCCGTCGGTCTCCAGCGCCCGGTACGCCTTGGCGACGGTGTTCGCGGCGAGGCCGAGCTCCTCGGCGAAGCCGCGTACGGTCGGAAGTCTGAAACCGACGGGGAGCGCGCCGGAGCGGGCCAGTTCGGAGATCTGCGTGCGCAGCTGCTCGTACGGGGCGGCACCGGCGTCCGGGTCAATGGCGATCTTCAAGGTCACGCGCCGATTGTCCCCCACCGCCGGAAAATCAGGGGCGCCCCGTGCGGTCCTACGCGTAACGTCCGGCCCATGACTGTCCTGGTTCGCGACTTCCTGCCCGCCGACGCGGAGGCCTGGGTACGGGTCCGGCGTGCCGCACTGCCCTTCATGGTGACGACTCCCGAGCAGGTCGCCTTCGACCTGGCCTCCGCTCATCCCGCCAAGCGCTACCGGCTGCTGGTCGCCGAGGAGGACGGGGAGCTCATCGGGACCGCTCAGGTCGGTCTCGCCCACGACAGCACCGAGCCCGGCCAGGCATTCTGCAATCCGTACACACATCCGGACCGCACGGGGCGCGGGGCGGGCGGGCTGCTGCTGGGCACGGCCGAGGAGTATCTGGCGCGGGAGGGCGCGCTCGCGCTCTACACCTGGGTGCTCGACACAGCGTCGAACCGTGCCTTCGCCGAGAAGCGCGGCTATGCGCCGAGCCGCTCGGCGCACTTCCTCCACCTCGATCTCGCGGGCGGCACGCTGCCGCCCCGTCAGCAGCTCCCCGCGGGCGTCGAGCTGCGTACCGCGGCGGATTTCGCGGACGACCCGCGCCCGGTGTTCGAGGCGGACGCCGAGACCACGGCGGACGAGCCGAGCGACATCCCGGCCGAGCTGTCCGACTACGAGGACTGGCTGGGTGAGACCTGGCGCCATCCGGCACTCGACCACGAGCTGACGTCGGTCGTGCTGGTCGACGGGGAGGTGGCGGCGTTCAGCGCGGCACGGACCGACGGTCTGACCCGCTACATGTCGGGGATGACCGGAACCCGCCGGGCCTACCGCAACCGGGGCCTTGCCAGGCTCGCGAAGAACGACTCGCTGCACCGGGCGCGCGCCGCCGGGTACACGGACGCGTACACCGGCAATGACGCGGACAACGGCCCGATGCTGGCGGTCAACCGATGGTTCGGCTACGAGGTCTGCGCCACGGAGGTGCGGTATGTCCGCGAGCTCGGTTGAGGTCACCCTGGTCAAGGCAGGCCGGACGAAGATCAGCTACCCGGCGACGGTGGTACGCGACGACGGCGTCCGGCTGACGGTGACGGCCCCGTGGGCCGCTCCGGGCGTGCGTGACTTCGGCTTCGTACGGTTCGAGCCCGGCGATGTGTTCACCGAGCACTACTGGCGCGACCGCTGGTTCGCCGTCAAGGAGGTCCATACCGGCGCGGGCGAGCTCAAGGGCTGGTACTGCGACATCACCCGTCCCGCCGTGCTGCGGGACGGCGGGCTTCTGGTCGAGGACCTGGATCTCGATCTGTGGGTGTCGGCGGACGGCTCGTCCGTACTCCGGCTGGACGAGGACGAGTTCGAGGAGAGCGGTCTCGCCGCACGCGATCCGGCGGCGGCCGGGGCGGCCCTGCGGGCGCTGGACGAGCTGGAGCTCCTGGCCCGCGCGGAGGGCCTGGCGTCGCTGCTGGCCTGACGGAGGCAGAGGCGCGCCCCGGCCGACAGCGTCGGCCCTCCCGCCGGAGCCCGGCTGATCTAGAGTTCTCAGGCCAGTTCCTCACCCGGTGACCTGAGAAGGAATCACGGATTATGCCCACTGAGACGTTCGAGTTTCAGGTGGAAGCCCGCCAGCTTCTGCAGATGATGATCCACTCGATCTACTCGAACAAGGACGTGTTCCTGCGCGAACTCGTCTCCAACGCCTCCGACGCCCTCGACAAGTTGCGGCTCGAAGCGCTCCGCGACGACTCTCTCGGCGCGGACGTGTCCGACCTGCACATCGACATCGAGACCGACCGGCAGGCCCGTACGCTGACCGTGCGGGACAACGGCATCGGGATGTCGCACGAAGAAGTGGTCCAGCTCATCGGGACCATCGCGAACTCGGGCACCGCGAAGTTCCTGCGGGAACTCAAGGATGCCGAGGACAGCGCCGCGGCCGAAGGACTGATCGGCCAGTTCGGAGTCGGGTTCTACTCCAGCTTCATGGTGGCCGACGAGGTCACGCTGGTGACCCGGCGCGCGGGCGAGAGCCGGGGCACCCGCTGGACGTCGAGCGGCGAGGGCACGTACACGATCGAGACCGTCGACGGCGCTCCCCAGGGCACCGCGGTCACGCTCCGGCTCAAGCCGGAGGACACCGATGACCGGCTCTACGACTACACCTCTCCCTGGAAGATCAGGGAGATCGTCAAGCGGTACTCGGACTTCATCACCTGGCCCGTCAGGATGGTCCCGGAGACCCCGGACGCGGACGCCGCGGGCACGGACGCGGCGTCCGACGACGCCCCGCGCGAGCCCGAGACCCTCAACTCGATGAAGGCCCTCTGGGCGCGCTCGCGCGACGAGGTCACGGACGACGAGTACCACGAGCTGTACAAGCACATCAGCCACGACTGGATCGCCCCGCTCGAAACCATCCGGCTGCAGGCGGAGGGCACGTTCGAGTACCAGGCGCTGCTCTTCATCCCGTCGCACGCGCCCCAGGACCTGTTCATGCAGGGGTACAAGCGCGGCATCCAGCTCTATGTGAAGCGCGTCTTCATCATGGACGACTGCGAAGCGCTGATGCCGCCGTACCTGCGCTTCGTCAAGGGCGTCGTCGACGCGCAGGACCTGTCGCTCAATGTGTCGCGCGAGATCCTCCAGCAGGACCGCCAGATCCAGCTGATGCACCGGCGCCTGGCGAAGAAGGTGCTGTCGACGGTCAAGGACATGATGTCCGCCGACCCGGAGCGCTACGCCACGTTCTGGCGGGAGTTCGGCCGCGTCCTCAAGGAGGGGCTGCTGAGCGACTTCGAGAACCGCGACGCCATCCTCGGGGTCGCCTCCTTCGCCACGACCCACGACAAGGACGAGCCGGCCACTCTGCGGCAGTACGTGGAGCGGATGAAGGACGGCCAGGAGCACATCTACTACCTCACGGGTGAGTCCAGGCAGTCCATCGAGAACTCCCCGCACATGGAGGCGTTCCGGGCCAAGGGCGTCGAGGTGCTGCTGCTGACCGATCCGGTCGACGAGGTGTGGGTCGAGGCGGAGCCGGAGTTCGACGGCAAGAAGCTGCGGTCCGTCGCCAAGGGCGAGGTCGACCTCGGCACCGAGGAGGAGAAGAAGGAGGCCGCGACCGAGCGGGAGAACCGCCAGCAGGAGTACGCGGATCTGCTCGCCTGGATGACGGACCGGCTGAGCGAGACCGTCAAGGAGGTACGGCTCTCCTCACGCCTCACCGTCTCCCCCGCCTGCATCGTCTCGGACACGCACGATGTGACACCGGCCCTGGAGAACATGTACCGCGCGATGGGCCAGCCCGTCCCGCACGTGAAGCGCATCCTCGAACTCAACCCCGAGCACCCGCTGGTCAGCGGCCTCAAGCAGGCGCACGCCGGACGCGGTGAGGATACCGGCACCGGGCTGGAGGAGACGGCCGAACTCCTCCACGACCTGGCGCTGCTGGCCGAGGGCGGCGAACTGGGCGACCCGTCGCGCTTCGTCAGGCTGATGGCCGACCGCCTTGAGCGCACCCTGTGAGCGAGAGCCACAACTCCCGGCGCCTGCCCGCCGGATCACGGCCCGGGGGCCTGTCCACCGGATCACGGCCGGACAGGCCCTAGTCGCGGCGCCGCGCCCATACATCGGTGTGCGGCGCCGTCTCCTCCGGCGCCGGGCGGTCCTGAAGGATTCCGGCGACCAGCTCCACCTCGTACCCCGCCGCGTCCTCCAGGTAGGCGGCGATGTGCCCGTCGCCGCCCGCGTGCGGGTAGCGGTCCGCGAAGAGCGGCCGCCAGCCGTGCTCCGGGGCCCTGGCCACCAGTGCGTCGAGGGTGGCCCGGTCCCGGACGTGGAACGCCAGGTGGTTGAGGCCGGGGCGGCGGCGGTCGTGCGCCCCGGCCGTCAGGTCGGGTGACTGCTCGACCACCACATAGCTGTCGCCGCGCCGCCAGCTCCGCCCGTTCTCCCAGCGCTGGTACGGGAGATGGCCCAGCTCGCCGAGCAGCCAGCCCCACCCCTGCTCGGCCGTCGGCAGATCGGGCACCCACAGCTCGATGTGGTGCACCCCGCCGGTGCGGGCCCCGCCGGCCGGCAGCGGTACGGCGCGGTGGATGCCGTGCGGCTGGTACGCCACGGTGTCGCCGTCCTCATGCCAGTGGATCAGGAACTGCTGCCCCGCGCGGTAGCCGTCGAGCCCCGCCCGGCAGTAGGCGACGATGTCGTCCGGAAGGGCGTCCAGCGGGAACCACGCCAGCTCGGAGCACTTGTCCGGTTCGCGGTTGTACGGCGGGCGGGCCGGGTCGTACTCCGCCTCGAAGAACCAGCCGGTCCTGGGGCTGGCGCCGGGGCCGCGGTGCTGCATGACCAGGGCGACCCGCAGCTCGTCCGGACCCAGCTCGACACCGATCTCCTCGGCGGCCTCGCGGATCATCGCCTCGCGGACGTCCTCACCGTCCTCGACGTGTCCGGACGGGCCGTTGAACAGCCCGTCCGCATACCCCGTACCGGCCCGGCGGGCGAGCAGGACCTCGGGGCCGCGGCGGAGGATCAGATGCACATCGACGACCTCGGTGTGCCGGTGCGGCGGCTCGGCGCGGGCCACCAGGGCGTAACGCTCGTCGTCGACCTGCTTGCCCCACAGGGCCGGATCGCCGGAGAGCCGCTCGTGGTGGATGCGTTCGGTGAGATCCGAGAGCAGTCCGGTCAGCCGCTCGGCGGAGAGCCCGACGCCGCCCCAGACGCCTTCGATCAGGATCAGCCGCCCGCCGGGCCGCAGCAGGGTGAACCAGTGGCGCAGAACCGCCGCCGGATCGGGCAGCAGGAACACCACGTGTCTCGCCATGATCACATCGAACTGCTGCTTGCCGACCGGTGGTCGGGCCGCGTCCCCGAGAATCACCGCGGTACCCGTCCCGGCGAGCTTGGCCCGCGCCTGCTCCACCATGCGCGGCGAGCGGTCGACGGCGGTGACCCGGTGCCCCTGCCCGGAGACGAGCAGCGCGAGGCTTCCGGTGCCGCACCCCAGGTCGAGCACCTCGGAGCGCCCGCCGGGCAGCCAGCTCTCCAGCCGCTGCGCCCAGGCGTGCCGCACCACCGGATCGAGCAGCCCGTGGTCGGGCTCCTCGTCGAAGGAGTCGGCTGCGGAATCCCAGTCGATCGTCGTCATGAACCGATCGTGCCATCCGCCACTGACAACGTCGATCAGCGGCCGGCACGCCCCACGGCCCGTTGTTCTTAATCGCCGCTGAGCGGTTCCTTAAGGCGGTCATAACGATCGCCGTCACCGCGCTCAGCAGCCGTTTTCGGGTCCGGGAGCGGCTAGCTTCTGTCCCGCCCAGACGTGGACCGCCGAAGGAGAAACGCCACCATGTCCGTCATCAGGACCGCCCGCCGCAAGGCCTTCGCCATCGTCGCGCTCGGTGCGGCGCCGCTCGCGCTGACCGCGCTCGCCGCGGCTCCGGCCGCCGCCCACGGCTCGCTGACGGATCCGGTCAGCCGGGTCTCGGCCTGTTTCGCCGAGGGACCCGAGCATCCGAAGTCGGCGGCGTGCGTGGCCGCGGTCGCGGCGGGCGGCACGCAGGCGCTGTACGACTGGAACGGGGTCAACATCGCCAATGCGGCGGGAAATCACCGGCAGTTGATCCCGGACGGCAAGCTGTGCAGCGCGGCCAACGACAAGTTCAAGGGGCTCGATCTGCCGCGCGCCGACTGGCCGTCGACACAGATGACGGCGGGCAGCCACACCTTCCGCTTCCGGGCCACCGCACCGCACAAGGGCTCCTTCGAGCTGTATCTGACCAAGGCCGGCTATGACCCGACGCAGCCCCTGAAGTGGTCGGACCTGGAGGCCGAGCCCTTCGCCACGGCCACCGATCCGAAGCTGGAGAACGGGTCGTACGTCTTCGACGCCGCCGTGCCGAAGCGTTCGGGGCGGCAGCTGATCTACACCGTCTGGCAGCGTTCGGACTCTCCCGAAGCGTTCTACGCCTGCTCCGATGTGGTGTTCGGCGGCGCGAGCGGCAGTGGATCGGTCGGCGCGGTCCCGGCGCCGGCCGCGTCGGCGCCGACCGAGCGGGAGATCGCCGGGGGCGCCGAGAAGTCGTCGGTGGAGCACGGCGGCCATGGTGACGACGACGCCGGTACGGGTGCGAAGGTCACCGAGGCCGCTCCGGCGGCCGGATCCGGGGCCGCTCCTTCCGGGGCGAACGCACCCGAGCCGGACAGCGTCACCACCCCCGCCCCGGCGGGCGAGAGCCTCGCCGAGACGGGTGGCGACGGCAGCACCCCGTACCTCGCGATCGGCGGTGCGACCGCGCTCGCCGTGGGCGCGGCCACCCTGTTCGCCTCGGTCCGTCGCCGGTCCGGCAGTGCGGCCCGGCACGGACGCTGAGAGGCGGTTCAGGCCTGATCCGGACGAGAGGCGGTCAGGCCTGATCCGGACGAAGAGCCTCAGCCGATGACGGAGGCGCAGGTGGTCGGGGTGGCGTGCGCCGGGTCCAGGGCGTTCGCCACCTCGTGGTAGGCGATCCGGTCGATGGTCCCGATCGCCACATGCTCGGAGAGGTCGATCGGGCACAGGTCCTGGAGCAGGACGTTGCGTACGTTCGGCCCGTCCAGGTACTGGCTGCGGTACGGGGTCACGACCTCGTCGTACCTGGTCGCGATGACGGTGTAGCGCACTCCGGGCACGGTGTCGCCGCCCGCGTTGAGCTCGGTGATGAAGGGGGAGCCCGCCACCTGGTCGGCGAGGCCGGGTGTGTTGGCGTTCAGCAGGTCCTCCGCGCCCGGGAAGTACGGCAGCAGTTTCGTCAGGCCGAGGAGGGTGGTGCCGTGGTTGTCGGGTGCGAGCCCGATCATGGCGTTCACCTTGGGGGCCCCGCCGAGGAACTTCAGGTAGTAGTTCGGCATCATGCCGCCCTGGGAGTGGCCGACGATGTCGGCCTTGGGCGCTCCGGTGGACGCGAGCACCGTGTCGACGAAGGCGGCGAGCTGTCCGGCCGATTCGTCGATCGGGCCGAGACCGTGGAAGAACGGCACGCCGGGCAGTTGCCCGTAGTCGAGCGAGTAGACGCAGTAGCCCCGGTTGACCAGGTAGGGGGCGAGGACCAGCCAGTTGTCGATCGAGTTCCCGAAGGTTCCGTGGACCAGGACGACGGGGCGGGGGTGGGCTGCGGAGGGCTTGCAGGAGTAGTCGTTCCAGCCACGGGAGGTGGCCGTGACGGCGGTGGGGGTGGCTGCAGCGGCAGTGGCCGTGGGGGTGGCGACTGCGGCGACGGCGAGGAGCAGCGCGGCGAGGGTTCTCCGCGCACGTGGGGTGCGCGGCGCACGTGTCCAGGGCAGCATCGTGTGGTCTCCTTGCGGCTCAAGGGAGTTGCGATGTCTGTGCGCCCTGCGGCCCGGACCACAAGTTCTGTACCGACGTTCTATGTGCTCATGCCAAATTACGCGCGAGTAAGGTGACGGGGGAAGTTACGCGTCGGTAAAAACTGACGTGGCATCACTCCAGTTCCAGATCACCCCATATGGCGATGGGTCAGGCGGCGAGCCGGCCCGGTATCACCGCCTGCGGACCGAACCTGGCCCGCAACCGGTCCGCCACCGCCTCGATCCGCCGCGCCCGCTCGTCCACCGGATCGAACGACAGCTGGTGCGCGGCCCGTTCGCGGTCCATGAGCCCCTCCGCACGCAGCCCGATCCCCCGCACCCGGGCCCGCTGCAACCCGAACGAGTCATGGATCCGGTACGCGAGTCCGGTGAGCGCCGCGGAGTGGGCGGTGGGTTCCGTGAGCGTACGGCTGCGGGTCAGCGTCGAGTATCCGGTCCGGTCGGCACTGCGCACGGAGACCACGAGCCCCCGGCACACCTGCCCGTCCCCGCGCATCCTGGCCCCCAGCTCCTCGGCGAGCGACATGAGCGCGCGGCGCTGCCGCTCCCGGTCCAGCTCGTCGCGCGGGAAGGACCGCTCGGCGGCGACCGACCGGGCGGCGGCGTTCGGCTCGACCCTCGTACGGTCGATGCCGTGCGCCCGCTCCCACAGTTCGCGCCCGGTCCGTACGCCGGTGATCCGCTGCAGGGTGCCGAGCGGGGCCGCCGCGATCCGGCCGACGGAGTCGAGCCCGTATCCGCACAGGGTGCGGGCGGTCGCCGCCCCGACGCCGTCCAGCGCGGCGGCCGGCTCGGCCGCGAGGAACGCGGCGCCCCCGCCTCCGGGCACCACGAAGGTCGCACCGGGCGCGGCCCGCCGCGCCGCCATCCGGGCCAGCATCGGGTTCTCGGCCGCCCCGATCACGCAGTCCACACCGTGCAGGGCGAGCGCACGGACCCGGATCACCGAGGCCAGCCCCTTCACATCCCGCCCGAAGTAGCGCAGCGCACCGCGCACATCGACGAGCGCGGCGTCCGGCTCGACCGCCTCCACGATCGGGGTGAACGCACCGAGCAGGGCGAGCAGCCCGGCGTAACCGGCACTGTCCGGGAGGCCGCCGCCGACCTTGCGGAACCGCAGATACAGGAGGCCCGGCTCCTCGTAGGCGTCACTCATCCCGCACTCCCCGGGCTCTGGTGCCACAGTTTCCTTCCGGTGGCGACTCCTTCGCCGGGCGGCTGGAGGTCGGACCAGGGGTTCATCTCGTACCCCGTGGGCATCTGGATGCGCCGACCGCCGTCACCACCCCCGGGAGCCTCTTCGGCCGGAGCCTGCGCCAGTCGCGCCGCGACCGCGTCGAGTCCGCCGGTACGCCGCAGCTCGGCCAGTTCCGCCAGATTCCAGGCGGCCTCGCCGACCACGCTGAGACTCCGCGGTCCGCGCCGTTGCACCACTCCGCGCACCAGCAGCAGCCAGGAGTGGAAGACGGTGTGCGCGCAGGCGGCGTGGCTGTCGTCGAAGAAGGCCAGGTCGACCAGGCCCGTGCCGTCGTCCAGGGTGGTGAAGACGACCCGGCGGCCGGAGCGGATCGGCGGGGTCTGCGTGGCCGCCTTGGCGCCTGCGACCAGCACGGTCTCCCCGTGCCGTGCCTCGCGCAGCCGCTTGGCGGAGACCGCGCCGAGCTCCTTCAGGAACGCGTGGTGATCACCCATCAGATGGCGGGAGACGTCCATGCTCAGCACGCCCAGCTCGGCGCTGAGGCGTTCGGCCTCGTTGAGGTCGGGCAGCCCGATGGAGCCGGTCCGGTGTCCGTCGCCGAGCGGGAGCTGCGCACCGGCGGCGCCGGAACGCGCACCCCGCTGGGCGCGGTGCAGTTCGGACAGATGAAGCAGCAGATCGCGCCGGTTGGCGCCGAACGCGTCCAGCGCGCCGACCTGGGCCAGCCGTTCGGCGACCGGCTTCGCCGGCCTGGCCCGCTGCCAGAAGTCCAGCAGCGAGGCGTAGGGCTGCCCGGCCTCGATCCGGGCGACCTCGGCCCCGCTGATGCCATGGACGTCCGAGAGCGCGAGCCGCACCCCCCACGTCCTGGAGCCCTCCCCCTTACCGGACACCAGTTCGATTCGATGAGTGGCCGCCGACCGGTTCACATCCAACGGCAGCACCGGAACACCACGCCGCCGCGCGTCCGCGAGCAGCAGCCGCTTGGGATACATCCCCGGGTCATGGGTGAGCAGCCCGGCGTAGAAGGCTGCCGGGTGGTGCGCCTTGAGCCACGCCGACTGGTACGTCGGTACGGCGAAGGCGACCGCGTGCGCCTTGCAGAAGCCGTACGAGCCGAACGCCTCGATGATCTCCCACGTCCGGGCGATCACTTCGGCTCCGTACCCCTTCCTCGCCGCCCGCTGGGCGAACTCGGCCTTGATCCGGCCCTGCAGTTCGGGGTCGGAGAGCCCGCGCCGCACCCGGTCGGCCTCGTCCCGGCCGCAGCCGGTCATGATGTCGATCATCTCGATGATCTGCTCATGGAAGACGACCACCCCGTACGTCTCGCGCAGCGGCCCTTCCAGATCGGGATGCGGATAGCGCACGGGCGCACGGCCGTGCCGGGCCTCGATGAACGGCCGCACCATGTCGGCGGCGACCGGCCCGGGGCGAAACAGCGAGATGTCGACCACCAGATCGTCGAAGGTGGCGGGCTGGAGCCTGCCGATCAGATCGCGCTGCCCCGGCGACTCGATCTGGAAGCAGCCCAGCGTCTCGGCGCTCCTGATCAGCCGGTACGTCTCCGGGTCGCCCTGCGGTACGGCGTCCAGGTCCACGTCCTGGCCGGAGGCCCTCTTGACCTCCGTGATCGCGTGCGCCATCGCCGACTGCATCCGCACGCCGAGCACATCGAGCTTGAGCAGCCCGAGGTCCTCCACGTCCTCCTTGTCGAACTGCGCCATCGGGAGGGGGGCACCTCCCATGCCCTTAAGGCTATGGGGGCCTTCGCCGCTGGTGGGCACGACAGGCGTACGGCGCAGCAGCGAGGCGTCCGAGAGGAGCACCCCGCACGGGTGCATGGCGATGCCGCGCGGCAGGGCGTCCAACGCCTCCACCAGCTCCCAGAGCCGCCCGTACTTCTCCTTCTCCCGCGCCACCTCGCGCAGTTCGGGCAGCTCCTCCATGGCCGCGCGGGCGTCGCGGGCCCTGATGTGCGGGAAGGCCTTGGCGAGCCGGTCGATCTCGGCCGGGTTCATGGAGAGCGCGGCACCGACGTCCCGGATGGCGTGGCGCACCCGGTAGGTCTCGGGCATGGCGACGGTCGCGACCCGCTCGGCGCCGAAGCGCCCGATGATCGTGCGGTAGACGTCGAGCCGGCGGGCGGATTCGACGTCGATGTCGATGTCGGGCAGCACGAAGCGGCGCTTGGAGAGGAAGCGCTCCATCAGCAGCCCGTGCTCGACGGGGTCGGCGTGGGCGATGCCCAGGAGGTGGTTGACCAGCGAGCCGGCTCCGGAGCCGCGCGCAGCCACCCTGACCTTCATCTCCCTCACGTCATCGACGACCTGGGCGACCGTCAGGAAGTAGGAGGCGAAGCCGTGATAGGCGATGATGTCCAGTTCCTGGTGCATCCGCTCCCAGTAGTCGCGCCTGCGGTCGTAGCCGCGCAGCACCATTCCGGCGGCGGCGCGGGAGGCCAGTACGCGCTGGGCGGTGCGGCGGCCCGCACCGACGAGGTGCGGCTCGGGGAAGTGGACGGTGCCGAGGCCGAGGTCGCCCTCGGGGTCGACGACGCAGGCGTCGGCGGTGCGCCGGGTCTCCGCGAGCAGCCGTGCTCCGGCATCGCGGCCGAGTCCGGCGGCAAAAGTGATCCGCTCGGCGGTCTCCCGCATCGCACGGTCGTCCTTGAGCCAGCGCTCACCGCTGTCGAGCGGGGCGCGGCGCGGATCGACGGGGACGAGCCTGCGGGCGGCGTCGAGCACATCGGCGACCGGGCCCTGACCGGCATCGGCGTACCGGACGGCATTGGTCAGCACGGCCCGCACCCCCTGCTCGGCGGCGAAGCCGACGGTACGGGCGGCGAGCCGCAGCGATCCGGGGCCGGTGCCTTCGCGTCCGTGGTGGACGGCTTCCAGGCGCAGGTCCTCGCCGTAGATCTCCCGCCAGGGCGCGAGCAGCACGGCGGCCCGGTCCGGGCGGCCCGCGGCCAGCGCCCTGCCGACGTCGGAATCGGGGCCGAGCAGCACGGTGAGCCCTTCGGCGGGCAGCTCGGCCCTGCCGACCATGGGCTGTCCGGCACCGGCGGACACGGGTGCGGAGGCATGGGCGGCGGTGACAAGACAGCACAGCTCCGCCCAGCCCTGCGCACCGTCCCGGGCGAGGAAGGTGACCCGGGGTGCGGATTCATCGACAAAGGCACCCCCGCGGACCGGGGTGCGCAGTCGATGCGTACGCCCGTCCCCTCCCGTACGCTCCGCCGCCGCAGGCCCCACCGCGAGCCCCACTCCGAAGAGCGGCCGCACCCCGGCCCTCTCGCAGGCCTTGGCAAAGCGGACCGCACCCGCGAGCGTGTCGCGATCGGTCAGCGCGAGGGCGTCCATCCCCCGCTCCGCGGCGCGCTCCGCCAGCCGCTCCGGGTGCGAGGCCCCGTATCGCAGGGAGAACCCGGAAACGGTATGCAGATGCGTGAACCCTGGCATCCGCACCTCCTGGACCGATCCGCACTCACCCCCCCTCGCTCCCCACCATAGACCAAGTTTCGAACATTCGTGCGATACCCGAAGCGCGGACGACGCCGGAGCACTCCTCGGCGCCGACACTCCACGATGTGCCCGGCGGTCCGCCGCGGTGCGCCTCCTCCACGGACCAGGACTCCCGGGACCAGGACTCCCGCCTCGATGCCGCGCCGGGCAGCGGGCTCCGCGAAGTGCGGCGAAGCGTCTGCACACGGCACTGTCACCGACGTGCCATACGATGCGCACATCTGTTCACAACCCTTCCGTTTGAGGATGCTCACGTCATGGTTCTCGGTGTCACGTCCCGTTCCCTGCGCGGTATATCCGCTGCCATAGCCCTGCTCTCGGTCGGAGCAGTGGGGTGCTCCGAAGCGCTCGACGACGCGAAGGCCGGTGCCAAGAAGGTGGTTCGCCAGCGATCGGTCTTCTCGCTCGCGACCGGCGACTGCTGCAACCCGAACAGTGGCGCGCCCGAGAGCGAGGAGATCAGCGTCGAGATCGTGCCGTGCAAGGAACCGCACGAGGGCCAGGTCGTCGGTGAGTTCAAGATCGACGGGCAGTCGGCGTACCCCGGTGCGGACCGAACCGAACCGCGCAGATCGCCGACGAACGATGCCCGGTCGAGGCGCAGAGGTTCACCCCCGACACCTGGGCCCTGCCCAAGGGCGTCGATGTCTACTACTACTACCCCACCAAGGGGAGCTGGGCGACCGGCGATCGGGCCGTGAGCTGCACGTACTCCAAGGAAGCGGGCACGTTCTCCGGTTCACTGAAGAGCGATTCCCTGAACGCCGACCAGCTCGCGTACCTGAAGGGTTCGAACGCCGTCTACGACGCCCTGTGGATGAACCAGCCCGAAGCGGATGACGTCGAGAGCGACTTCACCGGCTACAAGAAGCAGGCCAAAGCCGTTGCCGCCGCGCTCCGCACCCACCTCAAGGCTCTGAAGAGCATGCAGCAGCCGGAGACCGTCAAGCTCCGTGCACGGCTGGAGGAGACCGCCGATGCGTGGGAAAAGGCCGCCTCGGCCAGTGACACGGACGCCTTCTACCTCTCCTACGACCGGGCCTTCACCGGCATCGACCCGGACAAGACGGTCGCCGCCCGCAAGGAGCTGAAGCTCGCCACCACCGTCCCGGCCGACCAGGCCGAGGTCTGGGCCGGCTGACCCGGTCGGATCACGCCGTACAGCCGGGCTCCTGCCGGACGGCGGGGACACCGGAGTGCCACGGCCCAGCGGTCAGGACGCCGCTGGGCACCGCCCCGTCCAGAGGCGGCGCCCAGCAGGGCGGTGCCTACGCCCGGAAGGGGCCGGTCACCTCGTACGTGATGCCGGCGGACGAGCTGCCGGTCGTACCGCGCTGGCTGGAGAAGTACAGCCGCTTGCCGTCGGGCGAGAAGGCCGGTCCGGTGATCTCGGAGGCGGACTGGCCGGTGATCCGCAGGAAGGGAGCCACCACGTCGTCGGGCGTGATGATGCAGATCTCCATGTTGCCGCCGTCCTCGGCGACGAACAGGTCACCGGAGGCGGAGCCGGTGACGTTGTCGACACCGGTCAGCGGGGCACCGCCGCCCACCACCAGCGAGTCGTCGTAGGCGAGTTCGTAGGTGTCCGTGGCCAGGTTGACCTGCCAGACCCGGTTGTCGCCCTTGGTGGTGAACCAGACGGTGTCGTTCGAGTAGTGGCAGCCCTCACCGCCGTTGAACCGCTTGGCGCCGGAGACCTGGTCACGGGTCACGGTCGGGGCGCCATCCGGGTCCGGCACGGTCGCCCAGGTGAACGAGCCGGAGGTGGCGGTGCCGGCCTTCAGCACCTGGAGCGTGCCGGAGGACAGGTTGCCCCAGGTCGCCGGGATGAAGCGGTAGAAGCAGCCGCTGGTCTCGTCCTCGGTCAGGTAGATCACCTTGCGGACCGGGTCGGCCGCGGCCGCCTCGTGCTTGAACCTGCCCATCGCGTCCCGGCGGACGGCCGCGTTCACACCCCACGGGTCGCTCTCGTACACGTACCCGAGGCTGACCTCCTCGCAGGAGAGCCAGGTGTTCCACGGTGTGGCGCCACCCGCACAGTTCTGCCGGGTGCTGGAGAGGATCCGGTACGCGCCGGTGATCGCGCCGGTCGACGAGAACTTGACCGCGCTCGCGCCGCCGGAGGGATTGATCTCCGAGTTGGAGACGTAGATCCAGCCGGTGCCGTCGGCGAAGCAGGCACCGCCGTCAGGGGCGTTGTGCCAGGTGTAGTTGGTGGAGCCGACCTTCTGGCCGGACCGGGCGATGACCCTGCTGGCGAACCCGGCAGGCAACTGTACGCCGTTGGCATCCGCGGCACCCAGTGCCCCGTAGGGGCCGGAACCGGGCTGGGCCGGGGCCGCGTAGGCGGCCCCGTGCATCAGGGTTCCGCCGAAGGCCACGGCCGAACCGCCGATGACTGCTCCACGAAGGAAATTGCGACGTTCCACTTGTCACTCCAGGGGAGGTGGTGACTTGCCCGGCACCGGTCGGCGGCGGGGTCGCACGCTTCCGGAAGGTAGGAGTGACGAATTGACAGGGTGTGAACACCGAGACATCCCGAGATGATGAGCGCATGCCACCCGTATCGCTGAGCCGCATCCCAAGAACGGGCGTGAACCCACCCTCCCCGGATCCGGCACCCACTGGAAGGACGGCTCCGCGCCCCCAGCCCGGTCCTCACCGTTTCCCGACGCACAGTCCCGGTAAGTGCTCTGATGGGCCATCATCGAACCGGGCGGGAAAAGTTGGGCACGCGGTGCCCGCACCACACGGAGGAGGCGTCAAGTGCGTAGTCGGGTGCGCGCAACGGACGGGCGGCAGCTGGTGGTGGAGCGTCTGGGGGATCCACGCGGCAGACCGGTCTTCCTGCTGCACGGAATGCCCGGCAGCAGGCTCGGTCCGGCTCCGCGCGGCATGGTGCTGTACCAGCGCAAGACACAGCTGATCACCTACGACCGGCCGGGCTACGGCGACTCGGACCGGCTGCCGGGCCGCTGTGTCGCCGATGTCGTTCAGGACGTACGGGCCATCGCGGACCACCTCGGCCTCGACCGGTTCGCCGTGGTGGGCCGGTCCGGTGGCGCCCCGCACGCCCTGGCCTGCGCCGCGCTGATGCCCGAGCGGGTCACGCGTACCGCCGCGCTGGTCGGGCTTGCCCCCCGGGACGCGGACGGTCTCGACTGGTTCGACGGGATGGCCGCCTCCAATGTGCTGGCGTACTCCACCGCCGTGGCCGACCCGGACGGGCTCGCGGAGTCGTTCATCTCACGGTCCGCGGTGATCAGGAAGAACCCGGTCCGGCTCATCGACGATCTGCGCCGGGAACTGACCGACTCCGACCGGATGGTGGTCAACGACGCCGGGGTCCGCACCATGCTGCTGCGCAACTTCCGTGAGGGGCTGCGCACTTCGGCATGGGGCTGGATCGACGACGCGATCGCGTTCAGCCATCCATGGGGGTTCGATCCTGCGGACATCACGGGTCCGGTGATGCTGTGGCACGGCGAGAAGGACGTCTTCTCGCCGGTGGGCCACTCCCGCTGGCTGGCCGAGCGCATCCCGAACTCCACCGTCGTGGTGGAACCGACGGCCGCGCACTTCGACGCGCTGCACGCCCTGCCCAGGATCCTCAACTGGCTGCTGGAGCCGACCGCAGGCTGAGGCACGGCCCCGGGAGGGCGGGAGCGTCCGGTGGCGGCCGGACGCTCCCGCGGCTCAGAGGGACCGGCAATCGGTGCCGGTCGCTCTCATACCGCCGTCGGTTCCAGTTCGCGCTCGAACCGGCGCTCGTCCCGGGCGATCCGGGTCATCGGATGGTCGTCACCGAGCTGCCGGGTCAGCTCGTCGGTCATCTCCGTCCGCAGCCGCAGGGCCTCGTCCTTGCGCCCCATCGCGTCGAGCGTGACCGCGGTGTTCGACATCATGGCCAGGGTCTCCGGGTGGTGCGCCCCGAGGACGTGCTTGAGCTGTCCCGCCACCTTCCGTTCGGTCTCCAGCACGAGTTCGAGATCGCCCCCCTCGGCCGTCGCGTTGGCCAGATTCATGACGCAGAACAGGGTGTTGGGGTGCTCCTGCCCGTACACGTCCCTCATCGACGCGAGCACCCGGGTCAGTACCTGCTCCGACTCCTCCACCGCGCCGGCCCCCAGCAGGTAGACGCCGAGGTTGTTCAGGGCGGCCAGGGTGTACGGGTGCTTCTCCCCCGGCACCTTCATGTACTGGTCGACGACCTCCTGTGCGGTGTCCCTGGCCTCGGCCGCCTCGCCCGCCGCGAACAGGTCGGCCGCCAGATTGAGGTCACAGGCCAGCCATTCCGGGTTGGCGGAGGTGTACTTGGCCCGGTACCGGGCGCGGGTGGCCACCGTGAGCCTGCGGGCGTCCTCCAGTCTGCCCGCCCTGCGCAGCGAGACCGCCAGGCTCTTCGCCGCGCTCAGCGTGCCGGGGAAGGCCCGGCCGAGCGTGGCCTTGTAGCTGTCGTACGTACGGCTGAGGATGGCGACGGAGTCCTCGTACCGCCCGACGTCACGCAGGTCGCGGGCCAGGTTCATGGCCGAGGACAGGCTGTACGGGTGTTCCGGGCCGAGCACCTCGACCCGCCGGTCGAGGACGTCCTGGTCGATCTCCCTGGCCCTGGCGTACTGCCCGATGGACCGCAGGGTGAACGCCAGGTTGTTGGCCGCTGCCAGGGTCCTCGGATGCGAATCGTGGAAGATCTGGTTGAACCCGTCGGTGGCCTCGGTCGCCAGCTCGATCGCCATGGTGTACTCACCGAGCGTGCCGAGGTCCGTCGCCAGACTGCTGGTGCTCATGTACGTGTGCGGATGCTCCGGGCCCAGGACCTCCCGCTGCGTCGCCAGGGTGATCTCGTCGAGCTCCCTCGCCTCCACGTAACGGCCGCGCGAGCGGTAGATGTTGGCGAGGTGGAAGCAGAGGTAGAGGTACTGGATGTCCCGCTCCCCCAGCGTCTCCTTCCAGATGGCGCGCAATTCCTCGCCGAGGGCGGCCGCGGTCCTGAAGTCGCCTCGCTTCCAGAGATAGCGGACCCGGTCGATCAGCAGCCTGCGGGCCTCGGGCTCCTTGCAGTTGCGGGCGTCGGACGGGACGAGGTGCGGCCAGATGGTGGCGAACTGCGGCCAGGTCGAGGGGTTGTCGATCGGCTCGTCGTCATCGGGCCGGGCGCCCGCCAGGATGCGGTGGACGGCATGCCGGGCGTCCCGCTGCTCCTCCTCGCTGAGCTGTGCCCGGATGACGGCCTGGACGAGGCGGTGCACCTGGATGGAGTTGGAGACCTGGTCGACCTTGGCGAGGGCGAACCGGCCGATCTCCCGGATGACCCGGCCCAGCACCAGCTTCTCCTGGAGCGAGGCGTCGTACGGCTTCAGTGCCTCGATCATCTCCTTGCTGTACAGGAGGTTGCCCGAGATCGGCTCGGGCGCGAAGAAGGCGCAGAGCTGGAGCAGCCGCACCGCGGCGGGCGAGCGCTCCTTGAGCCGTTCGATGGAGATGTTCCAGGTCGCCGCGACCGGTTCCGGGTAACCGGCCGGCTGGTTGAGCGCCAGGACCTCGGGGGCCTGCTGCGCCAGCTGTTCCAGATAGGTGTCGATCGGGGTGGCGGTCTCCGCGATCCAGGCCGCCGCCTGTTCGACGGCGAGCGGCAGGTCACCGACCGCGGTGGCCACCTGGGAGGCGTCCTCGTCGCTCAGCCCAGGGGCCCGGCGCTGAAGGTGCTCGATGGACTCCTCGCGCAGGAAGACGTCGACGGGCAGTGCGTCGCCGTGCTGGGACCAGGCCTGGTTCCGGGAGGTGACCAGGATGTGTCCGGAGCCGCCCTGCGGGAAGTAGCGCCTGAGCCGTTCGGGATCGTCGGCGTTGTCGAAGACCAGCAGCCAGCGGTCCGAGGGCACACCGCGTCGCAGCAGGTCCACGGCCTCCTGGGAGGCGGCCGCCATGTCGTCGCCGCCCTGGGCGCCGAGCCGGACGGCGAGCTCGGCGAGCCCGGCCACCACGTCGTCGGTCTGCTCGGAGGATATCCACCAGACCAGGTCGTAGTCGGCCATGAAGCGGTGTACGTACTCCAGCGCGACCTGGGTCTTGCCTACGCCCCCGAGTCCGTACAGGGTCTGCGGCTGCGGCAGCACGACGGCCATGCCGCCGCCGAGCTGGTCGCGCATCCGCTCCAGGACCAGGGAGCGGCCGGTGAAGCCGGGGTTGCGCGGCGGTGCGTTCCAGATCCTGGGGACGGTGCCAGGGAAGCGCGGTCCGGGCGACACACCGTCGGTGAGCTGTACGGGCCGGTCCAGGGCGCGTAACAGGGCGCCGGTGGCATGCACCTCGTCGAGCCGGAAGAGATCGACGGGGTTGCGGTCGATGTAGGGCGCGGACAGCCGTACGTCACCGACCCTGAGCGGCAGCAGCTGGCGCCGGCCGCCGCCGGGGTCCTCCGCCACGGCCCGCTCCCAGAGGTTCACCGCACGCTGCGACTTGAGGTAGGCGTTGGAGAGCAGCACGACGGTACGGGCCGCGTTCTCCGCGGCGGCGGCCGCCGGCTCCGGGGTCTGCCGCTCGGCGGACACATCGCGCGGTACGACGCGGAACCCGGCCCGGGTGAGCACGGATTCGATCCAGTCGGCCCACATCCGGTTCTCCGCCACATAGCTGAGGAAGAGATCCGCGGGCAGCGCGGGCCTGCGCCGGGTGAACGCGTCGCGGATGCGCAGCCGTACCTCTTCGCCGACCGGTGGCATCGAGGTGATCTGCTGGTCGGTGATGACGGAGGTGAGCCGTTCGAAGGCAGAGAGCAGGGAGTTGGTGAGACCGGCCTCGTCACCGAAGGTGGCGAGGGTCTCCTCGTAGGCGTAGTAGGGGCGGTACGGAATCTCCACCGCGCCCCAGTAGGCGGTGAGTTCGTCGCCGGACAGATCGCGCGGCAGCCGGTCGAACTTCAGCCGGGCCAGCGCCCGTCCGGCGTCGGCCTTCTCCTTCTCGCCCTCGTCGATGCGCATCGGGACGGGGAAGATGGAGATGGGGCGGCCGGTGTAGCGCTCGGAGATCTGGCGGGCGACGGAGGCGGCGCCGTCGATGGACTGGTCGCTGAGCGTGAAGCAGTCGACGAGGACGTCGGGCAGGTGGACGGTGCAGATGTCGGCGATGTCGCTGAGACCGGTGCGGCTGTCGATGAGGACGTAGTCGTAGTTGGCCTTCATGTCGTCGCGCAGGGCGTCGAAGAAGTGGCCGCCGCCGAGCCGGTCGTAGAAGTTGTCCCAGTCGAAGGTGGAGACGGTCGCGGAGTACTCGCGGTTCTGCCGTCCGGCGGAGACGAAGTCGAGGGTGCCGCCGTGCGGGAACTCCCAGCCGAGCGCCTCGGGCGTGAGGGACACGGCGTGCGGCTGGATGCGGGCGTAGTCGCGGTGCCAGTCGTCGGCGCGCTGGACGGGGCTGGTCGCGGCCCAGGCGTACTCGGTGATCAGATCGATGACGCCGGTGGTGGCGCCGAGCGTCGACGGGTCGAGGAACGGGTGGAAGAACCGGTGGAGCCCGGGTGCCTCCAGGTCCCAGTCGAGGGCCAGTACCCGTTTTCCGTTGGCGGCGAGTATCCAGGCGGTGTTGGCCAGGGCCATGGTGCGCCCGGTTCCGCCCTTGTACGAGTAGAAGGTGACGATGCGCCCGTCACGACTGGCCGTCATCCGTGTCCTCCGCATCCGTCGCAGGGTCGTGTGTCTCGGGGGTGTAGTACGTCTGCGCCATCGGCCCCATCAGCCGGGTCCGTTCGGTGTGTACGCCGCCGGTGGCGGGTGGGTAGACCGCCGCGTGTCTCAGGTACTGCTGGGCCGCCACCTCGACCACCTGCGGCAGGATCTGCCCGAAGGCATCCATGCTGGGTACGCCCTTGGCGGCGGCCCGGCAGTAGGCCCGCCCCTGGCGCATCTTGGTCGGCATGGTCTGTTCGAGTTTCTCGGTCAGTTCGGCCTCGGCCGCCCTGCTCTCGTGGTCCTCGCGGTTCCACGGCACGACCATCGTCACCCAGGGGCGGTTCTCGGCGTCGAAGGCGGCGAGCCGCCTGCGCCGGTCCTCGTCCTGCAGGGCCCAGCGGTCGACCAGCAGGATCTCCGGCCTGCTGGGCGGCTGTTTGCCCTCCGGGTGCCCGGACTCCTCGTCGAAGGAGGAGATGGTGGCCTGGTAGTTGAGGGAGCGCACCAGATCCTCGGCGACATAGGCCAGGGGGCGGGCGGCGGTCGGGTGGTAGGGGTTCCAGTCCTGCGGGTTGTCGCCGTAGTACTCGGCATTGCGTCCCTCGGGCAGGTCGTGCCGGGTGGGGGCGGCGATGGTGACCTGCATGGGGCGGGGGCCGCCGACTGAGCTGTTCGGCGGGCCGAAGGCACTGGGGGCCAGCCGGTAGTCGACGGGGCGGCCGGTGCCGATCCGTATGGTGTCCGCGACGCTGACGATGCGCTTGGCGAGTTCGTACACCGCGCGCTCGTACTCCTCGGCGAAGAGCCTGAGTTTGATCAGCCCGTAGAGTCCGTCGCTGACGTAACGGTCTCCGAAGTCGCGGTGGTTGAACTGTAATCGCTCGGCGGGGCCCGGGAGTTGACTCGGCGGCACCGGAACCCAGAGCGCCGGGACGATCGCCTCGGCGGGCTGGTTGGAGCGGGCCCGGTAGTGAATGGCGCGCTGCGCGAAGGCGTACCACTCCTTGCCGCACATCTCGCTGGCGAAATAGCGCGGCGAGAACAGCGGGACGAACACCCGGCAGGTGGCGAGCACCTCGCCGAGCCGCTCGGACCAGCCCTCGCCGGAACGTATCTCGCGGTCGATGAACCCGGCGGGCGCGCCCGCGGGCAGATCGGTCATCGCCATCACATGACCGCAGAGGTCCTGGAAGAGCCGTTCGACCCACATATCGGGGTCCGTTCCACCGCCGTACCCCGGTGTATGTGCATAACTCAAGAAGAAGTACGGCCGATGGTCCGCCGCTCGCTGCTGCGTTGTTGCGTGCACACGACCCCCGTCCTGTGTGAGCACCCGCACCCGAGGATTGAAGTGAATGCGAGCGAATTCATCATTCCGGAGCGGACGTTGCTCCACCCCCATGGCGTTCGGTCATTCAACGCCGGTTTTCAGTCATACGTTCCCGGGTTCAGCCGATCGTTCCTTGATCGAATTCGGTCTGCTCCCGTTCCTCCCCGTTGTCCTGTGCGTATCCATGACCCCCACTAAACCGGAATACGAGCCTCAGATTTCTTTCCGCATCTGATCCAGCAGCCGTTTTCCACTGACGGTCAGTTCGGCGGCACCCTCCAGCGTGTCGAGGGCCTGCGGTACACCCTCCAGACAGCTCGGATCGAAAGCCCCGAGCGCCATCCGCTCATAGGTGTCGGCCAGCAACCGGGAAAACGGAACTGGTTCTTCCTGCCAGGGCATCCGATGTTCCCAGGAGCCGTCTGCCGCGTAAAGATCCGTGACATCGCGAAGCGCCCTCAATTCGGCCCGCCGGAAGCCCCGCAGCAGTGCGGACGCCAGCTCCTCGGAGCTGCCGTCCGGGGAGATCCCCAGTGCGCCGTATCCGTGCTGCCCGACGGAGGGCTCGGCCGGGGCCAGGCCGGTCAGCGGCGTGAGGGTGGTGAGGCGGCCCGCCATCTCCTCGGTGCGCCCCGGTGCCTTCGTCTCGATCAGCGTCCAGGCCTCGCCGATCCTGGCCGCCAGACCGGCGGCCGCCCGGTCGCCGAGGGCGTCCGCGGGAGGCAGGGGGAAGCACGCGCGGTACGGGTCGAGGTCGTCGAGTACGAGACCGGGCGCCGAACCGGGCGTCGCGAGCCGGCGCAGCGGCCGCCAGCCGGGACCGGCCGCCCGAGGCCGTACGACCCGCCGCTCGGCCGCGCCGCTCCCCTCCCGCCGGACCAGGAAGCCGTCCTCGGTGGCCCGCACCAGTGCCGTGCCGTACTCCTGCGCGTCCCCGATCCGCAACTCCCCGAGACCGGGCAGGAAGATCCTGCCGCCCGAGAAGGTCACCCCTACGGGCAGATCGAGGCCCGCCCGTACAGCAGCGGCCGCGAGGTACGCCGCCATCCGGCGCGCCGCCCGCTCGGCCCCGTGCCGCTCGTGGACCACCTCCAACGCGCGCAGCAGCCAGCTGCGGGTGTACGGGTGCGCCAGCACCTCGTCCAGACCGCGGGCTCCCTCGTCGGACGCGTCGACGGTGGCGGCAAGCTCCCAGACGGCCGCCCACCGCTCGCCGCCGCGGCGCCCGATGTCGGCGTTCAGCCGGGCGAGCAGGGTGCGGGTGAGGTCCTGCTGGGCGGCGGCCAGCTCGTCGGCCCCGGTCACCGCGGTCGCGACGAGGGAGGCAGCGGTGCGCGCCTCGATGCCGCGCACCAGGGCGGCCAGATCGGCGCAGTACACGGACGGGTTGTCGAATGCGCCGGACGGCCCTGTGGAGCGGTACCGGTGGGTGTACAGGCCGCCCCCGCACGAACGTACGACGGGGCAGCTGCGGCAGGTCTCGCTGACCCCGGCCAGCCCGAGCTGGCGGGCCTGCACCCCGGGGTGGGCCGCGACCTCGTCGAAGGTGTGGGTGAAGACGTCGAATCCGGTGGCCGCGGCGCCTTCGTAGGCGCTCTTGAGCGAGTCGACCTGCTCCAGCTGGCCGTCGGTCTCGACGACGACGAGGTCGGTGGGGGCGAGCCCCAGGGACTCGGTGAGGCTGGGGCCGCCGCTCAGCGTGGACAGCACCGAGGAGAAGAGCCGGACCGGCACCGGGCGCGCCTGCTCCTGCCAGCGGTCGAAGACCGCGAGGAGCCAGTCGGCGTAGGCGGTGGGTGATCCGTCCGGGCGGGGCGGCGGCTCGTCCCAGGTGGCGTGCGGAAGCAGGAAGTCGATGAGCGGCGGGTCGAGCTCGGTGAGTGCGTCGAGGACCGCGCGCGGGTCGTTCTCGATGTCGACGGTGCACAGGAGCCCGAGGTTGAGATGGCGGTAGCGCTCCTGCCGGAGCAGCTCGACGGCCTTGAGGACCAGGGGGTGGCTGCTGCGTCCGTCGGCGTAGCGGCGGTGCCGGTCGTTGGCGGCCCGGTCTCCGTCGAGGGAGATGCCGACCTTGACGCCGAACTCGTCGAAGAGGTCGAGATAGCGCGGGCTGAGCTGGATTCCGTTGGTGTGGATACGGAGGTCGAGCTCCGCGATGCCCTCGAAGGCCGAGGTGAGCTCTTCGCAGACGCGCCGCAGCCGGGCGGGGCCCGCCAGTAGGGGCTCCCCTCCGTGCAGGATCACTGACACGGAGGGCAGTGCATGTGTCTTGGCATGCTCGGCCAAGCGCTGAGCAGTCCGGAAGATGACATCATCAGAGATTGTTCTCGGCCGGGTTCGCCAGCTCTGATCTGCATGTTCATAGACATAGCAATGGTCACAGGCAAGATCGCATCTGCTGTGGACCTTGAGAACGACTTCGCGGAAAGGGACCAGGGGTCCTGTCATTCCACCAGTCTAGCCAGCCCGAAGGGGTGCTCGGGGCATTGGCCGGGAGTGCCGAGGCGTCGGTTCAGAGTGCCGAGTTGAAGGTCGATGCCTGGGTGGGGCGACCGGCTGACGCGGCGTGCACGCGACCGAGCTTGCGGGCGGCGTCGGTGCCGCGCGCATCGATCTCGGTGAGCGGCACACGGTTCTTCTTCGCAACGGCGAAGGAGAGGGAGGATTCAGTGGTCTTCACGGCCGTCCTTGAGGGGATTTGTTCCGATGGATTGGTTCCGGACAGGAATACAGCAACGATATCTGCACCATTGCAGTGTCCGGCGGCACGACTTTACTCTCATGGCCTCGGTTGGCAACTGAGGACGCCCACTTGGAACAAGAGCGTCATGTGGGACCGTCCCGGATCGAACGGAACGACCGATTCCACCATTGAGGTGACGACATAACCGCAGACGGGAGCGAACATGACGGCGATTCCCGGACCGCTGCAGAGCATGGTGTTCAGGAACGCCGACCTGCCGGCACTCTTCCACCACACGGACGCGATCGCCATCGCAAGCCAGCGGGAGGCCGTGAACACCACCCGCGTCCAGCTGATCCTACTGGTCGTGGGCACCCTGCCGGCCGCGGTTCCCTGGCATGCGGAGCTGGCTGACACGTTTCAACTCACCGATGCCATCGGCGTGTTGGCCTATGCGGGTGTCCTGATCACGACGTACCTCACCGCCCAGCGCAAAGCAAAGTCGCAATGGCAACTCAACCGCTCGGCGGCGGAGTTCATCAAGTCGATGTGCTGGCGTTACTCGGTGCACGGCTCACCGTTCGACACCACGACCCAGCACCCCGAGGCGGTGTTCGCGAACCGCCTTGAGGAGGGCCTCCAGGAGCTCCGGAAGGTGGGGTGGTCCGACCCCCGCGATCTGACCGCGGATTCGGGCGGACTGATCACGGACTCCATGCGGGAGTTGCGGAACAAGGCATTCACCGTGCGCAAGGAGACGTATGTACGCGATCGGCTGATAGAGCAGCGCAGTTGGTATCGCAGGCGCCAGGAGGTGTCCCGGCGGGCCACGCTCGCCTGGTCGACCACCATTGCCGTACTGACGGCGCTCGCCCTGGTGTTCGCGCTGCTGAGAACGTTCTCCGTCACCCAGTCCTTCGCCCTGACGGGGGTGCTGTCCGCCGCCGCGGCGGCCTGTCTGGCGTGGAGCGAGATGCGCCGCCACCATCCGCTGATATCGGCCCACTCCCTGGTGGAGCAGGATCTGGAGGCGATGCAGGTGGCGATGGAGACCACTCTGACCGAGCGTCAGTGGCCGCGGGCGGTCTTCGAGACCGAGCGCATCGTCTCCCCGCAGCACACCGACTGGCTTGCACGGCACCAGATGTGACGGACAGTCAATGGCGATGTTGTATACGGAGAGGACCCGGGGAAGCGGTCAGGTGCGTTCCACGCCCTCGCGCCAGATCACGGTGACCGGGCGGCCCAGGCTGCGGGCGTACGTCACGATGTCGCCCGTGCCGCCGAGGCCTCGGGCCGGCCTTCCGTCCCACACGGCGAGCAGCCGGTCGCAGTGGTCGGCGATGTACGCGCCCGCCGCGTAGTACGCCTCGTCGGTGGAGTGCGGGTAGTCCAGCCGGACCTCCCGGACCGCCCGGTCCTTGAGGGCCCGGTAGCGGGCGAGTTCGGCCGCGTCGGCGAAGCAGGATTCGTAGTCTCCGCTCGGGATGACCACGGTCAGGTCCGCGCCGCGGGCCAGGGCGAGGTCGGCGAAGAGCTGGTCCGCTCCCACCGCCAGGCTGGAGAGGGCCTCCAGCGAGCCCTCGAAGCCGCAGAGCGCCGCCCGTAACCCGGCCAGCACATGGGCGTGGGCCTCCTGCGGAATGCTGCGATGGCCGGTCACTCCGATGCGTTTCACGGACCTGGAACCCCCTGAGGTGTCTGCCGGGGGTTCCCGGAGGGCATCCCTCCGGAAGGCACAGCATCCGCCCCCGTTTGCTCCCTGCATGACCGACCTGCCCCGCATCTTCTCAAAAGCCGCGGGGTGAACGGGAGCCCCCGCCCGGGATTCGGGCGGGGGCTCCGTCTCGGCCGAGTGCTTGTTCGAGGGCCGGACCGGGGTGGCGTGGCCTCAGTAGACGCTGACCCCGTACGCGCTGAGCGCCTCGGTGACCGGCTGGAAGAAGGTCGTACCGCCGGAGGAGCAGTTGCCGCTGCCGCCCGAGGTCAGACCGATCGCCCTGGAGCCGGAGTAGAGGGGACCGCCGGAGTCGCCGGGCTCCGCACAGACGTTGGTCTGGATCATGCCGTAGACGATGTCTCCGCCGCCGTAGTTGACCGTGGCGTTGAGACCCGTGACGGTGCCGCTGTGGATGCCTGTGGTGGAGCCCCGGCGGGTGACCGACATGCCCACCGTGGCGTTGGCCGCGCTGGTGATGTCGACGCTGCCGACCGTGCCCGGGTGGGCGAGCGAGGTGTTGTCGTAGCGCACGATGCCGTAGTCGTTGGTCGGGAAGCTGGATCCGACCGTCGGGCCGATGCTGGTCGAGTTGGAGGAGTTGGTGTACCAGGGCGGGTTGCCGTCGGTGCAGTGACCGGCGGTCAGGAAGTAGTAGGTGCTGCCGCTGCGGACGTTGAAGCCGAGGGAACAGCGCCAGCCGGGGGCGTAGATGGCGTCGCCGCCGGCGAGCAGCTTGCTGAACTTTCCGGAGGTGCGCTCGATCCGCAGGGCGCCGGCGTTGGCTCCGGCGGACTGCTTGATCTGCTTGATCTCGGCCTGCGAGACCGTGCTGTCCGCGGTGACCACGAGGGTGCCGGTCGCCGGGTCGACACGCCAGGCGGTACCCGCCACATCGGCGCCGAGCACGGCGTCGCTCGCGTCGGAGAGCTGGTTGGCACTGAAGGTCGTCGTGGGGGTGGCCTGGGCGCTGGGGACGGCGAGTGCGGCGACGGCGACGAGACCTGCGGCGATGGCGACCGCTCTGGTGCGCTTCGCGGTGCCGCTGAGGGGGGTGGTGCGCTTGATCCTCACTTGTCATTCCTCCCGAGGGAAGTCGGGGGTCCGCCTGTGGGGTGGTCGGACCCGTGAGGCGCAGTCGTTCGCACGGCATGCCCGGCGGTGCGGGAATGCCGTGTTCCTGACAAGCGCTGCTCGGGAGTATTCAAGGCGTCAACTTCTGGCGCAAGAGGGCCCCTGGCCCGAACCTTTCCCGCAACACGGAGCTGCCCCGGCAGCGCGCGGGCTGCCGGGGCCTTTGTCTCGGGGCAATATGACGGCGCGTCAGCCGTCGACGCGGTTGCGCTCCCCCGCCTCGACGGCGACGGGAAGGGTGTTGCCCGGCGGCGGGAAGGGACAGATGAAGTGATCCGCGAAGGCGCAGGGCGGCAGCAGCGCACGGTTGAGGTCGACCGTCACGCTGCCGTCCTCGGACGGGGCCGAGGGCCGCAGGAACCGGAAGCGGTAGCTGCTGTTCCCACTGGTGGCATCTGCGAAGACCGCCCAGAGCGAGCCGTCGGGCTCGACCGCGGCCTGGAGGGTGTGCTCGGTGCCGTCCACCTCGAAGGCGATCTCGCCGCCGAGGCCGAGCCCGCGCTCGACACCGTCGGCGTTCTCGACCCGGACCGTACGGGCGGTGTCGTACGGGCGGAAGGTGCCCGGCAGCACCCAGCGGGCGTCGTACGGCGTGGCCTCTATCGTCCCGAAGGCGCGCCGCGCCGCGGACGCGGGGTCGAAGTCCCGTACCGCCCAGAGCCCTTCGCGGCTCAGTACGACCAGCCGCCGCTCGCCGTGCGCGACGCGGGACCCGTCGATCGGGCCGCGGTCGGCGGTGAGCCGGACCTCGCCGGTGAACGGCTTGCCGTCGACGGTCAGACCGTCCGCTTCGACGGCGCTGAGCACCAGCTCCTCACCGTCCTCCCGCCACTGCCCGGGCACCCCCGGAAGGCTGCCTTCCAGATGGTCGGAGAGCCAGTGGGTGCCGGTGAGGGAGAGCGGTCCGTACGGAGCGGAGACCGTGACGGTGCGCTCCTCGTGCCAGTGGTTCCAGTCCTGTGCCGCCTGCCCCGGACCGTGCGGCTGCTGTGCGTCCGTGCTCATGCGATCAACCTTTCCATACCGGCTCGGCGAGCCCGAGATGCGACCGCAGTGTGGGACCGGTGTATTCGGAGCGGAACACACCGCGCTCCTGGAGGAGCGGGACGACCCGGTCGACGAAGCCGTCCAGGCCGCCCGGGGTGAGATGCGGTACGAGAATGAATCCGTCGGCGGCGTCGGCGGCCACGAACTCCGTCAGCCGCGCCGCGACCGTCTGCGGGCTGCCGATGAAGGACTGCCGCCCGGTCGTCTCGATGACGGTCTGCCGGATCGAGAGCCCCTTCTCCTGGGCCAGCGCACGCCAGCGGGCCGCGACGGCAAGGGGGTCGCCGTGCCTGACCCGGCCCTGGACCAGCGCGGACTCGGGGTCCGGGTCGATCCCGGGCAGCGGTCCGTCGGGGTCGTAGGAGGAGAGGTCACGGCCCCAGACCTGTTCCAGGGCCAGCAGCGCGTTCTGCGGGGAGACCTGCTGGAGGCGGATCTCGGCCACCCTCTCCTGGGCCTCGGCATCGTTGTCGCCGAGGACGAAGGTGACCCCGGGCATGATCTTCAGCTCGCCGGGTTGCCTGCCGTACTTCGCCAGCCGCGCCTTGACGTCTGCGTAGAAGGTGCGGCCGGCCTCCAGGGTGCCGTGCCGGGTGAAGATGACATCGGCGGCGGACGCGGCGAACTCGCGGCCCTCCGGGGAGTCCCCGGCCTGGATCACGATCGGGTGGCCCTGCGGGGAGCGCGGGACGGTGAACTCGCCCTCGATGGTGAAGTGCTGACCCTGGTGACAAAACGGGCGCGGGGTGCCGTCGGGGGTCCAGGTGTCCCACAGCTCGCGGGCGGTGGCGACGAACTCGGCGGCCCGGGTGTACCGGTCGGCCCGGTCGAGGTAGCCGCCGCGCCGGAAGTTCTCCCCGGTGAAGGCGTCCGAGGAGGTGACGACGTTCCAGGCGGCCCGGCCGCCGCTGAGGTGGTCGAGGGTGGCGAGGCGGCGGGCCAGTTCGTACGGCTCGTTGAAGGTGGCGTTGACGGTGGCTGCGAGGCCCAGCCGGTCGGTGACGGTCGCCAGCGCGGCCAGCACGGTGAGGGATTCGGGGCGGCCGACCACGTCCAGGTCGTGGATCAGGCCGTTGTGCTCGCGCAGCCGCAGCCCCTCGGCCAGGAAGAGGAAGTCGAACCTGCCGCGCTCCGCCGTGCGGGCCAGGTGCTCGAAGGAGGAGAAGTCGATCTGGCTCCTGGAGCGGGGGTCCGCCCAGACGGTGGTGTTGTTCACACCCGGGAAGTGGGCGGCGAGATGCATCTGCCTCGTCGCGCTGCTCATGTTCGTCCCCCTTGGAGGGCGTACCGGTTGGCGGGGCGGGCCAGCCCGAGGTGCTCGCGCAGGGTGCCCCCGGGATAGAAGGTGCGGAAGAGGCTGCGGTGCTGGAGCAGGGCCACGGTGCCGTTGACGATCTGTTCGAGGTCGCGCCCCGGGGTGATGGGCGTGAGGTGGAAGCCGTCCGCCGCTCCGCCGCGGTGCCACCGGGTGATCAGTTCGGCGAGGTCGACCGGGCCGCCCCGGTAGCAGGAGCCCCCGGCGGCGAGCGGGGGTCCGCTCGCCAGTCCGGGCTCCGGGGCGGTCTCCGCGTCGCCGATGTCGACGGTGAGCGCGACCAGGACCCGCAGGGTGTCGGGGTCGCGGCCGTATGCGGCGGCGCAGATCGGTGCGGATCGTGGCAGCCCGCTCGGGGGTGGTGGCCCGTACGAGGACGACATCGGCGTGGCGGGCCGCGGCCCGTCCGGCCGGGCCGGCCGTGCCGTCGACGACGGTGACCGGGTGTCCCTGCGGGGGCCGGGGCACGATGGCCGGGCCGCGGACGGTGACGGAGGCGCCCTCGAAGTCGACGTAGTGCAGCTTGTCGCGGTCGATGAAGCGTCCGGTGGCGGCGTCGCGGATCTCGGCGTCGTCCTCCCAGCTGTCCCAGAGCCGGGCGCTCACATCGGCAACCTCACCGGCCTCGCGCCACAGGGCTTCGGCGGGCACTGCCGGGCGCCGGCCGAAGAGCCGGGCCTCGGCCTCGGTCGTGGACACATCGACGTGCCAGCCCGCCCGGCCGCGGCTCACCCAGTCCAGGGTGGCCACGGCGGACGACACATGGAACGGCTCGGTGTGGGTGGTGGTCACGGTCGGCACCAGACCGATCCGGTCGGTGGCGGGCGCGACCCGGGAGAGCACGGCGAGCGCGTCGAGTCCGGGTCTGGTGAAGGAGTCGCCGAGGGTGACGAAGTCGAGGGCGCCGCGCTCGGCGAGCCGGGCGAGACCGATGTAGTGCTCGGGGTCGTAGCGGGGCGGACCTCCGATCTCGGCGGCCAGGTGAAGTGGTGCGGTTGTGGACATCGGTCTTGCCTCTCGGGGCTCAGTTCTCGGTCTTGGGCAGGCCGGGCGGGTTGATCTCGGACTTCGTGACGGCCTCACCCGAGAGCCCCCAGCGCTTCAGCACCTTGGCGTAGGAGCCGTCCTGCACGATGTGGTCGACGGCGGCGGCGTACGCCTCGACAAGGCCGCTGCCCTTCTTCGTGGTGACGGCGATCTTGCCCTGGAGCCCGTCGCCCGCGCCCGACAGCGTGCCGACGATCTCGGACTGGCCGGCCGATGCGACGTGGTAGTTGGCGGACGGGCTGGGGCCGAGGTAGGCGTCGATCCGGCCGGACTGGAGGGCCAGGTAGTAGTCGGTGTCCTTCTGGAAGTACTTGATGTCCACCGGCTTGCGCCCGGCCTCGACGTTCTGCTCGCTCCAGTCGACGAGGATCTTCTCCTGGTTGGTCCCGGATGCCACGGAGATCGTCTTCCCCGCCACGTCCTTCGGCTCCTTCACCTTCCAGCCGGAGCCCTTCTTGGCCTCGAAGGCGATGTTGTCGAGCCGGTAGGTCGCGAAGTCGTACTTCTCCTTGCGCTCCTCGGTGACCGTGACGTTCGAGAGCACACCGTCGAACTTGGAGCTGTCGAGGCCGACGAAGAGGTTCTCCCAGGAGACCTCCTCGAACTGCGGTTTCAGACCGAGCGTGTCGGCGATCAGGGTCGCTATGTCGATCTCGGAGCCGATCCGGGTCTTGTCGTCGGTCGCGTAGAAGCCCAGCGGCGGCGAGGCGTCGGCGCTCGCGCCCAGCCGCAGCGTGCCGCGCTCACGGATGGCCGCGGGCACCTTCGCCGCGATGGCGTCGACCTTCGTGCCTCTGATCCGGTGCTGGTCGGGGCCGATGTTGATACCCGTGTCCTGCTGCCCCTTCGGCTTCACCTCGGTGGTGGCGGTGTCACCGCTGCCGCAGGCCGTGAGAAGTCCTGCGGCGGTGAGGGTGGCGAGCGCGACGGAAAGGGTGCGATGGGTGGACACGTGTGTACTCCTCGAAGAGAACATGGGTGGGATCACAGGACCTTGGAGAGGAAGGCGCGGGTGCGCTCGTGCTTCGGGTCGTCGAGTACGTCGCCGGGAGCGCCCTGCTCGACGATCCGCCCCTCGTCCATGAAGACGACGGTGTCGGCGACCTCGCGGGCGAAGCCGATCTCGTGTGTGACGACGATCATCGTGGTGCCCTGGAGCGCCAGGTCCTTGATGACGTCGAGTACCTCGCCGACCAGCTCGGGGTCGAGCGCCGAGGTCGGCTCGTCGAAGAGCAGCAGCTTCGGTTCGAGGGCCAGGGCCCGGGCGATGGCGACGCGCTGCTGCTGCCCGCCGGAGAGCTGCCTGGGGTACGCCCCCGCCTTGTCGGCGAGGCCGACCCGGGCCAGGAGCTTCTCCGCGGCGGCGACGGCTTCCTTCTTCGGGCGGCCGAGGGCGGCGACCGGGGCCTCGATGATGTTCTCCAGCACGGTCAGGTGCGGGAAGAGATTGAAGTTCTGGAAGACGAAGCCGATCCGGGTGCGCTGGCGCAGGACCTCGCGCTCGCGGAGCTCGTACAGCTTGTTGCCGTCCCTGCGGTAGCCGACCAGGGTGCCGTCGACGCTGATCCAGCCGTTGTCCACCTTCTCCAGGTGGTTGATGGTGCGCAGGAGCGTGGACTTGCCGGAGCCGGACGGGCCGAGGACGACGGTCACCTCTCCGGTGCGCACGGACAGGTCGATGCCGCGCAGCACTTCGAGGCTGCCGAAGCTCTTGTGGACGGAGCGGATCTCGACCATGGCGTCCGTGGATCCGGTGGTGTCGGTGGTGTCGGTGGTGCTCATCGCGCGGCCCCCTTGGCGTAGTGACGTTCGACGTAGTGCTGGAGGACGGAGAGCACGGTGGTCAGGAGGATGTACCAGACGGTGGCGACCATCAGCAGGGGCACGACCCTGCCGTTGCGTCCGTAGACGACCTGGACCTGGTAGAAGAGTTCGCCGATCGCCATCACGGACACGATCGAGGTGCCCTTGAAGAGCGAGATGATCTCGTTGGCGGCGTTCGGCAGGATGGAGCGCATCGCCTGCGGGAGCACGATCCGCCGCAGCTGCCGGTGCCGGGGGATGCCGAGGGCGGCCGCGGCCTCCAACTGGCCGCTGTCCACGGCCAGCACACCGCCGCGGACGATCTCCGCCGCGTAGGCGGCCTGGTGCAGCGCCAGTCCGAGGACGGCGGCGCTCATCGCGCTGACCAGGTTCATCGTGTCGAAGGAGAAGAAGCCGGGCCCGAACGGGATGCCGAACTGCAACTCCTTGTAGAGATAGGCGAGGTTGAACCAGAAGAGCAGCTGGACGATGAGCGGGATGGAGCGGAACGCCCAGATGTACGCGTAGGCGACCGCGCTGAGGAACGGGCTGGCCGACAGACGCATGAAGGCGAGCACGATGCCGAGCGCGAAGCCGAGGACCGTGCCGTAGAAGGTCAGCTGGAGGGTGACCCAGACGGCCTTGAGGATGGTCTCGGCGGTGAAGAACTGGGCGAAGACGTCCCACTCCCAGCCGGGGTTGGTGACCAGGCCGTGCAGGAACTGGGCGAGTACGACGACGGTGGCGGCGACGGCGACCCAGCGCCACGGGTGGCGTACGGGGACGACGGTGAGCGTGTCGTGGTCGGCGGCGGGCGCGTCGGTCTGTGGTCCTGTCGCCTTGCCGATGGGTGGATCGCTGGTGAGGGACATGAGGGGTCCTTGAGCCGCGGGTGTACGGGAGTGGGACGGGGCTGTGCGTGGTGGAGCCGGGGTCAGGCGCCCGGTGCCCGACCGGTCGATCGGGGCCGGACGGGCGCCGGGGGGCCGTCGGTACAGGCGAGGTCCCTCAGGAAGGTGAGCGCCGTGCGTGCGGTGGCGTCGTTCTGCCGGAAGGCCGGGCCGCCGGTGCGCGGCCGGGTGAAGGCTCCGCCGGCGCGCGCGGTGGTGAACGGGCCGAGCGCGAAGCGGCGCGGGTGCGCACGGCCGTCGCGGCCCAGGATGCGGCCTTCGCCGGGGTCGACCGAGAGCAGTCCGGTGTCGGTGGCGGCGGCCCCGTCCTCGTACAGCTCCTGGAGCAGCGGGCTGCGGGTGCGTTCCAGCGAGGGGTCCGGCAGCCTGGCCTCGACCAGTGCGCGGGCCGCTATCCGCTCCCCCGGCACGGTGGCGCTGCCGGCCAGGAAGACGCCCTGGTGTTCATCGGTCTCGACAGTCATACCGGCGCCGAGGAAGCGGACGACGCCGGCCCGGGAGAGCGCGAGGAGCTGGTGCAGCCGGGGCCCCGGCGGGCCGGAGGCGAGGTAGCTGAAGAAGCCGTGCCACCAGCCGCCGATGTCGCCGAGCCGGATCAACTGCCCGTAGACGGACAGCAGTCCGAGGAAGACGGCCAGGTCCTGGCTGTGCGCGGGGTCGTGCCGGCGTTCCAGGTCGGCGGTGATGTAGTCGCGCAGCCCCTCCTGCAGTGCGTCGTACGAGGGGTGGCGCACCCCGTCGAGGGGGTGGTCGAGCGCGTCGAGATCGAGCCGGTCGGCGGGGTCGGGGACGGCGGCCGACACGAGGGCGCGCAGCTCGGGTCCTGCCGGGTCGGCGGCGGTGTACTTCGCCTCGAATCCGGCCCAGTCGCCCGTGGTGCGCTCGGGATGGGCGGTGAAGAGCCGGTGGTAGTGGGCGTAGCCGAGCTCCTTGTCGACATATGGCCATACATCGCGCCGGAAGTCGACCGGCCCGTCCGCCTTCAGCAGCACCTCGGCCCGGTCCGGGCCGAGGAAGCGCGGCAGCGGCGGCCGTTCGCCCTGCCAGCCGTAGCCGATCTTGGAGTGGTACGGGACGCCCCGGCGCGATCCGACGTGGAGCACGGGCTCCCTGCCGGACGGCACGTACTCGCCGTTCTCGTACCGTCCGCCCCTGCCCTCGGTGAGCAGCACCATCAGATCGATGAAGGCGAGTCCGAAGCCCCGGACTATGACGGGTTCGCCCGCGGGCAGCTCGGTCAGATCGGTGTCGGCGGTGAAGTCGGGCGGCAGGTGGACGAGCCCGTGCCGGTCCGCGAAGTCCGCCAACTCAATCTGTTCGGGCTCTGGTTCGGCGTCGAGGTGGCCGATGGTGACGGCGACGAGATCGGCGAGGACCGGCTTGTCACTCCCCTCCAGCCAGACACGCTGACGGCCTTCGCGCGGTCCGGTGACGCGCACGGCCCTGCCCCGGTGCCAGTGGACGGTGATGCCGTCCGGGAGTGCGGCCACGGCCTGCTCGTACACCCAGCGCAGATAGACGCTCTGCAGTCGCCTGCTCGGGAAGTCACTTCCTTCCAACGCCTTTATCTCGGCGAGGAGTTCGGGCTCGACACCGGACTCGTCCGGGAGTGCCACGCGCCCGTCGCGGATGTCCGCCGCCCAGGTGTGGAGCGCGGGCCCCGGACGTATCGGGCCCTCCTGCCGGACCGTGTCGTCGGTGAACATGGTGACGTCCTCGGCCATGGAGTTCATCCAGAGCAGCGGCGACTGGTCGTGCCGCCAGATCCGTCCGCCGCCCGGCGGGTAGGGGTCGACGAGGTGGATGTCCAGCGGGCGGCCCTCGTACAGGCCGGGGGCGTTGGCGGCGATGCGCTCGATCAGGCCGGTGCCGCGCGGTCCCGCGCCGATGACGACGAGCACCGGTGCCCGGCTCATCGGGTGCCCGCCGTGCCGCGCGCGTAGTGCCGCTCGATGTAGTGCTGGCCGATGCTGAGCAGTGAGGTGACGACGGCGTACCAGATGGTGGCGACCAGCAGCAGCGGGATGACCTGGTAGGTGCGGTGGTACACGAGCTGCACCGAGTACAGCAGGTCCTGCACGGCGATGATGCTGACGATCGAGGTGCCCTTGAGTGTGCCGATGAGCATGTTCCCGGCGGGCGGCACGATGGAGCGCATGGCCTGCGGCAGCACGATCCGGTGGAACCGGCGCCAGGGTCCGAGGCCGAGCGACTGGGCGGCCTCGATCTGTCCGCGTTCGACGGAGAGGATGCCGCCGCGCACGACTTCGGCGGCGTACGCGGCCTCGTGCAGGGTGAGCCCGATGACGGCGACCGTGACGGGACCGAGGAGGTTCACCGTACGGACGCCGAGGATCTCCGGGTAGAGCGCGCCGATGTTGAACCAGAACAGCAGCTGGACCAGGATCGGGGTGGATCTGAAGAGCCAGACGTATCCCCAACTGACCGCCTGCAGAACGTGGTTGGCGGACAGTCTGAGGACGGCGAGCAGGGTGCCGAGGGCGAAGCCGAGGGCCATCACCAGCGCCGTGAGCCAGAGGGTGAGACCGAGGCCGCGCAGGACCGCGGTGGTGGTGAAGTAGTCGGCGACGACGTCCCATTGGAAGGCTTCGTTGCGTATGACGGAGTTCAGCGCCAGGACGAGGAGCGCCAGGACGGCAACGGCAGCCGCCCACTGCCCTGTCCGGCGTACGGGGACGATACGGAGCCGGTCGGCATCGTTGCTCTTCGAGAGCGGGGCTTGAGGAGACGGAGGGAGAGTGTCTGTCTGCGCGGACATGCGAAGGCTCCGTGGATGCAGAGATCGAACACGGGGCGTGCCTTCAGCAGAAACACAACGTGGACCGGGCCCCTCAGCGCCGGTCCGCTTCCGAGGAAAGCGCTGTTCACCGCATGTTGTCAAGCTTGTCCACACTGTGAGTCGTACATCTCGGATCAGTTGACGGACCACTCGATGCCTGTTCCACTTGGGCCATGTATTCGCAGCAGTGGCTGGTCAAGCGCTCCCACATCGACTTCGGTCGCGTGTGGTCCGCATCCTGTTGAGCTGACCCCCTGCTTTTCCTCGCGTCTTCGCCTCGCGCCATATGCGGCGCCTGAGCACTGTTCCCCGCGTGTCTTCGCGTTCACAACATCGCTTCACCCTCCCCTCGCTCCGTCGTTTTCCCTCGCCTTTCCCTCACCACGGCCGTGGTGCAGCTGCGCGCTGCCCTGCTGCCGCGCCTTCGCGCCCTTTCACGGCCGACGACCCTGGAGAACCACACCTCATGCCCCGCACCCGGCACTCCGCCGCCTTCGCGCTGATCACCGTCGCCGCTCTCGCCCTCACCGCGTGCGGGTCCGGCGATCCGGCGGCCGCACCGGCCGGCGCCGCCGGGACCGCGGCCGCCAAGGGGAAGGTCCCGACGACCGATGTCGTGTCGTCGGTGCACAAGGACGAGGCCGCCGCGAAGCTGCTGCCCGCCGGTGTCCGCACCTCCGGCACCTTCACCATCGCCTCCAGCATCGGCAATCCGCCCGGCGCCACCTACCTGGAGGACGGGAGGACGGTGGCCGGTACGGACATCGACTTCGCGGATGCGGTGGCGAGAAAGCTCGGGCTGAAGCTCAGGCGCGAGGTGGCCTCCTTCGAGGCGATCCTGCCGGCGCTGGGCAGCGGGAAGTACGACGTGGGCACCGGGAACTTCGGGGTGACCGAGGAGCGCCGCGAGACGATCGACTTCGTCACGTACATCAACGACGGCCAGGGCTTCGCGGTCCGCGACGACAGCAAGCTGACGAAGGTCACCGATCTCACCCAGCTCTGCGGCCTGACCGTGGGCACCGGCGCGGGCACCACCTTCGAGGTGACGCTGGAGGAGAACCGGCACCTGTGCACCGACGCGGGCAAGAAGCCGTACGAGGTGAAGACCTACAGCGACCAGGGCGCGATCTGGGGTTCGCTCCAGCAGGGCCGCAGCGATGTGGTGATGTCGACCATCAACGGGCTGCGGTACGCCGTGGAGCAGCAGGAGGGCGTGCGCTTCCTCAATGAGTTCAAGCGCCTGGACGTCGGCTTCGCCTTCAAGAAGGGCACCCCGCTGGCGCCCGCTTTCCAGGCCGCGGTGAACAGCCTCAAGGCGGACGGCACCTACGACCGGATCCTGAAGAAGTGGGGCATCGGCGCGTCGGCGATCGAGACCTCGCAGATCTCGCCGCCCGAGATCAAGTGATCCGGGCAGCGCCCCGGAGCCCGGCCCGGCGGCTCAGCAACTGCAGTCGCATCCGCAGTCGCAGCAGTCGCACGACTCGCAGCAGTCCCCGCAGTTGCTGCAGCAGTCACACGCCTCGCAGCAGTCGCCGCAGTCGCACTGGCTGCACAGTCCCTCGCGGCGCTGATGGCTCCACGGGTCGTTGAAGGTGCCGCAGCACATCTGGCAGGTGCAGGCCAGCCCCGCCCACACCAGACAGCCCGCGATCAGACCGCGCCGGTCGCGCGGGGGCTCGGGCGGGGGCTGCGGCGGGCCGAACGGGCTGCCGGGGCTCGGCGCGTAGGGATTACCGGGCGGCGGCCCGAATGAGCCGGTCTGCCGCACTCCTGACGGAGGGGCAGCTCCGTCGAGGACGACGCCGCCGCCCGCCTGGTGCGAGCACGCCGTGGTGCCGAACGCCCGGTCCACCGACTGCCGCAGTTCGTGCACCAGCAGCACATGGGTCAGCTTGTCGTCGGTGAATTCCGCGTCGCGCAGCGCCAGCCGTACGCCGCGCAGCGCGTCGTCGCAGAGCCGTCGGGCCTCGGCCCGCGAAGTGCCGGTCGCGGTGAGCGGGTTCCAGGCACCCGACGCGGCGTCAGCCTCCTGGTCCTCCACGGCGTCCAGCAGATGCGCCAGGCGTCCGAAGAGGCGGCCCGCCTCGGCCAGCGGCTCCGCGTTGTGCGCCCTGCCCGCGAGTACCGCGGTGTGGGCGAAGGCGGCGGCGGTGGCGGTCTCGGTGGGCTCGGTGACCGTGAGCAGCGGGGTGCCGGGCCCGGCGAGCAGTTCGATGCCGGTCTGCCGGTCGACGGCGTCGACGAGCAGTGCCGTGTCGAAGCCTAGCTGTGCGCCGGTGCGGGCGCCCGCACGGTCCCACCCCGCGGCGACCCGGCGTGCCGCGGCGGCGACCGGGCGGCGCCTCAACAGGCCGTCCCGGTCGGCGACGTGGTCGCGCACCTTCGCCGATGCCAGCACCAGGGAGACGGCGGCGGCCAGCCTGGCTCCCTCGCCGCGGGCGACCGGGGCGGTGCGCATGGCCCGTAGCGGGCAGGGCCCCGCGGTGCGTCGCCATCCGGTGGTGCGCTCGGCCTGAGCCTCCGTCAGGACCGAGACGATCAGGCCGTCATAGTTCGTGACGATCCGGGCGAACTGCCCGTGGTCGGAGCGGAGTGCGAGGCAGAGCCCGCAGAGATGGGCCATCCACTCGGTCCTGAGCCCTTCGGACAACCGGTGGGCGCAGGGCCTGACTATTCCGAACACGACGATCCCCCGAGAGTCGTTCACCTGTGTGCCGCGCTCGTGCGCATGCTCGGGGCGCATCGTATCGAGCGTCCCGTTCACCCGTACGTCCCCCATGTCACCCGTACGGACTGGTCGATCGTATTTTCTTTCTTTCACGCCCCTGATGCAGGAGGAACCTTGACGAATCGCCACATCTTCTGCACCAGTACCGTCACGAATCCCCTGCGCGCCGACTATCCACTTGGCGCACGATCCGCATCATGGACGACCATAGGGATACGAAAGAGATGTGGAACACCACGGAACCGCGTTGAGAGGAGGCGTCCATGGGATCGGTGCGCAAGGCGAGTGCCTGGCTGGGCCTCGTAGAGGACAACGACGAGCGGTACTACGACGACGACGAGTACGCCGGTGGTGCACAGACCGGGACGGGGCAGGCCTGGGTGACCGACCCCCGGGTGCAGGTGGCCTCCGAGGCCGCCGAGGAGACGGGCCGCCGGATCGCCACCGTCACCCCGGACAGCTTCCGGGACGCGCGGGCCATCGGCGAGCTCTTCCGGGACGGCGTCCCGGTGATCGTCAATCTCACGACCATGGACCCCACCGACGCCAAGCGCGTCGTGGACTTCGCCGCGGGGCTGACCTTCGGGCTGCGCGGCTCGATCGAGCGGGTGGCCACCCGGGTCTTCCTGCTGACCCCGGCCGACACCCAGGTGGTCAGCGGCGAAGCCGCCGGCCGGCGGGCCGACGGCTTCTTCAACCAGAGCTGAGCAGGGCGCTCGCCGGACCGGTCTACCGGAACGCGTCGAGACCGGTGAGCGCCTTGCCCAGCACCAGCTGGTGCATCTCCACGGTTCCTTCGTAGGTGAGCACCGACTCCAGATTCGTCGCATGGCGCATCACCGGGTACTCCAGCGAGATCCCGTTGGCGCCGAGGATCGTGCGCGAGGTACGGCAGATCTCGATCGCCTCCCGCACATTGTTGAGCTTTCCGAAACTGACCTGTTCCGGACGGAGCCTGCCCGCGTCCATCCGCCGGCCCAGATGGTGGGCGAGCAGGATGCCCTTGTGCAGTTCCACGGCCATGTCCGCGAGCTTGGCCTGGGTGAGCTGGAAACCACCGATCGGCCTGCCGAACTGCTCCCGGGTCCTCGCGTAGTCGAGGGCCGACTCGAAGCTGGCGCGCGCCGCGCCCATGGCTCCCCAGACGATGCCGTAGCGGGCATGGCCGAGACAGCTCAGCGGGCCGCGCAGACCGGTGACCCCGGGGAGTACGGCATCGGCCGGCAGCCGCACCCCGTCCAGGACCAGCTCGCTGGTGACCGAGGCGCGCAGGGACCACTTGTGCTTGATCTCGGGCGCCGAGAAGCCCGGGGCGTCGGTCGGCACGACGAAGCCCCGGATGCCGCTGCCGCCGTCGCCCTCGTCGGTCTGCGCCCAGACGACGGCGACCCCGGCGACCGAGCCGTTGGTGATCCACATCTTGCGGCCGGTGAGCACCCAGTCCTCGCCGTCGCGCTTGGCGTACGTCCGCATCCCGGCCGGGTCGGAGCCGTGGTCCGGCTCGGTGAGGCCGAAGCAGCCGATGATCTCGCCGGCCGCCATGCCCGGCAGCCACTGCCGGCGCTGCTCCTCGGAGCCGAAGCGGTGGATGGCGTACATGGCGAGCGACCCCTGTACGGAGACGAGGGAGCGGATTCCCGAGTCCGCCGCTTCGAGTTCCAGGCAGGCCAGTCCGTACTGGACGGCGGTGGCGCCCGCGCAGCCGTATCCCTGCAGGGACATGCCGAGGGCGCCGAGCGAACCGAGCTCGCGGGCCAGTTCGCGGATGCCGGGCAGTTCGCCGTTCTCGTACCACTCGGCGATGTGCGGCAGGACGCGGTCGGCGGCCCAGTCGCGGACGGTGTCGCGGATGGCGAGGTCCTCGGCGCTGAGCAGATCGTCGATGCCGATCGGGTCGGCGGGGTCGAAGGGCGGGAGCTTCGAGGACGCGGTGGTGGACGACATGAGGGTGCCTCCGGCGGCTCGCACGATACTGAGAGGGCCCGGCCCTCTGAAACTAGCAGTGTTAGTTATGGCGTCGTGCCGACGTTACGGCTCAGTGTCCCGCTCGTCCAGAGCCGGTGGCCTCGGCGGGTCGGCGCCGGGCGGGCAGCGGGTGCGGCCGCTGCGCACGGCCCGCGGCGGGGACCTCTTGGAACGGGCCGGGCTCCCGGGCGCCGTCGGGCTCCCGGCATTCGCGGCCGTCCGGAGCCGGGCACTCCATCACGCGCGGCAGCCGCAGCGCGGCGACCGCTCCGGCCAGCAGCAGAGCCGCGCTGACCAGCAGGGTGACATGCAGCCCGTTGATGAAGGAATGACGGGCCGTGGAGCGCAGCACCTCGCCCAGCGGTCCGCCCAGCCGGTCCGCCACCTGGTAGGCCTCGCCCAGCGAATGGGCGGCGGCCGCACCGTCCCCGGCGGGCACGCCCTCCGCGGGAAGCTTCGCCAGTCCGGGGGTGTAGGCGGCGTTCATGACGCTGCCGAGCAGGGCGATCCCCATGCCCGCGCCCAGCTGGTAGGAGGTCTCGCCGATCGCCGCGGCACCGCCCGCCCGGTCGGCCGGGGCCTCGCTGAGCATGGATTCGTACGCCCCGAAGAGCGTGGACTGCAGCCCGAAGCCGAGTGCGACGAAGGCCGCGGTCAGCAGTCCGGGCCGGTCGTGCTGCCCCATCGCGGTCAGGATCAGCACGGAGACGGCCGTGAGCACGAAGCCCCAGCCGACCATCCGGCGCGGCCCGATGCGGCGCAGGGTGTACGAGCCGGTGGCGCCCGCGGCCATGGCCGCGAAGGTGAGCGGCAGCAGCCGCAGACCGGTCTGAAGCGGGCTCAGGCCGAGGACGAGCTGGAGGTACTGCACGGCTATCAGTTCCAGCCCGACAAGGGCCAGCATGGCGAGGACGATGCAGCCCACCGCGGTGGAGAAGGCGGGCCTGGCGAACATCCCGATGTCGATCAGCGGATGCGTACGACGCTTCTGGCGGCGCACGAAGGCTATGAGCAGTACGGCCCCGACCAGCAGCGGGGCCAGTGTGGCCGGGCTCAGCAGTCCCTCGCCGGTGCCTGCCCGCTTCACCCCGAGAACCACGCCGAGCACCCCGGCCGCGGCCATCAGCGCGCCCAGCACATCCCACGGTCCGTCGCTGCTGCCACGCGACTCGGGGAGCAGCAGACGGCCGACCGGCAGGACCAGGGCCATCAGCGGAATGTTGATGAGGAAGACCGAGCCCCACCAGAAGTGCTCGACGAGGAAGCCGCCTATGACGGGTCCGGTGGCGGCGCCGACGGCGGCGACCGCGGTCCAGACGCCGATGGCCACGGCCCTCTCGCGCCGGTCGGGGAAGACCTGCCGGAGGATCGACAGCGTCGCCGGCATGATCATCGCGCCGCCGACCCCGAGCAGGGCGCGCGCCGCTATGAGTACGCCGGGGCTGTCGGCCATCGCGGCTATCGCGGAGGCGACACCGAAGAGGGCGTAGCCGAGGAGCAGGATGCGGCGCCGGCCGACCCGGTCACCGAGGGTGCCGAAGAGGATCAGCAGCGAGGCACAGACGAGCGGATACGCGTCCACGATCCAGAGCAGACCGACGGCACTGGGCCGCAGATCCTCGGTGACGGCGGGGACTGCGACATGGAGCACGGTCGCATCGAGTGCGACGAGCAGCAGACTCAGGCAGAGAACGACCAGGACGACCCATCGATTGGCACCGTCGGCGGCTGCGCGCAGCCGGAATCGGGCTGTGGTCGTCCCGGACATGCATGTACCTCCCAAAAGGTCCCTCGCGCTCGGCAGGCCAGCCGGGGATGCAGCGGTTCGCGGTCCCTCGGGGCCCGGCATCGACGGGCGAGTGAGCCGTCAGCGTACGCGAGTTCGGAGCACCCACACGTGGTCCACCTCATACCTCGGCGGACCGTGGAGTGTGGCGTACGCCACGCCGAGCCGCCGCCCGGGACCCGCCCGGACCCGCGCGCACAGCCTCCGCACCCGGCACAGAAGGTACTCGGCGTGACACCCGGAGCATGCGCCGGGCCCGCCCCGGGAGCGTTCGGTGACCACACGGGCACCGTCCGTCCCGCCGCCCGGGAGGCCGGAGAAATTCATACCGGCACCTCCTGCGCTTTTACGTCCGCACCCAAACACCCTTCCGAAATAAGTGCGAAATCAATAGCGTGGAGACCCGACGATATGCTTCTCCGGGTCACGAATTAAGGACCGGCTGAGACATAGTCCACATCACATCGTCATCACAAAGAGACCTGATCGACCTGTTCGCGCACTAACTCGCTGTAACGTCGATTGGGTGCGTACCGACATCTTTGCCCGGCTGGACCGGGAGCCGGAGCCGCCGAAGATAGAGCCACCGCGGATGAGCCGTCACCGCATCGCTCTCTTCGGCGGGACGTTGGCGTTCTATCTCGCCATCGTCGTTGCCGTGCTGGTCTCTTCCTGGCTGGTGACCCTGGACTGGAAGGTCATGCTCTTCCGGCCCTATCAACAGTGGCCGGAAATCCATGCGTTCCTCGACTACTACATCGTGCTCGGCCAGCGCGGCCCCACAGCCACCATGGTCGCCTGCTGGCTCGGCTGGCGTTCCTGGCGGCAGCAGACACTTCGGCCTCTGCTGACGCTGGGCGCCTCACTGCTGCTGCTCAATGCGACGGTCGGCGCGGTCAAGATCGGCCTGGGGCGGCTCGGCCCGCACTACGCGACCCAGATCGGCTCCGCGGAGCTCTTCGCCGGCGGCGATATATTTCCCTCGGGCCACACCGCCAACGCGGTTGTCACCTGGGGAATCCTCGCCTATCTGGCCACCACTCCGCGGGCCAGGCGCTATCTGTCGGCCGTGTCGGCCATCGTCTCGCTCGGCGTCGGGCTCACCACCGTCTACCTCGGCACGCACTGGCTCAGCGATGTGCTGCTGGGCTGGGCCGCGGGGCTGCTGATCCTGTTGGGCCTGCCGTGGGTCGAGCCGCTGATCACCCGGGCCGAGGCCTGGATCTTCGCCCAGCGCGACAACTTCCGCGGCCGCGCCCGTCCTGTTCCTTCCGTGCCCGTCGCGGCCGGAGGACCCCGGACGGTGCTGGTCCCGCAACAGGACGGCGGCGACGCAGTGGAGGGCCCGGTGCTGGAGCCGGTCGCCGCGGGAGGACACCCGACGGCCACCGCGGTCACCGGCGCCCGCGCGCGTGCACACCCGGCGCCTCCTTCGCACCTGGTGCCCCCCTCGCATCTGGTGCGCTCGGAGCGGACCCCGGTCACCCCGGCCGGCAGCCGCCGCCCGCCGCACGCGGACCGTGCGCCGCGCGGCGGCACCGCCCCGGCCCGTCCGATGACCGGCGGCTGACCGCCCCAGGAGCCGCGGGGCCGGTACGCACAGCCGCTCCCCCGCACAGCGAAGGCCCCGACTCCGGTCGGGGCCTTCGGTCGTGTCCGGGCCCGGTTACGGGCCGCCGAGGTCCTCAGCCCACCCAGCAGCGCGTGACGACGCCGTCGGCGACCTCGAAGTTGATCCGTCCGCTGCGGAACTCCATGGTGATGATCGCACCCGGCGGCAGGGATCTGACGGTGCTCCAGCCACGCCTGCGGGCCCGCTGTTCGGCCGTCTCGACAGCGAGGCCGACATACGCACCGGGTGTGTCCTCGGGCTGGGCGGAAGGATTCGGTAGGGGTGCCATGTCTCTCACCGTAGGCTCCCTCGGACCGCGAAGGAAGCCGGGGCCGGGGGCCGCACGGCATCCCCACATCCCTGGGCCGTCACGCTTGTGTCACAGGATCACGACACGCGTGCCGCTCGGATCACGCCACCCGGACATGCGTCCGAGGATCCGACACACAGTAATCACGCAGGCCGGGAAATGATCATGCGGAAGGCCCGAAAACGAATCGGAATATCCCGTATCGAGCAGCTTGAATTCCCGCGCCGAATAACCTGCGTAAATGAGCAGGCCACCGGGAATTCACGCTTCCTTATGGCAGCCTTATCCTTTGGTCACAAAATCCGCACCACGAGTGCGAGCGGCCGCCCGCTGCCGCCCGTATAGCGGACAACCCGAACCGTCCCCGTATGGGGGGCGCCGATGGAAGCGCTCAGTCCAGGGCCCGCGACAGCCGGTCCCTCGCCGCCCCGATCGCGTCATTGAGCTCGGGCGGTTCGACGACCTCGAAGTCGATGCCCAGCATCATGGCGTGCAGGACCAGCACGTCGAGACTGGCCGCCCCGGTGCGCAGCAGACAACTGTCCGGCCCCTCCGCCTCCAGTACCCCGGAGGCCGGTGAGATCCGTTCGGCCGCGTGCTCGATCCCTGTCCTCAGCCGGATCACCGCGTGCGTCGCGTACACGGTGGTCGAGATCCCCTTCGAGACATAGGCGGCCAGATCCTCGGCCGGTGGTTCGCGGGGGACGAATCCCGGGCCGTGCGGCGGCGTGGGCGTGATGCGGTCCGCGCGGAACGTACGCCAGTCCGCGCGGTCCACGTCCCAGGCGACGAGATACCAGTGGCGCTCGGTGCACACCAGCCGGTGCGGTTCGACGGTCCGGCGCGATACGGAGCCGGAGTGGTCCCGGTACGCGAAGCGCAGCCGCTCGCTGTCCCGGCAGGCTCCGGCCAGTTCGGTGAGGACGTCCGGATCCGCGGTGGAGGCGCCGGAACCGCGGAACAGCGGCACGGTAAAGGTGTTCAGCGCGCTCACCCGGCGCCGGAGCCGGTCCGGCAGCACCTGTTCGAGCTTGGCCAGGGCGCGTACGGAGGTCTCGCCGATGCCCTCGACTCCGTTGCCCGCCGCGGTGCGCAGCCCGACGGCGACGGCGACGGCCTCCTCGTCGTCGAGGAGGAGCGGCGGCAGCCGGGCACCGGCGCCGAGCTGGTATCCGCCGCCGGTGCCGGGGCTGGCGTGGACCGGGTAGCCCAGTTCGCGCAGCTTGTCGATGTCACGGCGGACGGTGCGCGGGGTGACCCCGAGCCGTTCGGCGAGGTCGGCGCCCGACCAGTCCCGGTGGGTCTGGAGCAGTGAGAGCAGGCGCAGCAGTCGTGCCGAGGTCTCCAACATGGGGCGAGTCTGCCAGGGGTTGCGGACAGGCCGCGTCCGCAACCCGTGGCGGTGGTCTACCCGGCCTGCGCCGGATCCGGTTCGAGCCGTACGCAGAGGTCGTTGCCGGTCGAGTAGCAGGGGGTGGCGCGGGCGCCCTCCCCTGCGCTGCGGCCCGGGTAGACGAAGCTGTTCCTGCGGTCCCAGACGTCGTCGAGGATGCGGGAGATCCGTACGCCGTCGGTTGGTTTCCCGTCGGCCGACTTCCCATCGGCCTGCATCCCGTCGGCCTGCATCCCGTTGCCCGTCCCGGGGAGCAGCCAGAGTGTCCACAGCTGCTGTCCGGTGACCGGCCCGGCGGCCAGCCGGTCGAACGGGAGCGTGAAGGAGAACGTGCCGCCCTTCCCGGTGACCGGCACCCGGCAGACCCGGTCGGAGGCGCCGGTCAGCCGTGCCTCGACGCGGGCGTCGTCGCCGAGGCGGGCCCCGTACAGCGCGCCCTCGACGGTCATCCCGCCCCGGCCGAAGGTGACCGGCCCGGCCTCGGCGTGCGGTGAGCGGACCCAGCAGCGCACGGCGAGCCGGCCCTCGACGGTCGGGTACGGGATGCGGACCGCGATCCGTCCGGTCTGCGGTGTGCGGTCCATGAGGTGGCGTACGTCCCTGATCCCGGGTTCGACGGCCACCGCACCTTCGTCGTCCGCGCCCGGTTCACGCACATAGACGTCCCAGCGGCCTTCGGCGGGCGCCGCGGTGCCGGGCAGTACCGCGCGCAGCCGTCCCTCGCCGAGCGGGCTCAGGGGCAGCCGTACGGTGTCGCCGTCGCCCGCCCCCTCGGCGCCGCGCAGCCGGAGCAGCAGCTCGGGCGTCTCCCCGTCCGCACGGCCGTCGGGGCCGGGGCCGAGGTCGAAGGTGATCCGGCCGTCGGGGCCCGCGGTGCAGTCGGCCCGCGGTGTGCGTCGCTCTGCGGAGTCGGTCATGCGGGCTTCCCCTTGCGGATGACGTCTGCGGCCTTGTAGCGCAGGGCGTACGCCCCGTCCAGCACGGTGCCGCGGGCACGGTGCAGTGTGGTGCGCAGAGCGCCGTGCGAGCGGTCGCGCGGGGCCCTGGAGGCGAGTTCGGTGAAGAGCCGCTCATGGAGTTCGGCGATCCGCGACGGGTCGAACCGCTGCGAGGCGGCCAGCGCGGCGCGTCCCGCACGGTGGCGTGCCTCGTCGTCACCGATCAGGCCGAGCAGCGCGTCCGCCACCGCCACCGTGTCACCGACCGGCACCAGCCGTCCGTCGGTGCCGTCCTCGATGATCTCGCGGGGGCCGTGCGGGCAGTCGGTGGCGACGACCGGCAGGCCGCAGCGCATCGCCTCGACGATGGTCATGCCGAAGGACTCGCGGTCCGAAGTGACCGCCGCGATCGCCCCCTTGGGCCACTCGGCCTCCAGCGGGCTGACCGAGCCCATCAGGAACACATGGTTGTGCAGGCCGAGTTCACCGATGAGCGCGAGCAGCGCCGGGCGTTCGTTCCCCGTCGCGTCGCCGCCGCCGTAGATGCGCAGCCGCCAGTCCGGGCGTACGGCGACCACATCGGCGAACGCCCGCACGAGCAGGTCGTACCGCTTGACCTTGTGCAGGCGGCCCGCGGCGATCACCCACTTGCCGTTGCCGTCGGCGGGCGCGATCCTCGGCGCGGGCACGCTGTTGGCGATGGCCTCGATCCGTACGCCGGGCAGCTTGAGCCCGGTCCGGTAGGCGCGGGCATCGGCCTCGGTGACGGTGGTGATCGCGTCGAGCAGGGCGTAGCGATGCCCTATCTCACGGCGCAGCCGGTAGCTGTGGCTGTCGAGGGTGAGGTGCTCCTGCCCGATCCGGACCGGGCCGCGCCGGACCTGCCTGCTGATCTGCACATTGAGCCCCGGCCGGGTCCCGACCACGACATCGGCGTCCAGGGAACGCAGATGGTCCGCCACCCGCGCGTCGGTCAGCCTGCTGTACTGCCGGTACCTGCTGTCGCCGCGCGGGAAAACGCTCGCGGGACGGGCGTGTTCGGCCGCGTCGCCGTCGTAGTCCGGGCTCTTCTTCCGCAGGTCGACGAGGTGGCTCAGTCGCACGCCCTCGGGGGCGCCCAGCACGGGGACGTCACGGTGCCGGAAGACGGACACGATCTCGATGTCGTGGTGTCCGGCCAGCGCCCCGGCGAGATTGAACGTCGTACGGATCGTTCCCCCGACTCCGTAGGCGTTGTGGAGCAGGAAAGAAATGTGCATGAAACGCCATATCTCCCGGTTTGACTGGCCATTGGCGAGCGACACTTGCCAGGACGACGAAGACCGGCCGGCGGTTCACTCCGGACATCGGCCAGTTTCAGCCACCTTCACACCCACCCCTTCTCCCGATTTGTCGATGTATCGGTGAACCGGTCCTGGTCGAGTCGACCACACCCCCGCATGGCCGATCCGGAGAAATGGGGAGCAATCGGCACCTCGATTTCCGAGATTCACCCTCTGCGTCGGATGGTTCGATTACGTTCCCTTTCTCGCGTGACCCCGGCCGCGGATCGCCCGTTGTCTTCTTCATGAGCCGGGAACCGCCCGGCGCACGCACCGAGTTCGAGGAGCCACCCGTGCCGCGCATGCTCGACGTCAGCGAGGACGTACGCGCCGAGATCGGCGACGCCGAAGCCGACCGGCTGCTCGTCGGCGACAACGCCCCAGGCAGTTACGACTGCACCTCCTGCCGCACCCCCGGCGACTCCGAACAGGAACGCACCAGCACGGTGCTCTTCGTCGGTGAGGAAACCGCTGTGCTCGCCTTCGCCCACGCGACCTGCATCCCCTCGCAGGTCGTCCAGGTCGCCGAGGAGCAGCTGCAGGGCGCCGTGCGCAGCATCACCGGCAGCGACGCGGTCCACCCCGAGCAGCTGGAGCACCCGGCCGCTCTCAGCCCCGAGCAGGCCGTCCTCGGCATCACCAGCGGTCTCGTCCTGATCGACGACGAGCTCCACCCGGCCCTCGTCGTCGAGCCGACCGGCGCCATCGCCCGCCCGGGCACGGACGGCAGCCGGGGCGACGAATTCCTCCCGCTGCTGCTGGAGCAGGGCTTCCACCCGGTCCACCGAGTGGACCAGCTGCCCCCGGTGCTGCACGGCTGGTCGATCCTGCTCGCCATGGGCCAGCTGCACGCCGTGCTCCAGCCGGGCACCGGCGGCGGCGCCCCGGTCGCCTGGTGGCAGGCGCACGCACCGCTCCAGGTCACCGAGGGCTGGCGGACCGCGGCCAACAAGTCGCAGACCGTGCTCGTCTTCGCGGCCCCGGCGGGGGCGATCGGCCAGCAGCCCCGCGAGGACCTGCTGCGCGACGCTCTGGACAGGGCCGCCGCCGGCGGGCTCCTGGTCGCCGCCGCGATGCCGCTGGCCGGGACCTGATCGTGGCCAGCGGCTCCTCGCACCTGCGGCGAACAGCTATTTCTCCGCCGGGCCCGCATCCGACGGACAGTGGGGTCGTTGGCACATACGTGCACTCATACGACTCCTCCTCCCACCAGCGCCCGAGCCCGATCCCTTCCATGCGTCCCTCGCAGGACCTCTCGGGCGGTCAGTCCCAGACCCCGATCTACGACGCACTGTACTCCGAGTACCGCCGGTCGTTCCGGGCGCTGCCGGGTGATCGTAGCGGCGAGGAGAATCTCGGCTTCGTGGCCTTCGGCAGCCGCGTGCCGCTGAGCGGCCGCTCCGGTTTCTCCGGCCTCTCCACCGGTCTCTCCGTACACAACGGGACCACCGGACACACGAGCGGCCCGAGCACGCACACCAGCGGCCTCGGTTCCTGGCAGCGGGTGGGCCGGCACTCCGGGCGGACCCAGCCCGCGGCGCTGCCCCCGGGATCGCGCGGGGCCTGACCCCGTACGACGGAGCCCCGGACCGTTTCGTATGACGCGAAACGGTCCGGGGCTCCACCATGGGGCCTGCGTGCTACTTGTTACGGCCGCGCTTCTCGCGGACCCGCACCGAGATGTGGAGCGGGGTGCCCTCGAAGCCGAACTCCTCGCGCAGCCGGCGCTCGACGAAGCGCCGGTAGCCGTGCTCCAGGAAGCCCGAGGAGAACAGCACGAAGCGCGGCGGCTTGGTGCCCGCCTGGGTGCCGAAGAGGATGCGGGGCTGCTTGCCGCCGCGGACGGGGTGCGGGTGGGAGGCGACGATCTCACCGAGGAAGGCGTTCAGCCGGCCGGTGGGGACGCGGGTCTCCCAGCCGGCGAGGGCGGTCTCGATCGCCGGGACCAGCTTCTCCATGTGCCGGCCGGTGACGGCCGAGACATTGACCCGCGGGGCCCACGCGATCTGAGCGAGTTCCGTCTCGATCTCGCGCTCCAGGTAGTAGCGGCGCTCCTCGTCGAGGGTGTCCCACTTGTTGTACGCGATCACCAGGGCGCGCCCGGCCTCCACGGCCATGGTGATGATGCGCTGGTCCTGGACGCTGATGGACTCGCTGGCGTCGATCAGGACGACGGCGACCTCGGCCTTCTCCACGGCGGCGGCGGTTCGCAGCGAGGCGTAGTAGTCCGCGCCCTCCTGGAGGTGGACCCGGCGCCGGATACCGGCCGTGTCGATGAACTTCCAGGTGATGCCGCCGAGCTCGATCAGCTCGTCGACCGGGTCACGGGTGGTGCCCGCGAGCTCGTTGACGACGACGCGGTCCTCGTTCGCCACCTTGTTCAGCAGCGAGGACTTGCCGACGTTGGGGCGGCCGATGAGCGCGATCCGGCGCGGTCCGCCGAGCGCGGTGCCGAAGCGCTGCGCCGGGGCCTCGGGAAGGGCTTCGAGTACGGCGTCGAGCAGGTCGCCGGTGCCGCGGCCGTGCAGGGAGGAGACCGGGTGCGGCTCGCCGAGGCCCAGGGACCAGAGCGCGGTGGCGTCCGCCTCGCCGCTCTGGCCGTCGACCTTGTTGGCGCACAGCACGACGGGCTTGCCGGCCCGGCGCAGCAGCTTGACGACGGCCTCGTCGGTGTCGGTCGCGCCGACGGTCGAGTCGACGACGAAGACGACCGCGTCGGCGGCCTCGATCGCGTACTCGGCCTGGGCGGCGACGGAGGCGTCGATGCCCAGCACGTCCTGCTCCCAGCCGCCGGTGTCGACGACCTTGAAGCGGCGGCCCGCCCACTCGGCCTCGTAGGTGACGCGGTCGCGGGTGACGCCGGGCTTGTCCTCGACGACGGCCTCGCGGCGGCCGATGATCCGGTTCACCAGCGTCGACTTGCCGACGTTGGGGCGGCCGACGACAGCGAGCACGGGAAGCGGTCCGTGACCGGCCTCACCGATAGCGCCCTCGACCTCTTCGGCGTCGAAGCCCTCCTCCGCGGCGAGCTCCATGAACTCCGCGTACTCGGCGTCGCCAAGCGCTCCGTGCTCGTGGTCCGAGCCGTCGGAGTGAATCTGGTCGTTCATGAAGTCCGTTCCTCTTTGCATCATCATCGATGGGCCACGACCACGCGGCCCACTACTCAAGTCTTACCTGGCGCGCGGTGAAACGCATGGCCTCGTCCAGATGGGCGGTCAGCCGCCCCTGAATCCGTACCGTCGCCTCGTCCAGCGCCTTGCGAGTGCGCCGGCCACTTCCGTCGCCCGCGTCGAAGGCGTCGCCGAAGACGACGTCGACCCGGCTGCGCAACGGCGGCAGTGCCGATATCAACCGTCCACGGCGCTCGGTGCTTCCCAGTACGGCCACGGGCACGATCGGCGCCCCGCTGCGTACCGCGAAATACGCGAGCCCGGCGCGCAGGGAGGCGAAGTCGCCCTCGCCCCTGGTGCCCTCGGGAAAGATCCCGAGCACCCCGCCGTTCTCCAGCACGCCCAGGGCGTGGGTGATGGCAGTGCGGTCGGCGGTCGTACGGTCCACCTTCAGCTGACCGATTCCGCGCAGGAACGGGTCGAGCGGGCCGACGAACGCCTCTTTCTTGATCAGGAAGTGGACGGGCCGGGGCGCGGTGCCCATCAGCATCGGACCGTCGATGTTGTGTGAGTGGTTCACCGCGAGTATGACGGGTCCGGAGGCGGGAACCCGCCACGCGCCGAGGACGCGGGGCTTCCACAGCCCATGCATCAGCCCGATGCCGATCCCGCGCCCGACCGCCGCTCCGCGCAGCGTGGGCGTGCCCGGGGCTGCGCTCACTTCGCGGCCCGCTTCTCCTCGACGAGGGTGACGACGCACTCGATGACCTGCTGAAGGGTCAGCTGGGTGGTGTCCACCTCGACGGCGTCGTCCGCCTTGGCCAGCGGGGAGGTCTTGCGGCCGGAGTCGGCCGCGTCCCGCTTGATCAGCGCCTCCTTGGTGGCGGCGAGATCGGAGCCCTTGACCTCCCCGCTGCGGCGGGCGGCACGCGCCTCCGGCGACGCGGTGAGGAAGATCTTCAGGTCGGCGTCGGGCAGCACCGTGGTGCCGATGTCGCGGCCCTCGACGACTATGCCCCGCCCGGCCGCGGCGGCGATGGTGCGCTGCAGCTCGGTGATCCGGGCGCGCACCTCGGGGACCGCGCTGACGGCGCTGACCCTGGAGGTGACCTCCTGGGTACGGATCGGTCCGGAGGCGTCCTCTCCGTCGACGGTGATCGTCGGGGCGGCCGGGTCCGTACCGGAGACGATGACCGGCTTGGCGGCGGCGGTCGCCACCTCCATCGCGTCCTGCACGTCGATGCCGTTGTTCAGCATCCACCAGGTGATCGCCCGGTACTGGGCGCCGGTGTCCAGGTAGCTCAGGCCGAGCTGGGCGGCGACGGCCTTGGACGTGCTCGACTTGCCGGTGCCGGAGGGCCCGTCGATGGCGACGATCACTGCGGCCGGGGCCGTCCGGGCGGCGGCGCTTGCGGTTTCCACGGTGGTGGACACCTTCCTGGTTCACGGGGTGGGCGGGACGAGGGCGCGCGAATCCGCCCCGCACAAGGTTACCGAGTGTCGGAGCGGTCCTCTGCACCCCTGTGGACAACTGCCTCCCGCCCCGTCGCCCCGGGCCTACTGCCGCAGCGACCAGCCCCGCTCGCGCAGCGCCGCGCTCAGCTCGGGCACCGCGCTCGGCTCGACCATCAGCTGGACCAGGCCCGCCTGCTGCCCGGTGGCGTGCTCGATACGGACGTCCTCGACGTTGACCCCGGCCCGGCCGGCGTCGGCGAAGATCCCGGCCAGCTCGCCCGGCCGGTCGCTGATGAGCACCGACACGATCTCGTAGGAGGCGGGGGCCGTCCCGTGCTTGCCCGGCACCCGGACCCGGCCCGCGTTGCCACGGCGCAATACGTCCTCGATGCCCTCGGTGCCTTCGCGGCGCTTGTCGTCGTCACCGGACTGCAGTCCCCGCAGCGCCCGTACCGTCTCGTCCAGGTCGGCGGCGACCCCGGCGAGCACGTCGGCGACCGGGCCGGGGTTGGCGGAGAGGATCTCCACCCACATCCGGGGGTCGGAGGCGGCGATCCGGGTGACGTCCCTGATGCCCTGGCCGCAGAGACGTACGGCGGTCTCGTCGGCCTCCTCCAGCCGGGCGGCGACCATGGACGAGATCAGCTGCGGGGTGTGGGAGACCAGGGCGACGGCCCGGTCGTGGGCGTCGGCGTCCATGACGACCGGGACGGCGCGACAGAGCGCGACCAGTTCCAGGGCGAGGTTGAGGACCTCGGTGTCGGTGTCACGGGTCGGGGTGAGGACCCAGGGGCGGCCCTCGAAGAGGTCCGCGGTGGCGGCGAGGGGGCCCGATCGCTCCTTGCCTGCCATGGGGTGCGTACCGATGTACGACGTGAGGTCGACGCCGAGGGCCTCCAGCTCGCGGCGCGGGCCGCCCTTGACGCTGGCGACGTCGAGGTAGCCGCGGGCCACGCCGTCCCGCATGGCGGCGGCCAGCACCGGGGCCACATGGGCGGGCGGCACGGCAATGATCGCCAGGTCGACGCGGCCCTCGGGTGCCTCGTCCGTACCGGCGCCGAGCGCGGCCGCGGTGCGGACCGATTCGGGGTCGTGGTCGACGAGGTGGACATGGATGCCGCGCCCGGCCAGGGCGAGGGCTGCGGAGGTGCCGACGAGGCCCGTTCCGATGACGAGGGCGGTTCTCACTGGGCGATGTCCTTGCGGAGGGCGGCGGTGGCGCCGAGGTACACGTGCGCGATCTCGGACTTGGGAAGGTACGTCTCGACGTGCGCGAGGATGCGTACCACGCGGGGCATGGCGCCCTGGATGTCCAGCTCCTGGGCGCAGATCAGCGGTACGTCGACGATACCGAGCCCGCGCGCCGCAGCGGCCGGGAAGTCACTGTGCAGATCGGGGGTGGCCGTGAACCAGATGCTGATCAGATCGTCCGCGACGAGGTTGTTGCGCTCCAGGACGGCGGTGAGCAGGGCGCCGACCCGCTCGTCCATGTGCCCGGCCTCGTCCTGATCCAGCTGGACGGCTCCACGGACCGCTCGTACCGCCACGTCGTGCTCCTCGCTCTTTCGTACGTGTCGCGCCTGCTGTCCGCCTGCGTGATCTTTCTGCGGGATCAGCCTAGAGGGACGACGCGGCGCGCGGCCGGGATGCTCTCCCAGTGAGACGGGGCGGAACGCGTCGGCCGGAGGGCCCGCCGTGGTGGCGAGGACCCTCCGGCCGCGCGTGCGCTGCGAAGGAGCGGCTCGTTCCGGACGGTGGGCGGCCCTTGCGGCCGCCGCGGCCTCAGAGCTGCTGTTCCTTGACCAGGTCCTCGATCGAGCGGCCCTCCGGGACCTCTCCCGACGGGGTCAGCTTGTCGACCGCCGTCGGCAGCGACCGGGCGATCTCGTCGGCCGCCTGTTGCGTGGAGACCCCGGCCTCCTGGGCGACCTTCTGCAGGGTCTCGTTCGGCAGCGCCTCGGCGATCTGGGCGCCGCTGACCGCCTGGTTCTCACCGGTGCCGACCCAGGACTGCGCCTGGTCGACGAGGCCGGACTTGGTGAGCATCCCGATCAGCCCTTCGAGTGCGTTGCCACTGCCGCCCGTACCGCTTTGGCCGTTGCCCAGTGCGCCCAGCAGCGCGCCGAGGATGTTCCCGGCGCCGCCGGGGGCGCCGCCCTGGCCGCCACCGCCCAGCAAACTGCCCAGCAGGCTGCCGAGGTCGTTTCCCGCCATGGTTCTGCCTTTCCAGAGGGGATGATTTATCGACAATGTCGATCAGAACCCGGGCTTCTGCCACTTGAGCGGGGCGGCCCGTCGTCAGCCGCCGGCCGTCGGACGGTCCCGGCGGATGTCGGCCGGCAGCGCCGCCCCCGCGACATTCCGGATGTTCGCTGCCCCGCAGCGCGGCCACCACCGTGCCGACAGCCACGATCGGCAGTACCGGCTGCGGCCCCTGCGGGATCCTCCGGTGCAACACGTTTTCGCTCACGTACCCTCGCCGGCATGATCACCCCTGAGGCCGAGGCTCTGGTACGCGACCACACGGTCTACTCCTGTGTGATGGGCTCACGCGCCTTCGGGCTCGCCACGGACGGCAGCGACACCGACCGGCGCGGCGTCTTCCTCGCACCGACTCCGCTGTTCTGGCGGTTCGACAAGCCACCGACGCATGTCGAGGGCCCGGCGCAGGAGCAGTTCTCCTGGGAGCTGGAGCGCTTCTGCGAGCTGGCGCTGCGCGCCAACCCCAATGTGCTGGAGTGCCTGCATTCGCCGCTGGTGGAACACACCGACGCCGTGGGGCGAGAACTCCTCTCCCTGCGCGGGGCGTTCCTTTCCCGGCTGGCCCATCAGACCTTCGTGCGCTACGCGTTGGGCCAGCGCAAGAAGCTGGAGGCGGACGTACGGCAGTACGGGGCGCCGCGCTGGAAGCACGCCATGCATCTGCTGCGGCTGCTGACCAGCGGCCGTGATCTGCTGCGCACGGGCGAGCTCAGGATCGAGGTGGGCCCGGCCCGGGAGGAGCTGCTCGCGGTGAAGCGCGGCGAGGTTTCCTGGCCGGAGGTCGAACGCCGCATGACCCGCCTGGCCGAGGAGAACGACGAGGCTGCGAGGAGCTCCCCGCTCCCGCCCGGGCCGGACCGGTCCCGCGTGGAGGACTTCCTGATCCGCACCCGCCGGGCGTCCGTGTCATGGCCCGAACAGGGGTGAACGGCCCCGCCCCGCCGGCGGGGCACCCCGCGGACGAGTGGACGTTCAAGCCCGTGCGGCGATTGAGGACGACGACACCCACCCCTTCAACCGCGCACGCACCACAAGATCGTGCAGCCCGTCGAGCCCACCGGCCACCTCGGGAAGCCTGGATCCCGCCTGCGCCTCGTCAAGCGCCCCGTGCAGCATCTCGACGTCCCGGGACACCGCTGCGCCGTCCGCATCCTCTGCTCCCTTGTGCTCGGCCTCGGCCTTCGCGGCGATCAGCTCGGGCAGATACGCCGGAGCGGCCACCTCCCCGAGGAGCGTCGGCAGATGCGCCCGCACCTCACCGCTGCGCATCAGGTGGATACCGGTGAGCAGCGCCCGGAACGTGTACAGCAGCGGCTTCAGTTCGCCCGTCTTCTGGAAGAGCCGCCACTGAGTGCCGGCGAACCCCCGGTAGTGGTGCGCGTGATTGCGGGTGAGCACATCGGGCGCCAGATCCACCAGTTCCGCGTGCAACGCACTGGTGTGCACAACGAGCGGAGAGAGCAGCTGCTCCAGCACATAGCCGTTCGGCTTCAGCATCAGCCGGACGAACTTCCGCAGATCATGGGTGACCAGGTCCATCTCGACTCCGTCCCTGTCCCACATCCGCGAGCGCGTCTCCTCGGGCTTGCGCAGCCCGAGGAGTTCGTCCGCAGTCAGGAGATGGACCCCCCGAAGGTCCACATCCGAGTCCCTGGACGGGAATCCGTACAGATGCGCTCCGGAGACCGTGGCGAACACCAGCGGGTCGCGTTCTTCGGCAAGCACCGGGCCGAAGTCCGTGACCGGCAGCCCGGCCTCCCGCAGGTGCGTCGTTTCCGTACTCATGGATCAAGCATCCCAGAGCGCCCCCAGCGACAGCAGATCGCTCCGGTACTCGATCCGCTCCGACCACTCCTTGGGCCAGGCCCCCGCCCCCAGGTGCGCGCCGGCGAACGCGCCGGTCAGGCAGCCGAGCGAGTCCGAGTCGCCCCGGGTGCAGGCGGCGCGGCGCAGGGCGGTGACGGGGTCTTCCGGAAAGAGCAGGAAGCAGTGCAGGGCCGTGGCGAGGGCCTCCTCTGCGATCCAGCCGTCGCCGGTCGTCTCGCAGGGGTCGGCCTCCGGGGACGGGGTGCGCAGGGCGTCCTGGACGCGGGCCAGGACGGTGAGGCATTCGTCCCAGCCCCGCTGGATGTACTGCTCCGGTGAGGAGTCGCCCGCGTACCGCCAGAGGTCGCCGAGCCAGCGCGTGAGGTAGCGGCCGCTGTTCTCGTACGCGTAACTGCGCAGCTGCCCGATCAGGCCCATCGGCTCCGTGCCCTGCGCCAGCAGGTACACCGCGCGGGCCGTCAGGTCGGAGGCGGCGAGCGCGGTGGGGTGGCCGTGGGTGAGGGCCGCCTGCAACTGGGCTGCGCCGGAGCGCTGTTCGTCGCTCAGCCCGGGCACGAGTCCGATCGGTGCGACCCGCATGTTGGCGCCGCAGCCCTTGGACCCGGTCTGGCTGGCCTCCTGCCAGAGCCGGTCGCTGTCGAGCAGACGGCAGGCGGTCATACAGGTGCGGCCGGGGGCGCGGTTGTTGTCGGGCGAGTGGTACCAGTCGACGAACTCCTCGCGCACCGGGCGGACCAGCCGCAGCGGGGTGAGCAGTCCGCGGTCCATGGCGGTGCGGATGCCCCGCCCCAGGGCCAGCGTCATCTGGGTGTCGTCGGTGACGACGGCCGGTTTCGGCAGCCGCATCTGGCGCCAGGGCCCGCACTTGGCGAGGATCGAGGGCACGTTGTTGAACTCGGTCGGGAAGCCCAGTGCATCGCCGAGCGCGAGCCCGGTCAGTGCGCCGGTGGCGGCCTGTTTGGTGATGGTCCTGGTCACGATCACGTGGTTCTTCCTTCCGGTCTCAGAAGTGGAGGATGCAGGGCGGTGGCGGCACCCGCCCGGTAGAGCGCGGCCGGTTTGCCCCGTCCGCCGGTGCGGCGCGGCGATCCCTCAACGGCCTGGACGAAGCCGGGCGTGGTGAGGACCTTGCGCCGGAAGTTCGGCCGGTCCAGCTCGACGCCCCAGACCGTCTCGTACACCTGCTGGAGTTCCCCCAGCGTGAATTCGGGCGGGCAGAAGGCCGTGGCCAGGCAGCTGTATTCGAGTTTGGCGCCGATCCGGTCGTGCGCGTCGGCGAGGATGCGGTCGTGGTCGAAGGCGAGCGGCCCGGGGGCTGCGGCGTCCCACCACCGGGCGCTGACCGCGTCGCCGCCGCCGCGGGGTTCGGGCAGGTCGGGTACGAGTGCGGCGTAGGCGACGGAGACGACCCGCATCCTCGGGTCGCGGTCCGGCGCGCTGTAGGTGCGCAGCTGTTCCAGATGGAGGGCGCCGACGGTGCCCTCGGTCAGCCCGGTCTCCTCTGCGAGCTCCCGGCGGGCGGCGTCCTCGGCGGACTCGCGGGGCAGGACGAAGCCGCCGGGCAGCGCCCAGCGGCCCTTGTACGGGTCCTCGCCCCGTTCGACGAGCAGGACGTGCAGCCGGGTGTCGCGGACCGTGAAGACGGCGAGGTCGACGGTGACCGCGAAGGGTTCGAAGGCGTACGGGTCGTAGCCCGCGGGGACACCGGCGCTCATCGGTCCTCCGGGAGGGGGGCTGCGAAGTTCCAGCCGTCGGCGAGCAGGGTGTCGACGGCGGCGACCGCGGTCTCAAGACGTTCCTGGTGGGTTCCGGTGAGTTCGATGAACCCCCTTCCCGTACGGGTGAGTTCGGCCCGGAAGCGGTCGGTCATCCAGGGCCGAAGCTCCTCGCCGTCGCGCAGCCCGTCGTCCTCGAAGGCGACGCCCTCGTGGTCGGTGAGCAGCCACAGATGGTGGGCGACCCGGTCGGCGGTCTCCTCGACGAGCGGGTTGCGGCCGCCCATGTACCGCTCGTGCCAGACGGTGGTGGCGAAGGAGTCGGTGTCGCAGAAGAGCACCGGCGACCCGGCGCGCGCGGCCGCCTCCTCCTGGGCGTTCTGGGCCGCGGCGATGAGCGGGAAGTCGTCGGTGGTGAAGGCGACGTCCTCCCACTGGGCCCCGGGCCACCGGGCGCGCAGCCCGGTCAGTTTCCGTTCGCTGAACTCCCGCCCGTACTCGGCGACGTAGCGGGTCTGCGCCCAGACGCCGCCGCGCCGCCGGTAGTGGTCGGTGAGGGCGCGGGCCATCGTCGTGGTGCCGGTGGATTCCGCGCCGAGAACGACGATCCGGCGGGTGAGCGCGGCCCGTACGGGTGGTTCGAGGAAGTCCCAGCAGCCCACGGGGTCCTTGCGGACGGCGGTGCCGGAGACCGGGAAGACCGTGCGGTCGGGGTCGACGCAGACGGATTCGGCGCCGAACCGGCGGGCCAGTTCGTCCCCGTACGACTCCGATGTGAAGACGGCGTCCACCGGTCCGGGCACGGCCCCGGTGAAGACGGCCATGTGCGCGTCCCAGATCGCCGGGTCGTGCAGGTCCATGCGGATGTCGTCGACAGCGCCCACGACCGTTGCCTCCGGGTGCACCTCCCGCATCCAGGCCACCCGGTGGGCGAGCGGTACGGACTCGACGGAGGCGGCACAGACCAGGACGGTCAGCCGCTCGCAGCGGTCCTGCGCGGTGCGGACGAGGTGGTGGTGACCGGCGTGCGGCGGATAGAACTTGCCGAGGACGAGCCCGTGCGCGAAGCGCTTCATGCGGCCACCTCCACGGGCCGGTGCCGCTGCACGGCGAGATCGCGCTGCCAGTTGCGCAGACCGATCAGGCACAGCGTCAGGAAGCCTACGTACAGCAGGGAGGTCAGATAGAGCTCCTTGTATGCGTACAGCGGGATGTACACCACGTCGGCGGCTATCCAGAGCCACCACGACTCGACGAGCTTGCGGCACTGCCCGTACGTCGCCGCCAGGGACAGCGCGGTCGTCAGGGCGTCCAAGAAGGGCACGGTCGAGTCGGTGGCGCGGTCGAGCAGGACGGTGAGGGCGAGGGTCCCCACCGCCCCTGCCGCGAGCAGCCCGGCCCATTCGGTGCGCGTGGTGCGCCGCACCGGAAGGCCCGGCAGCCCCGGTCCACCCCCGTGGGTCCAGGTCCACCAGCCGTACGCGGCAAGGGCGATGAAGACGATCTGGAGGCCGGCGTCGGCGTACAGACCGGACTGGGCGAACAGCAGGATGAAGAAGAGGTTGTTGGCGATGCCGATCGGCCAGTTGGCGAGATGCTGGCGGGCCACGAGCCAGACGCACAGCGCTCCGCTGCCGAAGCCGAGCACCTCGGTCCAGCTGACCGGGGTGTCAAGGACCGTCACCAGGGGCTGCTGCAGGGGATCGAGGACATCCGCGAGACTCACTCCCGCCTCCTTAATAGTCACTCTGACTATAAAGGCGGAACGGGCACAGCAAAAGGCCCGCGGCCGATTCCTGTTCGAAAATCGAAAACAGGAACCGGCCGCGGGCCGTGGAGCGGACGGAGCCGGACGCCCCTACAGACCGACCTCGCGCATCAGCATGCCCACCTCGGTGTTGGTGAGGCGGCGCAGCCAGCCGGACTTCTGGTCGCCCAGCGGGATCGGCCCGAAGGACGTCCGTACGAGCCGCTCGACCGGGAAGCCGGCCTCGGCCAGCATCCGGCGGACGATGTGCTTGCGGCCCTCGTGGAGGGTCACCTCGACCAGGTAGTTCTTGCCGGTGTTCTCGACGACCCGGAAGTGGTCGGCGCGGGCGTACCCGTCCTCCAGCTGGATGCCGTCCTTGAGCCGCTTGCCCAGGTCGCGCGGGAGCGGCCCCTGGATGGCGGCCAGGTAGGTCTTCTTCACCCCGTACTTGGGGTGGGTCAGACGGTGGGCCAGCTCACCGTGGTTGGTGAGCATGATGATGCCCTCGGTCTCCGTGTCCAGCCGGCCGACGTGGAAGAGCCGCGTCTCACGGTTGGTGACGTAGTCGCCGAGGCACTGGCGGCCGTCCGGGTCCTCCATGGAGGAGACGACACCGGCGGGCTTGTTCAGCGCGAAGAAGAGGTACGACTGGGCGGCGACGGTCAGGCCGTCGACCTTGATCTCGTCCTTGTGCACATCGACGCGCATGCCCTGCTCGACGACGATCTCGCCGTTGACCTCGACACGGGCCTGCTCGATCAGCTCCTCGCACGCCCGGCGCGAGCCCATGCCGGCCCGGGCGAGGACCTTCTGCAGCCGCTCGCCCTCCTGCTCGGCGCCCGGGTGGGTCTTGGGCGTCCTGATCTCGGGCTTGTTCGCGTACCTGTCCCGGTTGCGCTGCTCGATCTTGGCGTCGAGCTCACGCGGACGGGACGGGGCGCCCTGGCGGCGCGGGCCGCCGCTCCTGCCGCTGCCGGCCTGCGCGGGCTTGGGTCCACCCTTGGCGCCGCCGCGGGCCGCCGCGCCGCGGCCCTTGCGGGGGCCCTCGCCGCTCTTCTCACCGGCCCCGGTGCCGCCCACGTCGTAGCGGCGCTCCTCGGGGCGGGGCCGGCGGGGACGCTTGTCCTGCCTGTCGTCGCGCCCGGCGCCGGCCTCCCGGGGATTCCGGTTGCCGCCGCTCTTGCCGCTGCCGCTTCCGCTGTTCCTGCCACTGCTTCGCATCAAAATTCCGTCTTGTCGTCTGCGTGAGTATCCGGGGTGTCCGGTGCGTCCGGATCGAACGACGGCACACCCTCTAGCGTCTCAGCCTCGATCGCGTCCGCCTCGGGAAGGAAGGGCGCGAGCTCCGGGAGCTCATCCAGGCCACGCAGGCCCATCCGCTCCAGAAAGTAATTCGTCGTCCTGTACAGGATCGCACCTGTTTCGGGTTCCGCGCCCGCTTCCTCGACGAGGCCCCTCTGCAGCAGGGTCCGCATGACCCCGTCACAGTTCACCCCGCGGACCGCGGAGACCCTCGACCGGCTGACCGGCTGGCGGTACGCGACCACCGCCAGGGTCTCCAGGGCCGCCTGTGTGAGCCGGGCCTGCTGACCGTCCAGGACGAAGCCCTCGACGGCCGCCGCGTACTCCGGGCGCGTGTAGAAGCGCCAGCCGCCCGCGACCAGCCTCAGATCGAAACCGCGGCGCTGCACGGTGTACTCGTCGGCCAGCTCGCGCAGCGCGTCCGCGACGGCTCTGCGGGGCCGCTCCAGCACCTTGGCGAGGTGCTCCTCGGTGGCGGGCTCGTCGACGACCATGAGGACGGCCTCCAGGGCGGGCTTGAGATCAAGATCCGCGACGGTGGAGCCGGTGGTGTCCTGCTGACTCATGCCTTCACATCCTCCTGGACGTCCTGCGCCTCGGTGTCGAACTCGTCGGTCACGACGGGCTCGGCCCCCTCTCCCCCGGCCCAGCGCACCATGAGCTCCCCGAGCGCCTCGTCCTGGTCGAGCGCGACGGCCTTCTCCCGGTACAGCTCCAGCAGCGCGAGGAACCTGGCGACGACGGTGAGGGTGTCCTGGGCGTCCTCGGTGAGCACCCGGAAACTGATCTCGCCCGCCTCCCGCAGCCGCGCCACCACGATCTCGGCCTGTTCCCGCACGCTGACCAGCGGTGCGTGGATGTGGTCGATGTACACCTGCGGCCTGGGCTTCGGCTGCATCGCCTTCACGGCCAGCCTGGCGAAGCCCTCGGCCCCGATGCTGATGACGACCTCGGGCAGCAGCTCGGCATGGTGCGGCTCCAGCCCCACGGTCCGCGGGAAGCGCCGCCCCTCCGACTCCAGCCGCTCGCTGAAGATCTCCGCGATGCGTTTGTACGCGCGGTACTGCAGGAGCCGGGCGAAGAGCAGGTCCCGCGCTTCGAGCAGCGCCAGGTCCGCCTCGTCCTCCACCTCGGCGGCGGGCAACAGCCGGGCGGCCTTCAGATCGAGCAGGGTCGCGGCGACGACGAGGAACTCGGTGGTCTGGTCAAGGTCCCAGTCCGGCCCCATGGCGTGGATGTGCGCCATGAACTCGTCGGTGACCTTGGACAGTGCGACTTCGGTCACATCCAGCTTGTGCTTGGAGATGAGCTGCAGAAGCAGGTCGAACGGTCCCTCGAAGTTGGCCAGCCGGACAGTGAACCGCCCGTCGCCGGCGGCCGGCCCGGGGGACGGCCCGGGCGGTGTCTCTGCGACGGGCTCGGGGGGCGCCACGGGTACGTCGGGGGCGGCAGGCCCAAGAGGTGTTACGGGTACGTCGGCTTCCGCGCCCCCCACCGGGCCCGGCGCAGGCCGACCGCCCGGGCCGCGGCCCAAGGGGCGGCGAGGGGTACGGGTGGGCTCGTCGGTCGTCGGCATGAGGGTCCAGGGGCAAGCGGGATACGGGCGGCGGGCAGTGGCCCGCGCGGAAGGGACCGGACCACTCGGCCGGCGTCGGCACTGCGGGCAGGCTACCGGCGCCCCACCGGTCAGCGGCCGCGCAGCCGCCGTACGAGGATGCTCGCGTCGCCCCGCGACTCCAGGTCCGCGAGCACCACCGCGACCGCCTCGCGGACGATCCGCCCGCGGTCGACCGCGAGCCCGTGCTCCCCGCGGAGCACCAGTCGGGCGTGTTCGAGGTCCATCAGTTCCTCGGCCGAGACATAGACGGTGATCTTCTCGTCGTGGCGCTCCCGGCCGCTGGGCCGCCGGTTCGCCCCGCGCCCGCCTCCGCGCCTGCCCTGCTGCTGCACGGCGGGGGCCGGAGCCGCCTCCTGCGCGGACGAGGACGACTGCGCGGACGGCGAGGACTGCTGGGATCTGCGTCCCTGCTGTCCCGCCACCGCGATCCGGTCGCCGTCGCGGCTGCGTGATTCCCCCGCGTCGGCGTCCGCCGCGGAGTGTTCCTCGCCCCGCGAAGGGGTCGCGCCGTCGGCGGTCTCCGCCGCGCCCGGACCGTCCGCCGTGGGATCGCTCTCACCGGCCGGACCGGGCACCCGGGCCTCGCCGTTCGCCTTGCGCCGCCGGTCCGCGGGGGACGAGGCCTGCAGCCCCATCCCCCCGGTGGTGCGGAACAGTTCGTCGGCCCCGGGCAGACTCACTCGGCGTGACACCGGGCGAGCACCTCCCTGGCGAGCTGGCGATAGGCGGCGGCACCGACCGAGTTGGAGGCGTACGTGGTGATGGGCTCACCGGCGACCGTGGTCTCCGGGAAGCGCACGGTGCGCCCGATGACCGTGTGGTAGACGTGATCGTCGAACGCCTCGACGACACGCGCGAGGACCTCGCGGCTGTGCACCGTACGGGAGTCGTACATCGTGGCGAGGATGCCGTCGAGCTCCAGATCCGGGTTGAGCCGTTCCTGGACCTTCTCGATGGTCTCGGTGAGCAGCGCCACACCTCGCAGCGCGAAGAACTCGCACTCGAGCGGCACTATCACCTTGTGGGCCGCCGTCAGGGCGTTCACCGTGAGCAGGCCCAGCGAGGGCTGACAGTCGATCACGATGTAGTCGTAGTCGGCCATCAGCGGCTTCAGGGCGCGCTGCAGCGTGGACTCCCGGGCCACCTCGCTGACCAGCTGCACCTCGGCAGCCGACAGGTCGATGTTGCTGGGCAGCAGGTCCATGTTCGGGACCGCGGTCTTCAGCAGGACCTCGTCGGCCGACATGCCCCGCTCCATGAGCAGGTTGTAGACCGTGAGGTCGAGCTCCATCGGGTTGACGCCGAGCCCGACCGACAGGGCTCCCTGCGGGTCGAAGTCGACGAGCAGGACACGCCGCCCGTACTCCGCGAGCGCGGCACCCAGGTTGATGGTCGACGTGGTCTTGCCGACGCCGCCCTTCTGGTTGCACATCGCGATGATCTTCGCGGGACCGTGATCGGTCAGCGGGCCCGGGATCGGGAAGTAGGGCAGGGGCCGACCGGTCGGGCCGATCCGCTCGCGGCGCTGGCGGGCAGCGTCGGGCGCGAGGGTGGCCGCGTACTCCGGATCGGGCTCGTACTCGGCGTCGGGGTCGTAGAAGTGCCCCTGGGGCACCTCGTCGAAGTCGGCGAAGTGGGCGGTCTCTCGGCCACTCTCGTTGCCGGCCATGGCGTTCACGTGTAGGCCGTCCATCATCTGGGGGGCTGTCGTCATGTGCTGGTGGGTGGCGAAGGTGCGGACAGCGACGGAGCCGACAGCCTCCAGCCCGTTCGGGCCCTGGCCCCGTGCAGGCATCCCTGGTTGAACACCCCCGGGAGTAAATGTCGACTCATTCACAAGTCGTCTTACCTCCTTGGACGTGACCAGGAAACTTATCGATAGGTCAGCGTGGCACCATGCCGACGATTGGCGACTCTATGGCGTGTCACCGGTCCGCAGCAACACAATCCGCCGGACCCGGCCCGATGTGTCGGCAATCGAACACCTCCCTGTCAAGGGCACGCAGCCACCGGGGCGCACTTTTCACGGGTGCACGAATCGGTTAAAGGGTTACGTTCGAGACGAGTTGGAGGGGGGCCTCACCGGGGCCCGGAATGCGTCCGGCCGGACCTCGCTGAGCAAGGTCCGGCCGGACGCATGAGGTTGACGGAAGAGGTTGACCGTCAGCCGAGAAGCGAGCTCAGCTCGACGTGGTCCAGGCCGTGGGCCTCGGCGACCTCGCGGTAAACGACCTGCCCGTCATGGGTGTTGAGGCCCTTGGCGAGCGCGGCGTCGCGGCGCAGCGCCTCGACCCAGCCGCGGTTGGCGAGCTCCACGATGTACGGCAGCGTGGCGTTGGTGAGGGCGTACGTGGAGGTGTTCGGGACCGCGCCCGGCATGTTGGCGACGCAGTAGAAGACCGAGTCGTGGACCGTGAAGGTCGGCTCGGCGTGCGTCGTCGGGTGCGAGTCCTCGAAGCAGCCGCCCTGATCGATCGCAATGTCGACAAGTACACTTCCGGGCTTCATCTTGGCGACGAGCTCGTTGGTGACCAGCTTCGGAGCCTTCGCGCCCGGGATGAGCACGGCACCGATGACGAGGTCGGCCTCGACGACGGCCTTCTCCAGTTCGAAGGCGTTGGAGACGACCGTCTGCACCTTGGTACCGAAGATCTTGTCGGCCTCGCGCAGCTTGTTGATGTCCCTGTCGAGCAGCGTGACGTGGAAGCCGAGGCCGACGGCGATCTGCGTGGCGTTCCAGCCGGAGACGCCACCGCCGATGACGACGGCCTTGCCGGCCGCCGTGCCCGGGACGCCGCCCGGCAGCACGCCGCGGCCGCCGACCGAGCGCATCAGGTGGTACGCGCCGACCTGCGGGGCCAGCCGGCCCGCGACCTCGGACATCGGGGCGAGCAGCGGCAGCGCGCGGTTCGCGGTCTCGACCGTCTCGTACGCGATGGCCGTGGTGCCGGACTCCAGCAGCGCGTCCGTGCACTCGCGGGAGGCGGCGAGGTGCAGATAGGTGAAGAGCGTCTGGTCCTTGCGCAGGCGGTGGTACTCCTCGGCGACCGGCTCCTTGACCTTGAGCAGCAGGTCGGCGGTGGCCCAGACCTCGTCGGCGGTGGGCAGGATCTGCGCCCCGGCGGCGATGTACTCCTCGTCCGTGATGGAGGAGCCGGCCCCGGCGTTCTCCTCGACGACGACCTGGTGGCCGTGGCGCACGAGCTCGTTCACACCGGCGGGCGTGATCGCCACGCGGAACTCGTTGTTCTTGACTTCGCGGGGGATGCCGACCTTCACGTCGATCACGGTCCTTGGCTCAGAGGGTTATCCGAGGCATAGCTACACATACCCGGATAGACACAGCGTAAATGGAGACACCGCGAACACACGCGGCAGAGCCAGTCTAATGAAGGGCTTCGCGCTGTCCAGCCTTACAAAGCATTAATTTTCAGTCACTGCACTACGGATTTCGTAGGCCGCACCCTCCTTGCCCAGCAATCTGTCGGCCAGACCCCGGTGCAGCCGGGCCGCAGCCGAGTCGCCGAGCCGGTCGAGCGTGTCGGCCAGCCGCAGCTCCAGCGCCGCCTGCAGCCGCGCGTCCCCGGCCTGCCTGGCCCAGTGAACGGCCTCCTGGCAGGTGTGCAGCGACTCGTGCGGGCGGCCCGCGTACTCCTGCACCCGGGCCGCCTCGCTCAGCGCCCGCGCCTGGGCCGGCACATCGCCGAGCCTGCGGTACCCGGCCGCGGCGGCCCGCCAGTTCCGCAGCGCCTCTCCGTACCGCCCGGCATAGGTGTGTACGGCGCCGAGCCGCCCGTACAGCCGCGCCTCGTCGGCCCGCTCGCCCTGGGTGAGCCGCTGCGCCAGCGCCCGGCCGTACCAGTCGGAGGCCCGCTGGAAGTCCCCCAGCTCGGCATAGGCGCCACCTACGGATTCCATCGCGCGCCCGGTGGCGTACGGATCCTTCGCGTCCCGTCCGGCGTCCAGCGCGGCCCGGTAGCGGGTCAGCGCCTCCCTCGTGCGCCCGGTCCTGGCATCGAGGTCGGCGAGGTTCAGCAGCGCGGCGGCCCGCTCGCGCGGCAGCTCGCGCCGCTCGGCGACGGCCAGCACCAGGCCGTGCAGTCCGTACAGCTCGGGCGCGGCCGCCTCGGTGCCCTGGTGCACCGCCAGCGCCCGCACCAGCGCGGCCACCAAACGCCTTGCCAGAGTGTCGAGTTCGCCGTCCTCGACGGCGATCCTGGCCGAGGCCAGCAGGGCGGGTCTGCGGATCCGCAGCCATTCGGCGGCCGCGTCGGGGCCGGGGAAGCGCAGCGAGCGCGGCAGCCCGGCGAGCTTGCCGCGGGCCGCGGAACCCTCCGGGTCGGTGACCGCCCGGCACGACTGCAGCAGCCGTACGGTCCGCTCCAGCATCCGGGCCCTGGCGAGCTGGATCTCCGCCGGCCGGTCCCTGCTCTCCAGCAGCGCCCGCAGCAGCGGGGCGAGGCAGCCCGGCACCTCGTACTGCGGCTGATCCGCGCCATTGGTGCGCAGCAGCCCCAGGGCCACGAAGTCTTCGAGGTTCTCCTGCGCGGCGGAGACGGAGCAGCCGGCCAGCGCGGAGGCGGTGTGGGCGTCGACGAGCCCGGCGGGTGCGAGGGCGAGCAGCCGCAGTATCCGGGCGGCGGTCTGCGGCAGGGAGTCGTGGACCAGCCGGAAGGCGCGGGCCAGCGGACGGGCGCCGGTGGACTGCTCGGTGTCGTCCGGCAGCTCGCGCAGCTGCTTGGTGACGTCGGCGACGGAGGCCATGGGGTGGGCGGCGAGCCAGCCGCCGACCATGACCAGGGCTGCGGGCAGTCCGGCGCACTCCTCGGCGAGGGTCTCGGCGGTCCGCGGGTCGACGGTGATCCTGACCTGGCCGATGAGGCGGGCGAGCAGCCGGACCGCGGAGGCGGAGTCCAGGCCGCCGATGGTGCAGGGACGGACGCCGGGGATGCCGGTGAGCGGGCCCCCGGAGGTGGCGACGACCAGGCAGTCGGGGTCGTCCGGCAGCAGCGGGTCGACCTGTTCCGCGTCCACGGCGTCGTCCAGGAGCAGCAGGGCGCGGCGCCCGGCGAGCGCCTCGCGGACCATCTCGGAGAGTTCGTCCCCGTCCGCGCCGGGCGGCCCGGTCACACCCAGCTGGTCGAGCAGCTCCCGGGCGGTGCGCTCGGTGGGGACGGGTACGCCGCCGGGTTCGGTGAGCCGGGCCCGGAGCAGGCCGTCGGGGTGGTCACCGCTGGAGAGCAGTCGGCGGGTGAGTTCGGCGGCGAGTGCGGTGCGTCCGGAGCCCGGGCGTCCGGCGATCAGCAGGACCCGGGCGCGGGCGGCCTTACGGCCGGCCAGGGTGTCCAGTCCGGCCCGCTCGATGTCGGCCCGCAGCGCTTTCAACTCGCGTTCGCGGCCGAAGAATTGGGGCGGGGCGGTGCCGGACGGCTCCTCGGTTCCCGCCGCTTTGGCCGGACCGCTGGTGTCCACCGCCTGATCCGTCACGGGCCACGCTCCACTTTCACTGCACGCGTTGCCCGCCGGGACTCCGGTCAGGGCATTGTGAGCGTAGTTCAGGCGTGTGGGCGATTTCCGTGGAGCGCGGCGTGGAGGTCCCCCGATCGGATCAGCATCTTTTCCGATCGGAGGACATCTTTACGAACCGTCAGCCCTCGAACCCGGCAGAACCGCCGAACCGTCAGACCTCGAACGGGCGGGCCGGCCACGGCGCCTCGGCCGGACGCAGCGACTCGATCCCGTCACCGGCGAGCACCGTCGTGAGCGAAAGGACGCCCACCACCAGGCAGTTGTTGTGCAGGTCCCCGGCGAGCACCCCCCGTACCAGCTCCTGGAGCGGCACCCGGGCCAGCTCCATGTCGGCCTCCTCCTCGGAGACCTCGAAGCGCTCCCCGTCGGCCTCGGAGAGGTTCCGGGCCAGGAAGATCCGTACGGCCTCGTCGCACCCGCCGGGCGTGGTGTAGACGTCGGTCAGCACCCGCCAGTCCTCGGCCTTGACGTACGCCTCCTCGTAGAGCTCGCGCTGGGCCGCGTGCAGCGGGTTCTCACCGGGGATGTCGAGCAGCCCGGCCGGGATCTCCCAGAGCTTGTGGCGCACCGGGTGGCGGTACTGCCGCAGCACGACGACCCGGTCCTCCTCGTCGAGCGCGAGCACGGCGACCGAGCCCGGGTGGACCTGGTAGTCGCGGCGTACGACCTTGCCGTCGGGCATCACCACTTCATCGGTGCGGACGCTGGTCTTGTTGCCGGTGAAGGGCGTCTCGGTCGCGGTGACCTGCCACTCCTCGGGCGTGTCCTGGAAACCCATCTACGTCCTCCCACAAAAAAACAGAAACCGGGGCACGCATCCTCAGTGGATGCGTACCCCGGTCAACGTTAATGCCTGTGTACCGCCGGACTACTTGCCCGACGTGGTGGTCTGCTTGCCACCGGCCTTCGCACCCGTCTTGCGCTCGACGGCCGCCTTCACCAGGCCCGCGAAGAGCGGGTGCGGGCGGGTCGGGCGGGAGCGGAGCTCCGGGTGCGCCTGGGTGGCGACCAGGTAGGGGTGGATCTCGCGCGGGTACTCGACGTACTCGACGAGCTTGTTGTCCGGGGAGGTGCCGGAGAAGACCAGACCGGCCTTCTTCTCCAGCTCGGCGCGGTAGGCGTTGTTGACCTCGTAGCGGTGGCGGTGGCGCTCCTCCACGTACGGCTGGTCGTCGTACGCCTCGCGGACCAGCGAGCCCTCGGCGAGCTTCGCGGGGTACAGGCCGAGCCGCATGGTGCCGCCCAGGTCGCCCGCGCCCTCGACGTACGCGAGCTGTTCCTCCATCGTCGAGATGACGGGGTGCGAGGTGGCGGCGTCGAACTCGGTGGAGTTGGCGTCGGGGATCTCGGCGAGGTTGCGCGCCGCCTCGATCACGATGCACTGCAGGCCGAGGCAGAGGCCGAGCAGCGGCACCTTGTTCTCACGGGCGTACTGGATGGCGCCGATCTTGCCGTTGACACCGCGGTCGCCGAAGCCGCCGGGGACGCAGATCGCGTCGACGTCGGAGAGCTGCCTGGCGGCACCGGCCGGGGTCTTGCAGTCGTCGGAGGCGACCCACTTGACCTTGACGCGGGCCTTGTTCGCGAAGCCGCCGGCCCGGATGGCCTCGGTGACCGAGAGATAGGCGTCGGGCAGGTCGATGTACTTGCCGACGAGCGCGACGGTGACCTCGTGGTCGGGGTTGTGGACGCGGTCAAGCAGGTCGTCCCACGTGGTCCAGTCGACGTCGCGGAACGGCAGGTCGAGCTTGCGCACGACGTACGCGTCCAGGCCCTCGGTGTGCAGCACCTTCGGGATGTCGTAGATCGACTTGGCGTCCACGCAGGCCACCACGGCGGTCTCGTCGACGTCGCACATCAGCGAGATCTTGCGCTTGATGGCGGTCGGTACGTCGCGGTCGGCGCGCAGCACGATCGCGTCGGGCTGGATACCGATGTTGCGCAGCGCTGCGACGGAGTGCTGGGTCGGCTTGGTCTTGAGTTCGCCGGACGGGCCGATGTAGGGCAGCAGCGAGATGTGCACGACGAAGACGTTGTCCCGGCCGACCTCGTGGCGGACCTGGCGGACGGTCTCCAGGAACGGCAGCGACTCGATGTCGCCGACCGTGCCGCCGACCTCGGTGATGACGACGTCGACATCGTCGGTGGCCATGCGGCGGATGCGGTGCTTGATCTCGTTGGTGATGTGCGGGATGACCTGCACGGTGTCGCCGAGGTACTCGCCGCGCCGCTCCTTGGCGATCACCTGGGAGTAGACCTGGCCGGTGGTGACGTTGGCGGAGCCGTCGAGGTCGACGTCGAGGAAGCGCTCGTAGTGGCCGATGTCCAGGTCGGTCTCGGCGCCGTCGTTGGTGACGAACACCTCACCGTGCTGGAAGGGGTTCATCGTGCCCGGGTCGACGTTCAGATACGGGTCGAGCTTCTGCATGGTGACCCGGAGGCCGCGCGCCTTGAGCAGGGCACCGAGGCTGGAGGCAGTCAGACCCTTGCCGAGGGATGAGGCGACACCCCCGGTGACGAAGATGTGCTTGGTCGTCGTGGATGTGGGCTGCATAGCCAAAGGGGGCTCCCGTGGTCGCGATCGTGAGGTGCGTACCGGCGTTGCCGTCCGGAGATTCCGGAGGCGCCGTCGCTGCGGTTCGGGGGCCTCGTCTGCTGTTGCGGACGACCACCGGTCCACGGGCTACCAGGGTATCAGCGACAAAGGGAGCCTGCTTCCGGCCACGCCCCGCTCGCTGACCTCCCATGATCAACGCCGACCGCACCCGCCCCACCCGTTCGGCTCAGATTCGTTGCTGAGACCGTCGCGCAGATCATCCGGGTGCGTCGTATCCTGCTCGGACACTCGCTCCGGGCGAGGTACCGAGCTCATAGGTTCCCCCACAACGCCCCCTTGCGACGACCTCTTGACCCGCAGTAATGCCCTACGGGGCGACATGGCCGTTCGACTGGAGATGCACGTGGCCGGGCGCATCGAGGATTACGCACTCATCGGAGACATGCAGACCGCCGCCCTGGTCTGCCGGGACGGCACAGTGGACTGGCTGTGCCTTCCCCGCTTCGATTCACACGCCGTTTTCGCTGGACTGCTGGGTACCGAGGAGCATGGCTTCTGGCGCCTGGGACCGGCGCGGGAGGACGGGGCGGAGCCGCTCTGTGCGGACCGCCGCCGCTACCGCGGGGACTCCCTCATCCTGGAATCGGAATGGGACACACCACGCGGAACGGTCAGGGTGACCGATTTCATGCCGCCTCGTGACGGTGCACCGCAGGTGATCCGGATCGTGGAGGGGATCAGCGGCCGGGTGGACATGCGCTCCGAGCTGCGGATGCGGTTCAGCTACGGGCGGGTCACGCCGTGGGTCCACAAGGTCGACGGCCGTACGGTCGCCGTCGCAGGACCGGATTCCGTCTGGCTGGACACCCCCGCCGACACATATGGCGAGAAACTGACGACGTATTCCGATTTCACGGTCGCGCCCGGCGACCGGATCGCGTTCACGATCAGCTGGCAGCCCTCGCACCACGAGTCGCCCGGCCTGCCGGACCCCGACGGCTCGCTGGACGCGACCGCGGACTTCTGGCGTGAATGGGTCGAGCAGTGCACCTACCACGGGCCCTACCGCGAGGCCGTGGTCCGTTCCCTGATCACCCTCAAGGCCCTGACGTACGCGCCGACCGGCGGCATCGTCGCCGCGCCGACCACCTCGCTGCCCGAGGACATCGGCGGCTCCCGGAACTGGGACTACCGCTACACCTGGCTGCGCGACGCCGCGATCACCCTCTCCTCGCTGCTGCGCACCGGCTACCGCGAGGAGGCCCGCGCCTGGCGCGAGTGGCTGCTGCGGGCGGTCGCGGGCGACCCGGAGAACCTGCAGATCATGTACGGCATCGCGGGCGAGCGCGAGCTGGGCGAGGCGGAGCTGGACTGGCTGCCGGGTTACGAGAACTCCGGCCCTGTCCGGGTCGGCAACGGCGCCGCGGGCCAGCTCCAGCTGGATGTGTACGGCGAGGTCACCGAGGCCCTGCACCTCGCCCATATGACGGGCCTGACCCGCAACGACTACGCGACGGGCCTCCAGCTCAAGCTGATCGAGTACCTGGAGAAGCACTGGGACGAGCCGGACGAGGGCATCTGGGAGGTGCGCGGCCCGCGCCGCCACTTCGTCCACTCGAAGGTGATGGCCTGGGTCGCCGTCGACCGCACCATCAAGCTGATCGAGTCCGGGGACGCTGAGGGGCCGCTGGAGCGGCTGCGCGAGCTGCGTGACGACATCCACCGTGATGTCTGCGACCGGGGCTACGACAAGGACCGCAACACCTTCACCCAGTCCTACGGATCGAAGGAGCTGGACGCCTCTCTCCTCCTGATCCCGCAGATGGGCTTCCTGCCGCCGGACGACAAGCGCGTGATCGGCACGATCGAGGCGATCCAGCGCGAGCTGTCCACGGAGGACGGCTTCGTGCTGCGCTACCCCACCAAGGGCGAGGACGCGGGCGTCGACGGTCTGGAGGGCGACGAGGGCGCGTTCCTGGCCTGCTCGTTCTGGCTGGCGGACGACCTGGCGATGATCGGCCGCGTCGACGAGGCACGCCAGCTCTTCGAGCGACTCCTGTCCCTGCGCAACGACCTGGGCCTGCTCGCGGAGGAGTGGGACCCCCGGCTGCAACGCCAGGTGGGGAACTTCCCCCAGGCGTTCAGTCATGTCCCGCTGATCGACACGGCACTACGCCTGACAGCAAGCGGAGCGTACGTAGGCTGACCCGGTTCTCGGTGGTGCGGGCTGCTCACGGGCGGCCCGCACCACCGCGCGGCAGACCTCTGCCGTCACCGCACACCACAGCAGTGCCGACCTCACACCCCCGTCACGACGGGCAGGGCGGACGGCTGTCCCCATTCGCTCCAGGATCCGTCGTATACGGCCAGCTCGCGGTAGCCCGCAAGCTCGGCCCCCAGTGCCAGGATGCAGGCGGTGACGCCCGATCCGCAGCTGAAGAAGAGTCGCTCCCGCTCCCCCGCGAGGTCGGTGAACGCGGCGCGCAGCTCGTCCGCCGGGCGCATCCGGCCGTCGCGCTGGGTCTCGGCGAAGGGCAGATTGACCGCCCCCGGCATATGGCCGGCGCGCAGCCCCGGCCGTGGCTCGGCGACCGCGCCGGCGAACCGCTCCCGGGAGCGGGCGTCGAAGACGGCCGCGGCGGGGTCGGCCAGCGCCGCAACCACCTCGTCGCTGCCGACGATCAGCCCCGGGCGCGGCCGGGCCTTGAAGTCACCGCGCACCACGGCTGGCGCGGGCCGATCGCTCTCCAGCGGCAGCCCGGCACCGGTCCAGGCGGGCAGGCCGCCGTCGAGCACCGCCGCCCGGTCGAAGCCCATCGCCCGCAGCATCCACCAGGCACGCGCGCTGGAGTAGACGCCCGCGCAGTCGTAGACGACGACGGTGTCCGTGTCGTCGACGCCGAGGGAGCGCAGTTCCTCGGTGAACCGGTCGGCGTCGGGCATCGTGTGCGGCAGCGGTCCGGAGTGATCGGACAGCGCCCCGTCGATGTCGAAGGCCCGCGCTCCCGCAATCCGCTGCTCGCAATCCCGGTGCGCGCCCACCGAGGCATCGAGAACCACCAGCCCGCGCCCGCCCAGCCGCGACGCGAGCCAGTCGACCCCGACCACCGGGCCGGGAAGCGGGCCCGGAATGTCTTTCCCAGCTGCACACGCCGATACGTCGTCGCTCACGTCTGCTCCAAGTCCGGGTCCAGGCCCAGGCCCAGGTCCGGGTCCAGGTCCAGTGATGAGGCCGGTCCGAGCGAACCGTACGACTCCCGCGGCGGACTCCCCGACACCGCCTCCCGCGCCCGGGGCCGGTACCTTCCTGGATCAGGGGCTACCGCCCGTCCGACCCGAGTGGAAGCGCGAGGCCAGAGCCAGTGGAGACGCAAGGCGGAATCACCGTGCAGCGGGCCCTTGAGCTGCCGGGGCTGCGCAGCGGGCTCCCGGAGGTGGTGACCGGCGCGGACCGGCTGAACCGTACGGTGCGCTGGGTACACGCGGGCGAGGTCCCCAACATCGCTTCGCTGCTCAAGGGCGGTGAGCTGCTGCTCACCACCGGCCTGGGGCTCGGTACCCGCCCCGCCGAGCAGCGCGCCTTCGTCCGCAGGCTCGCCGACCGCAAGATCGCCGCCCTGGTGGTGGAGCTCGGACCGCGCTTCAGCAGGCTGCCCGCGTCGATCGTGGACGCCGCCCGCGCGGCCGGTCTGCCGCTGGTTCAGCTGCACCGCGAGGTGCCGTTCGTGACGGTGACCGAGGAGATCCACACCGAGATCGTCAACGGCCACTACGCGCTGCTGCGGCGGGCCGAGGACGTGCACCGGCGGTGTACGCAGGCGCTGCTCGGCGGCGGTGGGGTGCCGCAGGTGCTGGGCATCCTGGCGGACTTCGCGGCCAACCCGGTGTTCCTGGAGACGGCGGACGGCCAGCTGCTGTACGCGGCGGGCCCCGCGTCCGGCCCGGTGTCCGCCGACCCGCTCCAGGTGTGGGGCGGGATGCGCGGAGACCGGGCGGCCCGCGAGACACCGCCCACCGGTTCGGTGCTGGTGGATGTGCCGGGCGGCGGGCCGGGGACCGGGGCGGTACGGGCCAGGCTGGTGCTGCTGGCCGTGGCCGGGCCGCTGGTCACGGTGCACCGGATGGCGGCGGAGCGGGCGGCGGGCATTCTCGCCGTCGTGCTGATGCAGGCCCGCCAGGAGGAGGAGCTCGCCGCGCGCGGCCGGGGCGACTTCCTGACAGATCTCGCGGAGGGCCGGATCACGCCGGAGGACGCGCCGGCGCAGGCCCGCGTACTGGGCTTCAGGGCGGGTGAGATGCCGCTGCTGCCGGTGGTGATGCGCCTGGCCCCCGAGCTGTCCGTGTCGGGGAACTGGGCGCTGCTGGCGCGGGCTGTGCTGGAGGAGCTCTCGTCGGTGGGGGTGCCGGTGCTCCTCGGCGTACGGCCAGTGGAGGGCCGCGTTCCGGTGCTCCTGGGACTGCGGTCCGAGTCGGAGCGCACGGTGGTCGCGGACCGGGTCGCGGCGGCGCTGCGGGCGGGCGTGGAGCGGGCCGGTCTGGAGCGTGCCGGATCGCATCCGCCGGTCGTGGTGGTGGGTGTGGCGGGCGGCTGGGCGGCGGCCGGGGCGGGGCTGCGGCACGCGGCGGAGACGGCGACGGCCGCGCACGGTCTCAGCGACCGGCCCTGGTACGACGCCCGGCGCCTGGACATCGATCTGCTGCTCTGGCGGCTGCGCGACCACCCGGATCTGGCTGCGTTCGTGGACCGGGCGATCGGTCCGCTGCTCGATCACGACCGCACCTCGCGCCCCGCGCTGCTGCCGACGCTGGAGACGTATCTGGCCCACGCGGGCCGCAAGGCGGAGACGGCACGCGAGCTGCATCTGAACCGTCAGACGCTGTACAACCGGCTGGCCCGCATCGGCGAGCTGCTCGGCACCGACCTGGACGACCCCCAGGCGGTCCTGGCCCTGAGCCTGGCTCTGCGGGCCCGCCGCCACATCTCGTAGCCCCTGGACCCGTCCGACAAGCAGTCAGCTACCGTGCCCGCACCAGCGGTTGAGTCAACTCATCGTAGATGCTGAGCACTTGAGTGATCGTGTCGTCCTCCGTCGGCCAACTCGCGGCCTGCGCGAGCCCCGCCGCCACCAGCTCGGCGCGCCGCTCCGGATCACCGAGCAGTCTGACCACCACCCGCGCGAGCGCCTCCGCGTTTCCGTACGGTACGAGCTCCGCCCCGTCGCCCACGAGTTCGGGCACCCCTCCGACCGCGGTGGCGACCAGCGGAACTCCGAGCCGCAGCGCCTCCTGGGCGAGCACCGAGCGCGCCTCCCAGCGGCTGGACAGCACGGCCAGATCGGCGACGGCGAGGATTTCGGCGACATCGTCGCGGCTGCCGATGAGCCGGACGGGCAGCTCCTCGCTCCTGATCCGGCGCTGCAGAGCGGCACGCTCACGCCCCTCCCCCACGACGACCAGCAGCGGTACCGGGTCGAGTTGGCGCCATGCCCGTGCGGCATCGAGAAGCATGTCGTACCCGTGATGCGGCACGAGACTCCCGTACGAGACGATCAACGGCCGCCCCACGGCGCCGAGTTCGGCCCGGACCTTGCCTTCGTGGACGACGGGGGACACGTGCGTGACGGGGGCGGAGACCTGCGAGAGCCGGGCGTCGCGCGCCCCCCGGTGCCGTGCCCGGTCGACCAGGTCGGATGTCGTACCGAGCACAACTGCCGCCGCGCGGACGGCCCTTCGTTCCATCAGATGAAGCAGCCGGCTGCGGGCTCCGCCTTCGGCATGGGCGCGGGCGTGCCAGGTGACGACCAGCGGGATACGGCAGCCGCCGAGTGCGAGAGCGGTGCGCACGGCGGCGTGCAGACCGTGCGCGTGGACCACGTCCGCCGTCAGGCAGACGGTACGCAGCGTGGCGACGGCCGCGGGATCGCTGCGCCGCGGTACGAGGGCGAACCGGGCCCCCGTACCGGAGAAGTCGTGGGCGCGGTCCAGTTCGGCCGGGGCGCAGACGGTGACGTGCACGCCCCTCGCCACCAGCCCCGCGGCCAGCGAACCGACGTGGGCGCTGCTGCCCGCGCTGCCTCCGCCCAGGACTTGGACCGTACGCAGCTGTGACACGTTGAATGGCTCCCGGGGGTCCCGAGTGGGCGGTGATGGGCACCGTCAAGGATGCCAGTCCGTACGCACGTTCCGGCACAGTCGGGCCGCTGTCCCGCTGCATACAACAGCAACCGGCCATGACGTACCACTCGTACGGGTGAGAGCGTGGCGCGATGTTGCCGCGCTCGTGCGCCTGGCCTCCCCCGTCAGCGGTCCGACAGCGCCTGGGCGAGCCGGCTGACCCTGTCCCCGTACACCGTCGCCGCGACAAGCCCCGCCGCATGGGCGACGAGCCCGGCCCGGCCGCTGCCCGCGACGATGGCGACGCCGAGTGCGGCGCCCAGGGCGTGGGCCCCGGTGTCCCCGATCATGGTGCGCTGCCCCAGGTCGTCGGCGACGAGGGCCGCCACGGCCCCCATCGGTGCGGCGGCGAGCGCGCCCCGTGGCAGGCCGGGGGCCCCGAGGGCGAGCACGGTGACGGCGGCCGCGGCGGGCCGTACGTCCGTCAGATTGACCAGGTGCGCGGTCGCGGCGATCACGGCCCCGGCGAGAATCCGGTCGGCGGGACGCTCCTTGAGCAGCGCACCGGCCGCGAGCCCGGCGGCCCCGATCCCGAAGAGCTTCACGGCCCCGCTGGTCACCTCGCCGTCCCGCAGCGCGCCCAGGTGTGCCCGGAACCCGCGGCGCGGATCGTCCGCCCCGACGAGGTCGTCGTACGCACCGCAGCCACCGGCCGCGAGTACGGCGAGCGCGGCGGCGTACCGGGTGCGGGCGGGCAGCGGGAGGACGGCGGCCCCGGCCGCGGCTCCGAGGGCGGCGGCCGGTCCCGCGTACAGGTCGACGGTGCGGCCCGCGTAGTTGGTGCGCTGCCAGCGCCGGTGCGGACGGGTCCGCAGCGCCCGGTACACACCCCCCGCGACGGCGGCGGCGACGGCACCGGACACGGCGGCCCTGCTGAACGTTGCTCCCATACGCGCCAGGCTACGCAGCGGCCCACCGGGGCCGTCCGGGGGGCGGGCGGACCTGGACGGCAAGCCCACCCGGCACCTGGACAAGAATCACGAGCCGGGCGCCCCCGAACCCCCGCTACCCGTCCGCCCGTGCCGCGGCCAGCAGCTCCTCCGCGTGGGCCCGGGCCGTCTGCGAGTCCTCCTGGCCCGCGAGCATCCGGGACAGTTCCCGTACCCGGTCCTCGCCCTCCAGGACCGTGACCCCACTGCTGGTCACCGCCCCGTCGACGGTCTTCTCGACGAGCAGCTGCCGGTCGGCGAAGGCCGCCACCTGAGGCAGGTGCGTGACGACGACCACCTGCGCGGACCTGGCGAGCTTCGCGAGCCGCCGCCCGACCTCCACGGCCGCCTTGCCGCCGACGCCCGCGTCGACCTCGTCGAAGAGGTACGTGGGTACGGGATCGGAGCCGGCGAAGACCACCTCGACGGCCAGCATCACCCGGGACAGCTCACCGCCCGACGCGCCCTTGGCGATCGCCCGCGGCTGGGCGCCGGGGTGCGGGGCCAGCAGCAGTTCGACCTCGTCGGCGCCGGACGGCCCGTAGAGCACGCTCCGGCCGCCGATCTCGATGCCGGACGCCTCGTCGGCAGCCTCGGTCTGCCGGATGTCGAAGGAGACCCGGGCGTGCGGCATCGCCAGGGACGCCAGCTCCGCCGTCACCGCCTCGGCGAAGCGCTCCGCCGCCCCCGTGCGTGCATCGGTCAACGCCTGCCCGAGACCGGAGAGTTCGGCGCGCAGCGCATCGCGCTCCGCGGTCAGCTCGCCGATGCGGTCGTCGTCGCCCTCCAGCTCGGTGAGCCGGGCGGCTCCTTCCTCGGCCCAGGCGAGGACGGCGGCGATGTCCTCGCCGTACTTGCGGGTGAGTCCGGTGAGCGCGGCGCGGCGCTCCTCCACGGCGGCGAGCCGCAGCGGATCGGCGTCCAGCTGGTCGGCGTACCCGGCCAGTTCGCCCGCCACATCGGCGAGCAGGATCGAGATCTCGCCGATCCGGTCGGCAAGCGCGGCCAGCGCCGGATCGTGGGCACGTACCGCGTCCAGGGACCGTCCGGCGGCCGCGACCACGGTCGTCGCGTCGACGCCCTCCGGGTCCTCCGGGTTGCCCGCGAGCGCGGTGTGCGCGAGGGCCGCCGCGGAAGCGAGCGCTTCGGCGTGGCCGAGCCGTTCGGCCTCGGCGGCCAGGTCGGCGTCCTCCCCCGCCAGGGGTTCGACGGCGGCGATCTCGCCCAGCCCGAAGCGCAGCAGATCCGCTTCCTGGGCGCGTTCACGGGCACGCGTCGTCAGCTCGTCCAGCTCCGTGACGACGGCCCGCAGCCGCCGGTACGCCGCCGCGTACTTGGCATGCGGCGCGGCGACGCCGTCGCCCGCGTACCGGTCGAGTGCCTGCCGCTGCCGCGCCGGCTTGAGCAGCCCCTGCTGGTCGGTCTGGCCGTGCACGGCGACGAGTTCGTCGGCGAGCTCGGCGAGCACCCCCACCGGCACGGATCTGCCGCCCAGGTGCGCCCGGGAGCGCCCCTCCGCGGAGACGGTACGGCTGATCAACAGCGCACCGTCGTCGAATTCGGCCCCCGCCTCCTCGGCCCGCAGGGCCACGGCATCGCCCGCGGACACCGTGATCCGCCCCTCGACGACCGCGGCCTTGGCCCCGATCCGTACCAGGGCGGGGTCGGCGCGCCCGCCGAGCAGCAGCCCCAGGCTGGTGACGACCATGGTCTTGCCCGCGCCGGTCTCGCCCGTCACCGCGGTGAAACCGGGTGACAGCTCCACCACCGCGTCGTCGATGACTCCGAGCGACCGTATCCGCATCTCCTCCAACACGGACATGACCTTACGAGGTCCGGGCCCCGATGTGCGACGGACCCCGCCTGCCGGTGTTCACTCTCCCGTGTGCACCTGGAGCATTCGCACCGCCTCCGGGGGAATGTCCGCCGGTCAGTGCGGTGCGCCCCGCCATCCCGAGACGGGCAGGGCGAACTTCGCCACCAGCCGGTCGGTGAACGAGGCGTGGTGCAGCCGCGCGAGCCGTACTGGCACCGCACCGCGCCGCACCTCGACCCGCGCGCCGGCGGGCAGCTCCACGGTCCTGCGCCCGTCGCACCACAGCACCCCGTGCGGGGTGTGCTGCTGGACCTCGACGGCGAGCACCGAGGTCGGCGAGGTCACCAGCGGCTTGGCGAACAGCGCGTGGGCGCTGATCGGCACCATCAGCAGTGCCTCGACCTCGGGCCAGACGACGGGTCCGCCCGCCGAGAAGGCATAGGCGGTGGATCCGGTCGGGGTCGCGCAGACGATCCCGTCGCAGCCGAACCCGGTGACAGGCCGGCCGTCGATCTCCAGGACGACCTCCAGCATCCGCTCGGGCGACACCTTCTGCACGGCGGCTTCGTTGAGCGCCCAGTCGGTGTGGACGATGTCGCCGTTGCTGTGCACGACGACGTCGAGCGTCATGCGCTCCTCGACCTGGTACGCCCGGGTGACGACGCGGTCGACGACCTTGTCCAGGTCGTCCCGCTCGGCCTCGGCGAGAAAGCCGACCCGGCCGAGGTTGACGCCGAGCATCGGCACCCCGGAGGCGCGGGCGAGTTCGGCGCCGCGCAGCAGCGTCCCGTCCCCGCCGAGCACGATCAGCAGCTCACAGCCGTCCACCGCCTTGGACGTGGTGTCCGTGACCGTCTCCACGGACGGTGGCAGCGGCAGATCGGCCGCCTCGGTGGCCAGCACCCGTACGCCGAGGCCGCTGCGCAGCAGTCCCTGTACGACCAGCTCGGCGCTGCGGATCGCGGCCGGACGGCCGGTGTGTGCCAAAAGAAAGACAGTTCGTGCCGCATTCGTCGTCAACGAGGCCCCTCCGCCACTGCACGGTCGACATCCGCGGGATCCAGCTCAGGTGCGCCGGCCCGCAGCCACAGAAAGTACTCGACATTTCCCGAGGGCCCCGGCAGCGGGCTCGCCGTCACCCCTCGCACTCCGAGGCCCAGCGCCCAGGCCCGGCGCGCCACCTCCCGTACCGCCTCGGCCCGCAGCTCGGGGCTGCGCACCACGCCACCGCTGCCGAGCCGTTCCTTGCCCACCTCGAACTGCGGCTTGACCATGAGGACCAGGTCCGCGTCGGGTGCGGCGCAGCGCGCCAGAGCGGGCAGGACGAGCCCCAGCGGGATGAACGACAGATCGCCGACCACCAGGTCCACCGCCTTCCCGTCGATGTCCTCCAGCGTCAATTCCCGTACGTTGGTACGGTCCTTGACGGTGACGCGTTCATCGGACTGCAGCGACCAGGCGAGCTGCCCGTAACCGACGTCGACGGCGAGGACATGACCGGCGCCGGCCCGCAGCAGTACGTCGGTGAAGCCGCCGGTCGACGCCCCGGCGTCCAGCGCCCGCCGCCCCTCGACCTTCAGCCCGAGGGGCACGAAAGCGGCGAGGGCGCCGGCGAGCTTGTGCCCGCCGCGCGAGACGTACTCGGGGTCGCTGTCGTCCTTGATCACGACGACGGCCGCGCTGGTCTCGACCTGGGTGGCAGGCTTGGTCGCGGTGTTTCCGCCGACGGTCACCCGCCCCGCGGCGATCAGCTGGCTCGCATGTTCGCGTGAGCGGGCGAGATTACGGCGCACCAGCTCGGCGTCGAGGCGGCGACGTGCCACTCCTGCCACGTTCGGTTCAGCTCCTGTTGTTGTACGAGGGCATCGGTGCGGGTACCGGTGCGGGTGCGGGCCTGGCGTCCAGCGCGGTCAGCGCGTCACGCAGCCCACGGTGTACATCCTCGTACACCTCGATGTGTCCGTCCGCCGGGAGGTGGTCCGCGTCGGCGAGGCGCTCCAGCCGCGCGTCGACGTCGGCGTTGCCGGTGGGGGTGCGCCCGACGCCGAGGGGCCGGGGCGCGGCGGGGTCGAGAGGGGTCGCGGCGGCCAGGGCCGCAGCCTCGTACAACGGGTCTTCCGCAGCGCCCCCGGGCGTCGCTCCGGGCGCTGTCCCGGCCGCCGTCCCGGGCTCCGGCATCGAGTCGCTCATGCGGGAAACGCTACCGCGAAGGGCTGCGGTACCGTCGGTCACGATGGCGACCATGGCAGAGTGCCGCAGCGCACTCGACAAACTTTCCGACAACCTCGCGGGGGCCGACGGCGACGTGCGCAGCGCGGCTGCCCTCGACCGCTCGCTGAGCTGCCACATCAAGGATCTCGACATCACCTTCACCGGCCGGCTGACCAATGGCCGGATCCAGGTCCTGGACACGGCCGACGGCCCGCCACGGGAGAGAGCCGAGATCCGGCTCGCCATGACCGGCGACGACCTGGTGGCCATGGTGAACGGCGAGTTGCACTTCGCGAGGGCGTGGGGTGCGGGCCGGGTCCGTCTGGAGGCCGGTTTCCGCGATCTGCTGAGGCTCAGGGCGCTGCTGTAGCCGCCTCTCCCGGCCCGTCCAGCGGCCGGGAGCGGGTTTCCTGTCCGGTCAGCCTGCCGCTTGCGCCCCGGCGGACTCCTTGCCCTGTACGCCCACGCCCACTCCGCCACCGCGGGGCTTGCGCGCGGCAGGCACCACCAACGGCGTTCCGGTCTCCGGATCGTCGATGACCTGGCAGCGCAGCCCGAAGACCCGCTCCGCCAGTTCCGCGGTGACGACGTCACCGGGCGCCCCCTCGGCGATCACCTCACCCTCCCTCATCGCGATGAGGTGGGTGGCGTACCGGGCGGCGTGATTCAGATCGTGCAGGACGGCCACCAGAGTGCGTCCCTGCGTCTCGTGCAGCTCCGCGCAGAGGTCGAGGACATCGATCTGGTGCTGGATGTCGAGATACGTCGTCGGCTCGTCGAGCAGCAGCAGCGGCGTCTGCTGGGCGAGCGCCATGGCGATCCAGACACGCTGCCGCTGCCCGCCGGACAATTCATCGACATAGCGATCAGCCAGTGCACCGACGCCGGTCGCCGCCATCGATTCCTCGACAATGCGTTCGTCGTCGGGCGACCACTGACGCAGCAGCCCCTGGTGCGGATACCGGCCGCGCCCGACGAGATCGGCGACGGTGATGCCGTCCGGCGCTATGGAGGACTGCGGCAGCAGCCCCAGCGTCCTGGCGACCTTCTTCGCCGGCATCCCGTGGATGGTCTGCCCGTCCAGGAGCACCCGCCCGCTCTCCGGCTTCAGCATCCGCGAGAGCGCGCGCAACAGCGTCGACTTGCCACAAGCGTTGGGGCCGACGATCACCGTGAACGAGTTGTCGGGGATCTCGACCGAGAGATTCTCCGCAATGACCCGCCGGTCGTAGCCGAGGGTCACCGATTCCGCGGTGAGGCGCTGCATGGTCGTACTCCCGGAGTCTGAGGTGATCGGGGTGCGAGGGGTCGTCCCCCGCCACGAGCGGAGGCCGGGTCCGAGCCCGGCACCGCCGGCCCGGCGTTTCGGCCATCCGGACGGCGACACGCCGACCAGGACAAAGTTAGGTTAGCCTACCCTCCTTTGCGCCCGAATCACCGGGAGCCGCCCCTCACAGCCCCAGCCTGGCGACCGCCTTCCCCGCGTCCAGCCCGCAGGAGCCGTCTCCGGCGTACGACCAGGCCGCACCGCAGAGCGCGCGCAGCCCGTCGAGCACATCCCCGTCGCCTTCCAGCGCCAGGTCGCCACCACGCACCGAGGCCGTCCAGCCGCCGCAGCCGAACCCGTCACCCGTACGCGTCACCTCGGGCTGCCCGGTCAGCAGCCCCCGCAGATCCGCGTCCACGTACGTCGGCCGGTGCTCCGGCGAGGCCGCCACCAGCTGCGCCGCGTCCGTCACCCCGGTGAGCACCAGCAGCGAGTCCACACCACCGTTGGACGCGCCCTCGATGTCCGTGTCCAGCCGGTCCCCGACCACCAGCGGGCGCCGGGCCCCGGTCCGCAGCACCGTCTCCCGGTGCATCGGCGGCAACGGCTTCCCGGCGACCTGCGGCTCGGCCCCGGTCGCGATCCGTACGACCTCCACCGCCGCGCCGTTGCCCGGCGCGATCCCGCGGGCGCTGGGAATCGTCAGATCGGTATTGGACGCGAACCACGGCACCCCACGGGCAATCGCATACGCGGCCTCGGCGAACCGCCCCCACGCCATGTCGGGCCCGCCGTACCCCTGCGCCACCGCGACCGGCTCGTCGTCCGCCGACTCCACCGGCACCAGACCGCGCTCGGCCAGCGCGACCCTCAGCCCCTCGCCCCCGACCACGAGCACTCGCGCCCCGGCCGGCAGTTGATCGGCCATCAGCCTGGCTACCGCCTGCGCCGAGGTGATCACATCGGCGGGCTCGGCCGGAACCCCCAGCTCGGTCAGGTGCGCGGCCACCGCGGCCGGGGTCCGCAGGGCGTTGTTGGTCACATACGCCAGGTGCATCCCTCCGTCCCGCGCCGCTCCGAGCGAGTCGACGGCATGGACGATCGCCCGGCCGCCCGCGTACACCACCCCGTCGAGATCGAGCAGCGCCGTGTCGTACGCCTCGTTCAACGCGGTGCTGCTGCCGCTCGGCCCGGTCCTGCTCGCCTGACTCATTCTTTGCGCTCCTCATTCCATGCTTCTGTCCCGATCATCGCGCATCCCGGCCGCACACATACGATGCAGAAATGAACACATCAGGTCCGGCCGGGCAGGGACTGCGTCTGATCCCGTTCCGTGGACTGCGCTACGTCCCCGAGCGGGTCGGCAGCCTCGCCGCGGTGACCTCGCCGCCGTACGACGTCGTCGTGCGCCCCGACGGGCTGCACCACCTGGAGTCGGCGGATCCGTACAACATCGTCCGGCTGATACTGCCGCAGGCCGACACGGCCGCCGCACGCCACGCACAGGCCGCCGAGACCCTGGACCGCTGGCTGGCCGAGGGCATACTCGCTCCCGATTCCGAGCCCGCGCTGTACGTCTACGAGCAGCGCAACGCCGAGATCCTGCAGCGCGGCATCGTCGGGGCGCTGGCGCTCTCCGCCCCTGCCGACGGCATCGTGCTGCCGCACGAGGACGTGATGGCCCATGTCGTCGAGGACCGGGCCGACCTGATGCGCACCACGGCCGCCCACCTCGAACCGCTGCTGCTCACCTACCGCGGCGACGGCAACGAAGACGCCTCGGGCGCGACGGCGGTCATCGAGCGGACCATCGAGCATCCACCGCTGCTCGCCACCACCACCGAGGACGGCTACAGCCACCGGCTGTGGGCGGTCACCGACCCGGCCGACCGGTCCGAGATCGAGGCCGATCTCGCCCGCCACCAGGCCCTGATCGCCGACGGTCACCACCGCTGGGCCACCTACCTCCGCCTCCAGCAGGAACACACCGCCCCCGGCCCCTGGGACTTCGGCCTGGTCCTCCTCGTCGACACGGCCCGCTACCCGCTCCGGGTCCGCGCCATCCACCGGCTGCTGCACCGCCTCCCGGTCGCCGACGCGCTCGCCGCGCTGGACGGTGTCTTCCGTGTCCGCACCGTCCAGGGCCCGCTGCCCCGGGCCCTGGACGCACTCGCCGAGGCGGCCGCCGAGGGCAACGCGTTCCTCCTCGCGGGCGACGGCGCCTTCCACCTCATCGACCGCCCCGACGCGGACCTGCTGTCCCGTACGATTCCGGCCGACCGCCCGGCCGCCTGGCGGAACCTCGACGCCACGGTTCTGCACTCGGCCCTGCTCGACCACGTCTGGCAGATCCCCGACACCCCGGAACACATCGCGTACATACACGACACCGAGGCCGCCGTCGAACAGGCCGAACGGCACAACGCCACGGCGGTCCTGATGCATCCGGTACGTGAGGAAGTCGTCCGGGAGCTCGCCCGACAGGGCGTCACCATGCCCCGCAAGTCGACCTCGTTCGGCCCCAAGCCGGCCTCGGGCCTGGTCCTGCGAAGCCTCACTCTCGACTGACCCCACGGCAACAAAAAAGGGCGGCACCCGGATCGGGTGCCGCCCTTCTCTCATGCCTTACGACTCGGACGTGCCGTCCTCGTCCTCGTCTTCGTCCTCGTCCTTGCTCTTACCGTCGCCCCTGTCGTCGTCCGCAGCGGCGGCCGGCGCCTGAGCAGCGTCGTCCTCGTCCTCATCGAGGGCGTCGACGAACTCGACACCGTCCAGCTCGGCAAGCCGGTCCGAGGCATCGGTGGCGCCGTCCTTGTCGGCCTCCAGCGCCTTCCCGAACCACTCGCGCGCCTCGTCCTCGCGCCCCGCCGCCAGCAGCGCGTCCGCGTACGCGTAGCGCAGTCGCGGCGTCCACGGGTGCACGGCGTTCGAGGCGAGCTCGGAGCTCTGCAAGGTGACGATGGCGGCATCGATCTGCCCCATGTCCCTGCGGGCCCCGGCAGCCACCAGACGCATCTCGACCTGACCGGCCTTGTCCAGCTTCTGCACCTCGGGCTCGCCGGCCATGGCCATCGCCCGCTCGGGCCGCCCGAGCCCACGCTCGCAGTCGGCCATGACGGGCCACAGTTCCACGGAGCCGGTCATCCGCTTGGCCGCCCGGAACTCCGCCAGCGCCTCCGCGTACTTCTGCGTCGCGTACGCCGCGAACCCGGCCGCCTCACGCACAGCAGCGACCCGCGAGGCCAGCCGCAGCGCGATCCGCGAGTACGCGTACGCCTGCTCGGGGTCCTCGTCGATCAGCCGGGCGACCATGACGAGGTTCCTGGCGACATCCTCGGCCAGGGTCTTCGGCAGGCTCATCAGCTCCTGCCGGACATCCTTGTCGATCTCGTCGCCGGTGACGTCGTCAGGAATCGGAAGCCGCTTGATGGGCTCACGGTCCCGGTCGTCACGCCGCTCGTACCCACCACGGTCGTCGCGCCCCCGGTAACCCCCACCACGGCCACCACGATCGTCCCGCTGCCCGCGGTAACCCCCGCCACGGTTGTCGTCGCGGCGGAACCCGCCACCGGTACCACCGCGGCCGTCGTCGTCACGGCGAGGCCCACGCGGACGATCATCACGCCGCTCGAACCCACCACCAGAACGCCCACCACGGTCATCATCCCGACGCGGCCCACGGTACCCACCGCGGTCATCGCGACGGAACCCACCACCCGTACCACCCCGGCTGTCATCCCGACGGAACCCACCCGGACGGTCATCACGCCGGTCATCCCGACGGAACCCACCACCGGTACCGCCACGGTTGTCGTCGCGGCGGAACCCGCCACCGGTACCACCGCGGCCGTCGTCGTCACGGCGAGGCCCACGCGGACGATCATCACGCCGCTCGAACCCACCACCAGAACGCCCACCACGGTCATCATCCCGACGCGGCCCACGGTACCCACCGCGGTCGTCGTCGCGACGCGGCCCACGGTCCCGATCGCGGTCATCGCGACGGAAACCGCCACCGGAACCGCCACGGTTGTCATCACGGCGGAATCCACCACCGGAACCGCCCCGGCTGTCATCCCGACGGAACCCACCACCGGAGCCACCACCGGAGCCACCACCGCGGCTGTCGTCCCGGCGGAACCCACCACCGGTACCGCCACGGCTGTCGTCATCACGGCGAGGCCCACGCGGACGATCATCACGCCGCTCGAACCCACCACCAGAACGCCCACCACGGTCATCATCCCGACGCGGCCCACGGTACCCACCGCGGTCGTCGTCGCGACGCGGCCCACGGTCCCGATCCCGGTCATCGCGACGGAAACCGCCACCGGAACCGCCACGGTTGTCATCACGGCGGAATCCACCACCGGAACCGCCCCGGCTGTCATCCCGACGGAAACCACCACCGGAGCCACCACCGCGATTGTCGTCGCGACGCGGCCCACGGTCCCGGTCGCGGTCGTCGCGGCGGAAACCGCCGCCGCTTCCGCCGGTGGGCCGGCTGTCGTCACGCCGGTAGCCACCACGGTCGTTGTCCCGGCTCGGTCCGCCTGAGCGGTCGTCACGGCGGCCGCTGAAGCCGCCCCGGTCACCACCGTCCCGGCGACGCGGCTCGCGCTCCGAACGATCGTCGGGAGAGTTGGTGGACATCGGCGTGACTCCTGTCATCGGGTACTACAAGACATTCTCGCGCAGTCGGACATCCGACGCGCTTCGGCAAAACAAAAAGACCCTTGGTCCCAGCATGAACGCTGGGACCAAGGGTCCTGAAAGATTGTTCGGCGGCGTCCTACTCTCCCACAGGGTCCCCCCTGCAGTACCATCGGCGCTGAAAGGCTTAGCTTCCGGGTTCGGAATGTAACCGGGCGTTTCCCTAACGCAATGACCACCGAAACCCTATCGGGTTCTAGCGAACAAGCACACTTTTCAATTAAGTAGTGAAGCTGTTCAACCGGTGCGACTGTTCGCAACCCGGGAACAACACAGTGGACGCGAGCAACTGAGGACAAGCCCTCGGCCTATTAGTACCAGTCAGCTCCACCCGTTACCAGGCTTCCACATCTGGCCTATCAACCCAGTCGTCTACTGGGAGCCTTAACCAATCAAGTTGGTGGGAATACTCATCTCGAAGCAGGCTTCCCGCTTAGATGCTTTCAGCGGTTATCCTTTCCGAACGTAGCCAACCAGCCATGCCCTTGGCAGAACAACTGGCACACCAGAGGTTCGTCCGTCCCGGTCCTCTCGTACTAGGGACAGCCCTTCTCAATATTCCTACGCGCACAGCGGATAGGGACCGAACTGTCTCACGACGTTCTAAACCCAGCTCGCGTACCGCTTTAATGGGCGAACAGCCCAACCCTTGGGACCGACTCCAGCCCCAGGATGCGACGAGCCGACATCGAGGTGCCAAACCATCCCGTCGATATGGACTCTTGGGGAAGATCAGCCTGTTATCCCCGGGGTACCTTTTATCCGTTGAGCGACAGCGCTTCCACAAGCCACTGCCGGATCACTAGTCCCGACTTTCGTCCCTGCTCGACCCGTCGGTCTCACAGTCAAGCTCCCTTGTGCACTTACACTCAACACCTGATTGCCAACCAGGCTGAGGGAACCTTTGGGCGCCTCCGTTACTCTTTAGGAGGCAACCGCCCCAGTTAAACTACCCATCAGACACTGTCCCTGATCCGGATCACGGACCCAGGTTAGACATCCAGCACGACCAGAGTGGTATTTCAACGACGACTCCACAACCACTGGCGTGGCCGCTTCAAAGTCTCCCACCTATCCTACACAAGCCGAACCGAACACCAATATCAAACTGTAGTAAAGGTCCCGGGGTCTTTCCGTCCTGCTGCGCGAAACGAGCATCTTTACTCGTAGTGCAATTTCACCGGGCCTATGGTTGAGACAGTCGAGAAGTCGTTACGCCATTCGTGCAGGTCGGAACTTACCCGACAAGGAATTTCGCTACCTTAGGATGGTTATAGTTACCACCGCCGTTTACTGGCGCTTAAGTTCTCAGCTTCGCCGACCCGAAAGTCAGCTAACCGGTCCCCTTAACGTTCCAGCACCGGGCAGGCGTCAGTCCGTATACATCGCCTTACGGCTTCGCACGGACCTGTGTTTTTAGTAAACAGTCGCTTCTCGCTGGTCTCTGCGGCCACCCCCAGCTCACCGAGTAAATCGGATCACCAGTGATGGCCCCCCTTCTCCCGAAGTTACGGGGGCATTTTGCCGAGTTCCTTAACCATAGTTCACCCGAACGCCTCGGTATTCTCTACCTGACCACCTGAGTCGGTTTAGGGTACGGGCCGCCATGAAACTCGCTAGAGGCTTTTCTCGACAGCATAGGATCATCCACTTCACCACAATCGGCTCGGCATCAGGTCTCAGACTTAATGTGTGACGGATTTGCCTATCACACGCCCTACACCCTTACCCCGGGACAACCACCGCCCGGGCTGGACTACCTTCCTGCGTCACCCCATCGCTTACCTAATACAAGTCTGGTCCGTCGGCTCCACCACTACCCTCAACTCCGAAGAGATCGGGCCGGCTTCACGGACTTAGCATCGCCTGATTCAGTACTGGGCGTTTCAAAGCGGGTACCGGAATATCAACCGGTTGTCCATCGACTACGCCTGTCGGCCTCGCCTTAGGTCCCGACTTACCCTGGGCAGATCAGCTTGACCCAGGAACCCTTAGTCAATCGGCGCACACGTTTCTCACGTGTGTATCGCTACTCATGCCTGCATTCTCACTCGTGAACCGTCCACAACTCGCTTCCGCGGCTGCTTCACCCGGCACACGACGCTCCCCTACCCATCCACACTCCCGTTGGGGATATATGTGAATGACACGACTTCGGCGGTACGCTTGAGCCCCGCTACATTGTCGGCGCGGAATCACTTGACCAGTGAGCTATTACGCACTCTTTCAAGGGTGGCTGCTTCTAAGCCAACCTCCTGGTTGTCTCTGCGACTCCACATCCTTTCCCACTTAGCGTACGCTTAGGGGCCTTAGTCGATGCTCTGGGCTGTTTCCCTCTCGACCATGGAGCTTATCCCCCACAGTCTCACTGCCGCGCTCTCACTTACCGGCATTCGGAGTTTGGCTAAGGTCAGTAACCCGGTAGGGCCCATCGCCTATCCAGTGCTCTACCTCCGGCAAGAAACACACGACGCTGCACCTAAATGCATTTCGGGGAGAACCAGCTATCACGGAGTTTGATTGGCCTTTCACCCCTAACCACAGGTCATCCCCCAGGTTTTCAACCCTGGTGGGTTCGGTCCTCCACGAAGTCTTACCTCCGCTTCAACCTGCCCATGGCTAGATCACTCCGCTTCGGGTCTTGAGCGTGCTACTAAAACGCCCTATTCGGACTCGCTTTCGCTACGGCTTCCCCACACGGGTTAACCTCGCAACACACCGCAAACTCGCAGGCTCATTCTTCAAAAGGCACGCAGTCACGACATGCAAGCAAGCTCGCATGCGACGCTCCCACGGCTTGTAGGCACACGGTTTCAGGTACTATTTCACTCCGCTCCCGCGGTACTTTTCACCATTCCCTCACGGTACTATCCGCTATCGGTCACCAGGGAATATTTAGGCTTAGCGGGTGGTCCCGCCAGATTCACACGGGATTTCTCGGGCCCCGTGCTACTTGGGTGTCTCTTAAACGAGCCGTTGATGTTTCAGCTACGGGGGTCTTACCCTCTACGCCGGACCTTTCGCATGTCCTTCGCCTACATCAACGGTTTCTGACTCGTCTCACAGCCGGCAGACCGTGAAAAAGAGATCCCACAACCCCGCATGCGCAACCCCTGCCGGGTATCACACACATACGGTTTGGCCTCATCCGGTTTCGCTCGCCACTACTCCCGGAATCACGGTTGTTTTCTCTTCCTGAGGGTACTGAGATGTTTCACTTCCCCTCGTTCCCTCCACACTGCCTATGTGTTCAGCAGCGGGTGACAGCCCATGACGACTGCCGGGTTTCCCCATTCGGACACCCCCGGATCAAAGCTCGGTTGACAGCTCCCCGGGGCCTATCGTGGCCTCCCACGTCCTTCATCGGTTCCTGGTGCCAAGGCATCCACCGTGCGCCCTTAAAAACTTGGCCACAGATGCTCGCGTCCACTGTGCAGTTCTCAAGCAACGACCAGCCACCCGTCACACATCGCAGAAACGATGCTTCACCGGGGCCGGCGTTTGAAGGCAACCTTGCGGCCATACCTTCAGACACCCAACAGCGCGCCCAGTACCCGGAATTCACCCGGTTCGCTTTCCACGCTCCGAGGAGCAGTACTTACGACCCGGCTGAACCACCAGGTACTGAATAGTCAACGTTCCACCCATGAGCAACCACCGCCGGACATTTGCCGGCGTAATGGCCTCTGACCAGGCCAGGCCTGGTAAGAAGTGCTCCTTAGAAAGGAGGTGATCCAGCCGCACCTTCCGGTACGGCTACCTTGTTACGACTTCGTCCCAATCGCCAGTCCCACCTTCGACAGCTCCCTCCCACAAGGGGTTGGGCCACCGGCTTCGGGTGTTACCGACTTTCGTGACGTGACGGGCGGTGTGTACAAGGCCCGGGAACGTATTCACCGCAGCAATGCTGATCTGCGATTACTAGCAACTCCGACTTCATGGGGTCGAGTTGCAGACCCCAATCCGAACTGAGACCGGCTTTTTGAGATTCGCTCCGCCTCACGGCATCGCAGCTCATTGTACCGGCCATTGTAGCACGTGTGCAGCCCAAGACATAAGGGGCATGATGACTTGACGTCGTCCCCACCTTCCTCCGAGTTGACCCCGGCAGTCTCCTGTGAGTCCCCATCACCCCGAAGGGCATGCTGGCAACACAGAACAAGGGTTGCGCTCGTTGCGGGACTTAACCCAACATCTCACGACACGAGCTGACGACAGCCATGCACCACCTGTACACCGACCACAAGGGGGGCACCATCTCTGATGCTTTCCGGTGTATGTCAAGCCTTGGTAAGGTTCTTCGCGTTGCGTCGAATTAAGCCACATGCTCCGCTGCTTGTGCGGGCCCCCGTCAATTCCTTTGAGTTTTAGCCTTGCGGCCGTACTCCCCAGGCGGGGAACTTAATGCGTTAGCTGCGGCACCGACGACGTGGAATGTCGCCAACACCTAGTTCCCAACGTTTACGGCGTGGACTACCAGGGTATCTAATCCTGTTCGCTCCCCACGCTTTCGCTCCTCAGCGTCAGTAATGGCCCAGAGATCCGCCTTCGCCACCGGTGTTCCTCCTGATATCTGCGCATTTCACCGCTACACCAGGAATTCCGATCTCCCCTACCACACTCTAGCCTGCCCGTATCGACTGCAGACCCGGGGTTAAGCCCCGGGCTTTCACAACCGACGCAACAAGCCGCCTACGAGCTCTTTACGCCCAATAATTCCGGACAACGCTTGCGCCCTACGTATTACCGCGGCTGCTGGCACGTAGTTAGCCGGCGCTTCTTCTGCAGGTACCGTCACTCTCGCTTCTTCCCTGCTGAAAGAGGTTTACAACCCGAAGGCCGTCATCCCTCACGCGGCGTCGCTGCATCAGGCTTTCGCCCATTGTGCAATATTCCCCACTGCTGCCTCCCGTAGGAGTCTGGGCCGTGTCTCAGTCCCAGTGTGGCCGGTCGCCCTCTCAGGCCGGCTACCCGTCGTCGCCTTGGTAGGCCATCACCCCACCAACAAGCTGATAGGCCGCGGGCTCATCCTTCACCGCCGGAGCTTTCAACCCCGTCCCATGCGGGACAGAGTGTTATCCGGTATTAGACCCCGTTTCCAGGGCTTGTCCCAGAGTGAAGGGCAGATTGCCCACGTGTTACTCACCCGTTCGCCACTAATCCACCCCGAAAGGCTTCATCGTTCGACTTGCATGTGTTAAGCACGCCGCCAGCGTTCGTCCTGAGCCAGGATCAAACTCTCCGTGAATGTTTTCCCGTAATCGGGACAACACAACACGAGAGCGGAACAACCGGTCGGAATAAGACCGGTCATTCACAGCGTCCTCGCTGTGTACATTGCCCACCAGATCAGTGATCCGGCAGGACTTTCAAAGGAACCACCAACCTGCCGAAGCAGGCCGGGGTATCAACATATCTGGCGTTGACTTTTGGCACGCTGTTGAGTTCTCAAGGAACGGACGCTTCCTTCGTACTCACCCTCTCGGGCTTTCCTCCGGGCTTTTCCCTTCGGTCTTGCGTTTCCGACTCTATCAGACTCTTTCGTGTCCGATTCCCGGTCGAAGCGGGTTCCGCTTTCCAGTTCTTCGCTTTCGCGTTTCCCTTTCCGGCGGTTCCAACCTTACCAGAACCTTTTCGTTCCGTTTCCGGTCCGAATTTGAATTCCGGTGGCCGTTGGAGTGGCCTTTGCCTTTCGGCGCATCCGCTACGTTAACCGATTTCCTTGGCGACTCATAATCGAGTCGATGGGGTCGAATTACGGCATGCCGAATTCGCACCCGCCAGGGTGAGTCGTAGGTAGTGGTTGGCCGCTTCCGGGTGCTCGGGGCGGTCCGATGGACCGTACCGACAGCAGTACCCGTTTCAAGCGGCTCGGACTACATTAGGCGGCGCCCAAGGGCGAGTCAAGTTGCGCGGCGGCGTGGCACATGAGCCCTGTAGGGGCTCACCGTGGGGTCTCCATCGATCCAGAAGCGCCACGGATGTGTTGCTCCGTCACCTCCCACTCCGGTACGCGGACCGTTGCGTACCTGGTCACGGGGTGGTGGGGTGCCGTGCAGTACGGACAGCGGGGCGCCGGGGTGGGCGATGGCGTCGGTGCCGTTCAGTCCGCGGTCGATGTCCAGGGCGGTGGCCAGTCGGGCCGGGCCTTTGGCCAGTTCCTTGTCATTGCGGGCCGAGATTCGACGCTTGCGGGTGAGGTCGGCGCCGGTCTGGATGGCGCCGGCGCGGAGCAGGGCACCGCTCGCCTCGCCCTCCGGCCCGCACACCAGGTTGAGGCAGTGCCACATGCCGTAGGTGAAGTAGACGTATGCGTGGCCGGGTGGTCCGTACATGACGCTGTTGCGCGGGGTGCGCCCCCTGAAGGCATGCGATCCGGGATCGATCTCGCCGGCGTAGGCCTCCACCTCGGTGAGGCGTAGCTCGATCGGGCCGTCGGGGGTGGCGCGTACCAGGATCCGGCCCAGGAGGTCGGGTGCCACATCCAGTACGGGGCGGTCGAAGAAGTCGCGTGTCAGTGGCGTACGGTCCGGGCCCTCGGTCATGGCGTTCGAGGCTACCGGGAACCGACTACCGTCTTGGCGCGTATGTAGGGGTCAGGGACCAAGGAGGAGTAAACATGGGCTTCAAGCGGCTGCTCGCAAGTCTGGGTGCCGGTGGTGCTTCGGTGGAGACCGAGCTGACCGAACTCAATGTCGTACCGGGCGGGGTCGTACAGGGCGAGGTGCGGATCCAGGGCGGATCCGTGGATCAGCAGATCGAGGGGCTCTCCGTCGGGCTGCAGGCCCGCGTCGAGGTCGAGGGCCAGGACACGGAGTCCAAGCAGGACATCGAGTTCACCAAGCTCCGGCTCGGTGGCGCGTTCGAGGTGCGGGCCGGTGCCGTGCACGTCGTGCCGTTCGGGCTCGAAATTCCGTGGGAGACGCCGATCACGATGTTCGCCGGTCAGCATCTGCACGGCATGAACATCGGTGTGACCACGGAGCTGGAGATCGCGCGGGCGCTGGACTCGGGCGACCTGGACCCGATCAATGTGCACCCGCTCCCGGCGCAGCAGGCCATTCTCGATGCCTTCGGGCAGCTCGGCTTCGGTTTCCGCAGTGCGGACATGGAGCGCGGCCACATTCGCGGCACGCGTCAGCGGCTGCCGTTCTACCAGGAGATCGAGTTCGTCCCGCCGCAGCAGTACCGCGGGCTGAACCAGGTGGAGCTGACGTTCGTCGCGGACGACCGCGAGATGGACGTCATCGTGGAGATGGACAAGAAGCCGGGGCTCTTCAGTGAGGGCAGTGACTCGTACCGGGCGTTCAAGGTCGGGCTCAACGACTTCCAGGGGACCGACTGGGCTGCGTATCTCAATCAGTGGATCTCCCAGGTCGGCGGTCGGCGCAACTGGCTCTAGGGTCGGTGGAGACCTGCTGACAGCAGTAGAGCGATCAGGAGAGGTGCAGACGTGACCGAGCCGAAGAAGGCGCCGCTGCCGCACGACTTCCATCCCGAGGTGCCGTCGTTCACGGTGGTGAGCGAGGATCTGGCGCCCGGGGCCGTGCTGGCGGATGCCCAGGTGTTCGCGGCCGGGAACACCTCGCCGCAGTTGCGGTGGGAGGGGTTCCCCGCTGAGACCAAGAGTTTCGCCGTGACCTGCTTCGATCCCGATGCTCCGACGGGCAGCGGGTTCTGGCACTGGGTGCTCTTCGACATCCCGGCCTCCGTCACGGAGCTGCCGGCCGGTGCGGGCAGCGGGAAGTTCGAGGGGCTGCCGCCCGGTGCCGTACAGGTCCGTAACGACTACGGGTCGAAGGACTTCGGCGGTGCCGCGCCGCCGGCCGGGGAGAGCCACCGCTATGTCTTCACCGTGTACGCGGTGGACAGCGAGAAGCTGGGTGTCGACAGCGATGTATCGCCCGCGGTCGTCGGATTCAATCTGCGGTTCCACACGCTGGGCCGTGCTCAGCTGATCGGTGAGTACACGGGTCCTGCCTAGTACCTGGTGAACCGAGAGTTCTCCCGCTGTTTGCCCTGCCCTGGTCTTGGAGAGATCAGGGCAGGGCATTTTTTATTGCGTTGTCCATCACGGCCTGCCCAGCCAGAGTTGATCCGGGCCTGCCAGGGGGCGGGCGGCACACGGGAGGTGGGCGAGATGCGGGACACGCTGGTGCTGAACGCGAGCTTCGAGCCGCTGTCGACAGTGACACTGAACCGTGCGGTGGTGCTGATTCTGCAGGACAAGGCCGTCGTCGAGCAGTCGCACCCCGATCTCCGTATGCGTGGCGCCGCCGTGGACATTCCGGTGCCTCGGGTGATCAGGCTCTGCCGGTACGTACGGGTGCCGTTCCGAAGACAGGCTCCGTGGTCCAGAAGGGGCGTGCTGATACGGGACCAGCACCGGTGCGCGTACTGCGGGCGGCGGGCGAGCACCGTCGACCATGTGGTGCCGCGTGCCCAGGGCGGTCAGGACACCTGGCTGAACACGGTGGCGTCCTGCGCCGAGGACAATCACCGCAAGGCGGCCCGGACGCCGGAGCAGGCGGGCATGCCGCTGCTGCGGCAGCCGTTCGTACCGTCTCCGGCGGAGGCGATGCTGCTGGCGATGGGGGCCGGTGAGCGGTCGGCGCTGCCGGAGTGGCTGGACCGCACCGCGGCGTAGGCGGTGTGGGCGACGTAGTCGGCGTACGCATGTTGTCGTGTTGGATGCCCGTCTTCTTGTGGAGACGGGCATCCGCGCGTCAGCGGCTCAGCAGTTGGACGATGGCGAGCGTGCCGACCGCGACGATGAGGACGCGCAGGACGGTGGGGCTGAGGTGGCGGCCGATCCTGGCGCCGATCTGGCCGCCCAGCGTGGAGCCGACCGCGATCAGTACGACGGCCGTCCAGTCGAAGTGCGCGACGAAGAGGAAGAAGAGCGCGGCAACGCTGTTGACGACCGCGGCCAGGACGTTCTTGACGGCATTGAGGCGCTGCATCGTGTCGTCGAGCAGCATGCCCATCAGGGAGAGGTAGATGATCCCCTGGGCGGCGGTGAAGTAGCCGCCGTAGACGCTGGCGAGCATCAGTCCGGCGAAGAGGAGCGGGCCGCCGTCGGGGCGGGCGGAGGTGCCGTTGTGTTCTCGGCGGCGCTGGACGGCTTTGCTGATGCGGGGTTGCAGGATGACCAGGACGAGGGCCAGGGCCACCAGGATCGGCACGATCGTCTCGAAGGCCGTGGAGGGCAGGGCCAGCAGCAGGGTGGCGCCGGTGAGGCCGCCGATCATGGCGCCGACGGCGAGCCTGCGGACGCGGTGGCCCTGTCCCGCGAGTTCCTTGCGGTAGCCGATGGCGCCGCTGATGGAGCCGGGGATCAGGCCGAGGGCGTTGGAGACGGTGGCGGTGACCGGGGGCAGGCCGGTGGCGAGCAGCACCGGGAAGGTGATCAGCGTTCCCGAGCCGACGATCGTGTTGATCGTTCCTGCGCTGCTGCCCGCGGCGAAGACGGCGAGCATCTCCCACATGGTCATGGTGCATCCCCCGTGCATGATCGGTGCTTGATGCACTGATCATGCACGAGGGCGTGTACTCGTCAGTCGACGGGGGGCTGCTCCCGGCGTTCCCGCTCCTTGCCGGTGTCGAAGCCGGGGACGCCGGAGCCGAGGTTGCCGAAGGCCCCGCTGAGGCCCTTGAGGGCGTCTCCGATCTCGCTGGGCACGATCCAGAGCTTGTTGGCGTCTCCCTCGGCGATCTTCGGGAGCATCTGGAGGTACTGGTACGAGAGCAGCTTCTGGTCCGGGTCGCCCGCGTGGATGGACTCGAAGACCGTACGGATGGCCTGGGCCTCGCCCTCCGCGCGCAGGGCCGATGCCTTGGCCTCACCTTCGGCGCGCAGGATCGCGGACTGCTTCTCGCCCTCCGCGGTGAGGATCGCGGACTGCCGGGTTCCTTCGGCCTGGAGGATCGCGGCGCGCTTGTCACGGTCGGCGCGCATCTGCTTCTCCATCGAGTCCTGGATGGAGGTGGGCGGTTCGATCGCCTTGAGTTCGACGCGGTTGACGCGGATGCCCCACTTGCCGGTCGCCTCGTCGAGGACTCCGCGCAGGGCGGCGTTGATCTCCTCGCGGGAGGTCAGGGTCCGCTCCAGGTCCATGCCGCCGATGATGTTGCGGAGGGTGGTGACGGTGAGCTGCTCGATCGCCTGGATGTAGCTGGCGACTTCGTAGGTCGCGGCCCTCGCGTCGGTCACCTGGTAGTAGATGACGGTGTCGATGTTGACGACCAGGTTGTCCTGGGTGATCACCGGCTGGGGCGGGAAGGGCACGACCTGTTCACGGAGGTCGATGCGGTTCCTGATGGTGTCGATGAACGGAACGACGATGTTCAGGCCTGCGTTGAGCGTGCGGGTGTAGCGGCCGAAGCGCTCCACGATGGCGGCGCTGGCCTGCGGGATGACCTGGATCGTCTTGATCAGGGCGATGAAGACGAGCACCACCAGAATGATCAGGACGATGATGATCGGTTGCATCGTGTTCCTCGTGCCCTTCGGTTGCCGACGGATCGCGATGATCGAGGTCGAGGTCGAATTCGCGGAGGGGCCGCATGCCTTGACGGCCCCGATCCAATGAAGATCGACTTCGAGTCTGACAGAACGCGCGCTGCTGTGTGGGTGGTTCGGTCACATGACGACGGCCGTAGCTCCGTCGATGTCGACAACATCGACCTGTTGGCCCGGATCGAAGCTCTGGTGCTCGTCGAGTGCGCGGGCGGACCAGACCTCTCCGGCCAGCTTGATCCGGCCGCCGCTGCCGTCGACCCGTTCCAGGACGACCGCCTGACGGCCCTTCAGCGCATCGATGCCGGTGGCGAGTTGAGGCCGGTCGGCACGGTGCCTGGCGGCGATCGGGCGGACCACGGCGATGAGCGCCACGGAGACCACGACGAATACCAGTACTTGGGCCACGATGCCGCCGCCGAGTGCCGCGACCACTGCCGCGCACACCGCTCCGACGGCGAACATGCCGAACTCGGGCATCGCGGTCAGGACGAGCGGAATGCCCAGTCCCACCGCGCCGATCAGCCACCACACCCACGCGTCGATGTCCACGTGGTCATGGTAGGACCGCGGGTGCCCTCACGGACAGGGCGCGGGCGGACGGCTGCGGCTGCGGCTGCGGCTGCGGCTGCGGAGCTTGTGTCCGGGGACTGTCGTCGGGTTGCGCTTACGCGAGCGGCAGTCCGTGGGCGGTGTAGCGGTCGGCGGCGTGCTCGACGACGAGCGGCAGGCCGAAGCAGAGGGAGAGGTTGCGGGAGCTGAGCTCGGTCTCCATGGGGCCCGCGGCGAGCACCTTGCCCTGGCGGATCATCAGGACGTGGGTGAAGCCGGGGGCGATCTCCTCGACATGGTGTGTGACCATGATCATGGAGGGCGCGAACGGATCCCGGGCCAGCCGGCCGAGGCGGCGGACCAGATCCTCGCGGCCGCCGAGGTCGAGTCCCGCGGCGGGTTCGTCGAGGAGGAGGAGCTCGGGGTCGGTCATCATGGCGCGGGCGATCAGGGTGCGCTTGCGCTCGCCCTCGGACAGGGTGCCGAACTTGCGGTCGAGGTACTCGGTCATGCCGAGCCGGTCGAGGAAGGCGCGGGCGCGCTCCTCGTCGACGGCTTCGTAGTTCTCGTGCCAGGTGGCGGTCATGCCGTACGCGGCGGTGAGCACCGTCTGCAGAACGGTCTGGCGCCTGGGCAGCTTCTCGGCCATGGCGACGCCCGCGATTCCGATGCGGGGGCGCAGTTCGAAGACATCGGTGCCGACGCCGCCGAGCTGCTCGCCAAGGATCTTGGCGGTGCCCTTGGTGGGGAAGAGGTAGCTGGACGCGATGTTGAGGAGGGTGGTCTTGCCGGCGCCGTTCGGTCCGAGGATGACCCAGCGCTCTCCCTCCTTGACCTGCCAGGAGACGTCGTCCACCAGAGCGCGTCCGTCGCGGACCACGGATACGTCCACCAGCTCCAGTACATCGCTCATGGCGCGTTGTCTCCCCATGCAGTGTCGAGATCGTCGCGTGCCTGTGGGCACAGCTTCCAGGGAAATCTACGCCACCTCGGGAGAGCTCCCGGCGCTGGGCCCGTGTGACGGACAGGCCCGCGGTCCGTTCCCTAGGCTGTTGCCATGCTTTCGGAACCACGCTCAGGGCTGCTGGCCGCCTGGGGAAACGCACTTCTGGCCGGACTCGTGTCGCCTGACGACGCGGCGCTCGCCATTGTCAGGGAGGACGCGGTGCACCGCGTCGAGGGACTGCCGGGTGAAGCGGGGCCGGTCGGGCTCACGCTGGCGCTCGGGCGGATGCGGGGGTTGGGGGTGACCGGTTTCCGGGTCGCGCTGCCTGCGCCCGGGCATCCGCTGGGGCTGAGCGGTCCGCCGGACTTCAATGCGCGGGCGTTGGAGGCCGAGGAGGCGGTGGTCGCGTTCGGTGCGCCGTACGGGCTTGTTCCCGAGGTGCACGAGGTGGGGCCGGAGGGGGATCTGCACATCGAGGTGGTGTGGCGTTGTCTGCCGGTGCGGGAGGCGCCGCCTGCCGATGTGCCGTCCCTGAGTGAGGCCGAGCGGGAGCTCGCGGAGGCCTTGCGGGATGCGACGGCGGCGCTGTCGCGCCTGGACGTGGCCGGTTCCGGACCGGTGGCGGAGGCGGCGGTGGATGCGTACCGGGCGCGTACGGAGCGGGGGCGCGAGGTGCTGGCTCCGGGGTATCCGCCGCGGGCGGTGCGGGTGCTGGAGCTGGCGCAGCGGGTCGGACTGCTGATCTCGGTGGCGTACGAGAACGGGCACGGCGGGGCGGTGAGCGCCTCGGAGATCGCGGCCCGGGGGGAGGCGCTGAGGCCGGTGGAGCGGGTGGCTCGGCGGGCGCAGGTTGCCGCGTACAACGCGTATGTGGAGGAGCGCGAGCGGTAGTCCCTGAGCGGTCGGCGGTTGTGCCCGGGCGTCGCGGGGTGCTGTTTGGCCCTCGATCGCCGGACGGGCTGTGTGCCCGGCCGGCGACGTCGGACCGTCAGGTCGGTCAGCGGTTCAGGCCGAAGTTGCCGAAGGCCGGGTTGAGCAGGCCGATCACGTTGACGGTGTTGCCGACCACGTTCACCGGGATGTGCACCGGGACCTGGACGACGTTGCCACTGGCTACGCCCGGGGAGTGGGTCGCGGCACCGTGGGCGCCCGCGCCGTGGCCGGTGGCGGAGGCCGCGCCGGCACCGGCGGCGATGATTCCGCCTGCGAGCAGGGTGACGGCTGCGGCCTTCTTCAGGTTCTTCACTTCAGGATCCTCCTAGCGTGGCTGCGGCCAGCCGCCGCAGCACCCTGGAGAACGCCTCGGGGTCGGACAGGTTGCGCCGTCCGAGTGACATACACCCGACAGTATGAATCTCGGTCCGGAGGAGGACGGTCCGCTTCGGGGTCGGGTCAGCCCGCAGCCCCATGTCGGACGGCCCAGAGGGCTGCCTGGGTCCGGTCCGAGAGGTCCAGCTTCATCAGGATGTTCGAGACGTGGGTCTTGACGGTCTTCTCGGAGAGGACCAGCGCCCGCGCGATCTCGCGGTTGGAGCGGCCGTCGGCGATCAGGCCCAGCACTTCCCGCTCCCGTTCGGTGAGGGTGCTCCCCCGGCCGGTGCCGCCGCCCGCGTCGTCCTGGGCGAGCAGGGCCCCCGCGACCTCCGGCTGGAGCAGGACGTGGCCCGCGTACACCGAGCGGATGGCGCCGGCCAGGGCGTCCGGGTCGACGTCCTTGTATACGTAACCGGAAGCTCCGGCGCGCAGGGCGGGGACCACGGTGCGCTGCTCGGTGAAGCTGGTGACGATGAGGACCTTGGCCGGGTTCTCCAGCTCGCGGAGCTTGCGCAGGGCCTCGATCCCGTCGGTACCGGGCATCTTGATGTCCATCAGAACGACATCGGGACGGAGCTCCTCGGTCCTGGCCACCCCCTCGGCGCCGTCGGACGCCTCGCCGACGACCTCTATGTCGTCCTGGATCTCCAGGAACGTACGCAGACCGCGGCGGACCACCTGGTGGTCGTCGACCAGCAGCACCCTGATGATCTTGTCAGCCACCGGGTACCTCCATCTCGATCGTGGTGCCCTTGCCGGGCGCCGATTCAACGGTGAGTCTTCCGCCGACCCCGCTCGCGCGGTCCCGCATCGACACCAGGCCGAGGTGGCGGCCCGCCTGCCGGGTCGCCGTGGGCTCGAAGCCGCTGCCGTCGTCGGTGATCCGCAGCACGGTGCCGCCGCGGTGCCGGGTCAGGGTGACGTCGACCTGCCCGGCGCCCGAGTGGCGCAGTGCGTTGTGCAGGGCCTCCTGGGAGACCCGGAGCAGCGCTTCTTCCTGGGCGGCGGGCAGGGCCCGTACGCCCAGGCTCTCGAAGGTGACCCTGGCCGTGTGGGCCCGGTCCAGGACCTGGACCTGGGTACGGAGCGTGGCGATGAGGCCGTCCTCGTCGAGCGCGGCCGGGCGCAGTTCGACGACGGCGGCGCGCAGCTCGTCCACGGCTTCCGCGGCGAGCGCGGCGACCTGCTGGAGCTCGCCCTTGGCACGGGCCGGGTCGCGGTCGACGAGGGCGGTGGCGGCCTGGGCCGTCAGCCGCAGCGAGAACAGCTTCTGGCTGACCGCGTCGTGCAGCTCATGGGCGAGCCGGGAGCGCTCCTCGGCGATGGTGAGCTCGCGGCTGCGCTCGTACAGACGGGCATTGGTGAGGGCGATCGCCGCGTGCTGGGCGAGGATCGCCAGCAGTTCCTCGTCCTCCGCGGTGAAGCCGCAGGTGCCCTCGGGCTTGGGGCAGCGCTTGTTGGCGAGGAAGAGTGCGCCGATGATCTCGTCGCCGTCACGGATGGGCAGGCCGAGGAAGTCGGACATGTCGGGGTGCGCGGTCGGCCAGCCCTCGAAGCGGGGGTCCTGGCGGACATCGGCGAGACGCTCGGGCTTGGCCTGGTGGAGCATCGCGGCCAGGATGCCGTGCTGCCGGGGCAGGGGGCCGATGGCCTTCCACTGCTCGTCGCTGACACCGTCGACGACGAACTGGGCGAAGCCGCCGTGGTCGTCAGGGACGCCCAGGGCCGCGTACTCGGCGTCCAGCAGCCCGCGGGCCGAAGCGACGATCGTCTTCAGGACATCACGCACTTCGAGGTGCCGGCTCATGGCGAGCAGCGCGGCACTCACCGCTGCGAGACCCGACGGTGGGCGATGGCTCATGGCCTCACCGTACCGGCGGGGGCGGAGCGGCCGTATCGGCCTGTGGACGGTGCCGGCCAGGACGCAGGGCCTAGGTCCTTTCGGCGCGGGGCGTGCGGGAGTCGGTCATGAGGCGCGATATACCGGCGAACAGATACGGAGCATCACACTCCGAATTGCTTGAGCAACGATTGGTGAGCTTGTTACACGGCCGATGTGAGGCCGAGCATAGGACCCACGTCACTTACGAAGCCGGGTAGTGGATACGTAAGTGCCACATCAAGGAGTATGAGCGCGGGCCGTCACGTTCGAGCGGGGCCGTGATCCACTATCCGGGTTCGTACGTCACACCTTTGCCACGGGATTTTGCTGGCGCTAAGAATTGCCCTTGTCCCCGACGGAGCTTGAGAGAACAACGCTTCCCGTCTTCGTCCTCCGTGAGGACTCCCGCGATTCGAAGAGGTATGCCTGCCATGACCATGTCCCGCATCCCCGGCCGCAGTCGTCGTCTGAACAAGACCCAGAAGCTCACCGTCGCCGGCATCTCCGCCTGCGCCGTCGCTTCGCTCTCGTTCTCGCTCGTCCCCGCCAATGCAGAGTCCAAGCCCGAGGCGCAGGCACCCGTGTCCGCCGCCCCCGTGGTCCTCGCATCGGTCGCCGGTTCTTCGCAGGTCAAGGCCGTGCAGGCCAGCATCATCGAGCAGCACTCCACCGCCGAGAAGCTGGTGAAGGCCGCCGACCTCGCCCGGGCCAAGAAGGCCGCCGCCGTCGAGGCGAAGGCCAAGGCCGTGGCCAAGGCCAAGGCCGTGGCCGCCGCCGAGGCCAAGGCCCGTGCCGAGGCCAAGGCCGCCGCGAAGGCCAAGGCCGCCGCCGAGCGCGCCGGGACGCAGGCCGCCAGCCGCTCCCAGTCCCGTACCCCGGTCGCCTACGCCAACAACCTGGACGGCTGGATCAGGCAGGCCCTGGACGTCATGAAGGCCCACGGCATCCCCGGCTCGTACAACGGACTGCACCGCAACATCATGCGGGAGTCCACCGGTAACCCGAACGCGATGAACGGCTGGGACATCAACGCCCAGAACGGCACCCCGTCCTGTGGCCTGCTGCAGGTCATCCAGCCGACGTTCAACGCGTACCACGTCCCGGGCACCTCGATGAACATCTACGACCCGGTCGCCAACATCACGGCCGCGGCCAACTACGCCGCCGACCGCTACGGCTCGATCGACAACGTCAACAGCGCGTACTGATCGGCTCCGGACGACCCCGGACGATCCGCGCACGCGCCGAAGGGCGGCACCCCGTACAAGGGGGTGCCGCCCTTCGGCGTTCCGTGCCGGTTGCCCGCGCCTACTTGCGCATGACCTCCGGCTCGTGGCGGCGCAGCAGTCGCGCGACCGCGACGCCGCAGATGATGCCGAGGATCAGCAGGACCGAGATGTCGATCCCCCACTGCGTGGCCGAGTGCTCCCACAGCGGGTCCAGATCGGTCGGGTTCTTCGGGTCCCACGGCGCCATGAGGTGCGAGAGGTCGAGGGTCGTGCCCGCGCCGGCGATCGCCCAGCGCGACGGCATCAGCCAGGCGAACTGCTCCAGGCCGGGCGATCCGTACACCTGGAAGAGGATGCCGGTGAAGACGACCTGGACGATCGCGAACATGACCAGCAGCGGCATGGTCTTCTCGGCGGTCTTCACCAGTGAGGAGATCACCAGGCCGAACATCATCGAGGTGAAGCCGAGCGCGATGATCGTCAGGCAGAGCTCGACGGCCGGCGGCATGATCAGGCCCTCTGCGGGCAGCTCACGGGTGGCGAAGCCGATGCCGCAGATGATGACGCCCTGGATGGCCGTGATCACGCCGAGGACGATCACCTTGGACATCAGATAGGCGGAGCGGGACAGGCCGGTGGCCCGTTCCCGTTCGTAGATGACGCGTTCCTTGATCAGTTCTCGTACGGAGTTGGCCGCACCGGAGAAGCACATGCCGACCGCGAGGATCAGCATGATCGTCCCGGCGGCTCCGTTGAACCGGGACGGCGGCTTGGGCGGGGCCAGGCCGAAGTCGGCCGGGATGACGACGCTGACGACACCGAGCACGGCGGGCAGGATCACCATCAGGCCGATGAAGCCCTTGTCGGACGCGATCACCGAGACGTAGCGGCGCATCAGCGTCCACAGCTGGGCCGTCCAGCTCTGCGGCTTCGGCGGACGCATCTGCTGCGGCGGCGGCATGTGTACGGACTGCGCGGCGACGGCGTCGATGTCCGCGGCGTACATCTGGTAGTGCTGCGAACCGCGCCAGCGGCCCGCCCAGTCGTAGTCGCGGTAGTTCTCGAACGCGGAGAAGACGTCGGCCCAGGTGGTGTAGCCGAAGAAGTTGAGCGCTTCCTCCGGCGGACCGAAGTAGGCGACGGAACCGCCCGGCGCCATGACGAGCAGCTTGTCGCAGATCGCCAGCTCGGCGACCGAGTGCGTGACGACGAGGACGGTGCGGCCGTCGTCGGCCAGGCCGCGCAGCAGCTGCATGACATCGCGGTCCATGCCCGGGTCGAGGCCGGAGGTCGGCTCGTCCAGGAAGATCAGCGACGGCTTGGTGAGCAGCTCCAGGGCCACGGAGACCCGCTTGCGCTGGCCGCCGGAGAGCGAGGTGACCTTCTTGTCCTTGTGGATGTCGAGCTTCAGCTCGGCGAGGACTTCGAGGATCCGGGCCTGGCGTTCGGCCTCGGTGGTGTCCGCGGGGAAGCGGAGCTTGGCCGCGTACTTGAGGGCCTTGGTGACGGTGAGTTCCTTGTGCAGGATGTCGTCCTGCGGGACCAGACCGATGCGCTGGCGCAGCTCGGCGAACTGCTTGTACAGGTTCCGGTTGTCGTAGAGGACATCGCCCTCGTTGGCGGGCCGGTAGCCGGTGAGCGCCTTGAGCAGGGTGGACTTGCCGGACCCCGACGGGCCGATGACCGCGATGAGCGACTTCTCCGGGACGCCGAAGGAGACGTCCTTGAGGATCTGCTTCCCGCCGTCGACCGTCACCGTGAGGTGGCGGGCGGAGAAGGAGACCTCACCGGTGTCGACGAACTCTTCGAGCCGGTCGCCGACCAGGCGGAAGGTCGAGTGGCCGACACCGACGATGTCGTTGGGGCCGATGAGCGCGGAGCCGGACTTGGAGAGCGGCTGGCCGTTGACGTAGGTGCCGTTGTGGGATCCGAGGTCACGGATCTCGAAGCGGCCGTCGGGCGTCGCGTGGAACTCGGCGTGGTGGCGCGAGACCTGGAGGTCGGAGACGACCAGTTCGTTCTCCAGCGCACGGCCGATGCGCATGACGCGGCCGAGGGCAAGCTGGTGGAACGTGGTCGGGCTGCGGTCGCCGTACACCGGCGGGGCCCCCGCGACACCGCCGGGACCGCCTGCGTCGGGCGTCTTCACCGGGCCGCCCTGCTGGTGCGGAACCTGGGGCTGTCGGGGCTGCTGCGACTGGGCCTGAGGCGCCTGCGGCCAGCCCTGCTGCGGCTCTTGCGGAGCGGGGGCCTGCCGGCCGGGCCAGTCGGCGCCGCCTTGCTGGGGCTGCTGGACGGGGGGCTGCTGCGCACCCGCGCCCTGGCCGCTGTACACATCGGCGCCGGCTGCGGCGCTCATGCTCAGTCGCGGACCGTCAGTGGCGTTGCCCAGGTGCACGGCGGAGCCGGGTCCTATCTCCAGCTGATGGATCCGGCGGCCCTGCACATAGGTGCCGTTGGTGCTGCCGTGGTCCTCGATGAACCAACTGTGGCCCCCCCAGCTGATCGTGGCATGCCGCCACGACACCCTGGCGTCGTCGATCGTCAGGTCGCCCTGCGGATCGCGCCCGAGGGTGTACGACCTGGACGGATCGAGCGTCCAGGTCCTGCCATTCAATTCCAGTACGAGTTCCGGCACTCCGCGCCCCACTAGTTGTCCCCCGAGTTACCCCCATCGCAGGGAGTCTAGGGATGCTGAACATCGTGGGGAACTATTCCAGGAGCAGTCCCCGATACGAAAGTCGGGCGGGGTGAAGACCCTGCCGGGATCCGCCCCCGGTCGCCGAGCGTGCCCGCGCGCGTGCCGTCCGTCGTCGCCCGTGTGCTCCGGCCAGGGGGTACGAGGACGACGCGTTGTCCGGTCCTCGGGACGGGCCTCCGGTGCCTTCGGGCGGACCGATACGGTGGAAGCACCATGAGCGCATCTCAGCCACCTCAGTCCTCCCCCTCTCCTGAGCCCCCTGAGTCCCGTCGGGGCACCGACGCACCCACCCTTCTCGTGAAGATCTTCGGGAAGGACCGGCCCGGAATCACTGCCGGGCTCTTCGACACCCTCGCCGCCTACTCCGTCGATGTCGTCGACATCGAGCAGGTCGTCACCCGTGGCCGCATCGTCCTGTGCGCGCTGGTCACCGCCCCGACCGCGGGCGGCACCACCGAGGGCGACCTGCGGGCGACCGTGCACAGCTGGGCCGATTCACTGAAGCTGCAGGCCGAGATCATCTCCGGTACGGGTGACAACCGGCCGCGCGGCTACGGGCGTTCCCATGTGACGGTACTCGGGCACCCGCTGACCGCGGAGTCCACCGCCGCCATAGCGGCCACGATCACCTCGACCGGCGGGAACATCGACCGTATCTTCCGGCTCGCGAAGTACCCGGTCACGGCAGTCGAGTTCGCGGTCTCCGGCACCGCGACCGAGGAGCTGCGGACGGCGCTGGCGACGGAGTCCGCCGGGATCGGTGTCGATGTGGCGGTCGTGTCGGCCGGGCTGAGCCGCCGGGCGCAGCGGCTGGTCGTCATGGACGTCGACTCGACGCTCATCCAGGACGAGGTCATCGAGCTCTTCGCCGCCCACGCCGGATGCGAGGACAAGGTCGCCGAGGTGACCGAACAGGCGATGCGCGGCGAGCTGGACTTCGAACAGTCCCTGCACGCACGGGTGGCGCTGCTGGCGGGGCTCGATGTGTCGGTGGTGGACAAGGTCCGCGCCGAGGTACGGCTGACGCCGGGCGCCCGCACCCTGATCCGTACGCTGAAGCGGCTCGGTTACCAAGTGGGCGTGGTATCGGGCGGGTTCACCCAGGTGACCGACGATCTGAAGGAGCGGCTCGGGCTCGACTTCGCCTCTGCCAACACCTTGGAAGTGGTCGACGGAAAGCTCACCGGACGAGTGACCGGCGACATCGTCGACCGGGCCGGCAAGGCCAGGCTGCTACGCAGCTTCGCCGCGCAGGCCGGGGTGCCGCTGGCGCAGACCGTCGCGATCGGTGACGGTGCGAACGACCTGGACATGCTGAACACCGCCGGGCTCGGGGTGGCCTTCAACGCCAAGCCGGTGGTCCGCGAGGCAGCGCACACCGCGGTGAACGTGCCGTTCCTGGACACCGTGCTGTATCTGCTCGGCATCACCCGCGAGGAGGTCGAGGCCGCCGACGGTCTCGTCGACTGACGCGTACCCGCGCACGAGCAGGGCCCCGGTGGTTTCCGCACCGGGGCCCTGCTCGTACGACAGCGAAATCGGTCCGCCGGTGAGATCAGTCGTTGGGCGTCCAGTACTCGACCAGCTTGCCCACTCCGTGCTCCACGCCCTTCCAGGAGCCGGTGAACCGGACGACGGCGAAGGCCGCGGTCGGGAAGCCGCCCCGGTTCATCCTGGCCAGGGCGTCGCCCTCGGCCGATTCCGCGAGGGCGTCGGCGACGGCGTGCATACCGGGGTTGTGGCCGATCACCAGAAGGTCGCGTACATCGTCGGGGGTCTCGTTGATCAGCGCGATCAGTTCACCGGTGGACGCCTCGTACAGTCGCTCCTCGTACACGGTCCTGGGACGGTGGGGCATCTCGTGCACCGCCAGCTTCCACGTCTCGCGCGTCCTGGTGGCGGTCGAGCAGAGGGCCAGGTCGATGGTGATGCCGGAATCGACGAGTTTGCGGCCGGCTACCGGCGCATCCTTGCGGCCGCGCTCCGCGAGCGGCCGCTCATGGTCGGAGTCCTGCGACCATTCCGCTTTTGCATGCCTGAGAAGAACGATCCTGCGAGGTGTATCGACGCTCATACACCTCAGCTTCGCACGAAATGTGCCACCCGGCGCAGGGTGTTGAAGGGCTCCCGAGGTGTACCCGGACGCCCTCAGCGGGTCATCAGGGCCATGATTCGCTCGAGCAACCGGCCGATCGCGGGGTCGGTCGCCGCCGCGTGCGCCTCGCCGGATCCCACGGTGAACAGCAGGAGGGCGGCGAACGCGACCGCGGGCAGCGCGACGGCCCACCACGGCAGCCGGACCTCGATGCCGCCCGTGGCCGGGTGGGTGGACCGGGTGTGCGTACGGGCCGGCATGTCCGCCTCCGTGGGTCGTCGGTTCCGATATCTCGAACCTACGGACGCGAGGGCGCCGGTCCCATCCGGTGACCCACCCACTTGACCCTGACCCTGGCCCCCTAGGGGATGGTGGTGCCAGCCCCACCATCGGCCGCCTACGGCCGCGCGGCTCAGGGGGATGCGACCGAGGCGATCACTCCGATGATCACGGTGACCAGCAGCATCGCCCCGAGTACGAGGAGGAACTTCTTCTGACCGTTCTGAGGGTTCGGGTCGAGCACAGGAGACATGGGCTCAGTCTCGCATCTCAGCATTCGTCCTCGATCGTCCGGTCCCGCCCGGCCAGGATTCCGGCCACCGTCTGCGGCACCGTCAGGCCCGCCATCAGCGCGATCGGCAGCCCCCAGCCGCCGCTGTGCTGGTGGAGCACGCCGACGAGCAGCGGGCCGGGGATCGAGATCAGATAGCCGGTGGACTGGGCGAACGCGGACAGCCGGACCACTCCGGCGCCGGTGCGGGAGCGCAGGCCGATCATCGTCAGGGCGAGCGGGAAGGCGCAGTTGGAGATGCCCAGGAGCAGCGCCCAGGCCCAGGCCCCGCCGGCCGGCGCGAGGTAGAGGCCCACGTATCCGATGAGGCCGCAGCTGCCGAGGAGGACGACGATCGGGCCCTGGCTCTTCATCCGGGTGGCGACTCGCGGGATCACGAAGGCGAGCGGCACGCCCATCGCCATGGCCACGGCGAGCAGGACACCCGCGGTACCGGCCGGGACTCCCGCGTCGCGGAAGATCTGCGGCATCCATCCCATGGTGATGTACGCGGCGGTGGCCTGCAGTCCGAAGAAGCAGGCGAGGCCCCACGCGGTGCGGCTGCGGGTGATCCGGAGCGCCGGGGTGTCCCGGTGGTGGGCTGCGGGCCGGCCGGAGGCTCCGCTCCGGTCCCGTACCAGTGGAATCCAGGGCAGGATCGCGGCGGCGGCGAGCACGGCCCAGATGCCGAGGCCCGTCTTCCAGCTGCCGCCCAGCGCGCTGGTCATGGGCACGGTCACGGCGGCGGCGAGCGAGGTGCCGAGGGCCAGGGCCATCGAGTAGAGCCCGGTCATGGAGCCGACACGGTCCGGGAACCAGCGCTTGACGATCACCGGCATCAGGACGTTGCTGACGGCGATGCCCATGAGGGCGAGGGCGCTCGCGGCGAGGAAGCCGGCCGCTCCGCCGGCGAACGGGCGGATCGCCAGACCGGCCGTGATGGCGATCATGCCGGCGCAGACGACCGCGCCCGGGCCGAAGCGGCGGGCGAGGCGGGGCGCCATCACGCCGAAGACCGCGAAGCAGAGCGGCGGTACGGAAGTGAGAACACCGGCGACGCTGCCGCTCATGTGCAACCCGTCCTGCACCTCTTCGAGGAGGGCGCCGAGGCTGGTGATGGCGGGGCGGAGGTTGAGCGCGGTGAGGACGAGCCCGAGGGTGACCAGCCGGAGCAGCCATGGGGAGGGGCCCGCGGCGGCCCGTGAGGATTTCGGGGCCGTGGTTTTCGCGGCCGGAGTTCTCGTGCGGTCGTCCGCGGGGGTGGCGGGGCTCAGGGTCCGGGTCTGGGACGGGAACGGGGACTGGGTCTCGTCGTCGGGCATGAAGCCCATCATAGAATCATGGGATGATTGATTGTCCAATCGTCGGAGAATCCCTCTGAGACCATTTGCTGTGGGCGGAGCGGCCCCCGCATCGCCCCCGTCGCCCCCGTCCCCCCGCATCACCCCAGCAACCCGAGCAAGGAGCACCATGGCGCTGACGTCTCCGCGGCGTTCGGCACTCGCCGACCAGGTGATTGCCCAGCTGAGGAATCAGATCACCTCGGGCGAGTGGCCCGTGGGTTCACGGATTCCCACCGAGCCCGAGCTGGTGGAACAGCTGGGGGTGGCCCGTAACACCGTGCGCGAGGCCGTGCGCGCGCTGGCGCACAACGGACTGCTCGACATCCGGCAGGGATCGGGCACCTATGTCGTCGCCACGAGCGAGCTGGCCGGGGTGATGCACCGCCGTTTCGCCTCTGCCGATCCGCGCCATGTCGCCGAGCTGCGCTCCACCCTGGAGTCGTCGGCGGCACGGCTGGCCGCCGCCCGGCGCACCGAGCGGGATCTGAAGCAGCTGGACGCGCTGATGGCGCGCCGTGAGGAGACCTGGGCCGCGGGGGACGCCGAGGCGTTCGTCGAGGCGGACGCGACACTGCATCTGGCCGTGGTCGCGGCCTCGCACAATGACGTACTGACCGGCCTCTACGCCGATCTGGGCGATCTGCTGCGCGACTATCTCAGGGTCGATGTCGGCCATGAGCTTCGGCCGGAGAACCACATGGACCACGGCCGGCTGGTCGAGGCGATCCGGGCGGGGGACGCGGAGACGGCGGCGGCCGAGGCCGCGAGTCATGCGCTGAGCTGTCTGGTGGACCGGGTCTAGGGCGGTCGTGGTCCAGGGCGGTCGTGCCGACCGGGTCCGGGCAGTCATGACCGAGGTGAGTCCTGCACCCGGTGCGTGACCCAGACGGAGGCGACCTCCTTCCAGCAGCGGTCGTCGATCCGCACGGTCTGTCCCGGTCCCACGTCGACCGGGGCGGCGTCCGCGTCTATGTCCCACCAGCGGCGGCATTCGGTGTGCAGCTGCACGCGGTCGGTGGAGGGGTACGGGTTGTGGCAGTAGGCGACGACCCGGGAGCCCCGGACCGACGTACGGCATTCGGATCCGGCGGGGTCGGGGGTGGGAGCCACGGGGGCGGACGCCCCGGCTCCGGCCCGCCCCGCCATGGATATGCCCACGGGGGCGACCAGTGCGGCCAGGGCGACGGCGGCCGCCAGCAGAGCCCAGGTTCGGCGACGTGTGGAGCGCACAGCGACCTCCTCCCCGCAGCCTGACCAGAAGTCCGGTTCCACCACATTCTGCGGTGGATCGACCGTATTTTCGACTTGGGCGGGCCGCCGTCGGGCGCAGACGCACGACGGCCGCGTACCGCCTGCTCAAAGGCGGTACGCGGCCGTGTCACAGCCTGTCGTACGGGGTCAGGCACCCATCATGTGCACGCCACCGTCGACGTGGATGATCTCGCCCGTGGTCTTCGGGAAGAAGTCCGAGAGCAGGGCGACGACACCGCGGCCGGCCGGCTCCGGGTCGGCCATGTTCCAGGAGAGCGGGGAGCGGGTGTTCCAGACGTCCGCGAGCTCCGAGAAGCCCGGGATGGACTTCGCGGCCATCGAGCCGATCGGGCCCGCCGAGATCAGGTTGCAGCGGATGTCGTCCTTGCCCAGGTCACGGGCGAGGTAGCGGGAGGTGGCCTCCAGCGCGGCCTTGGCCGGCCCCATCCAGTCGTACTGCGGCCAGGCGAACTGCGCGTCGAAGGTGAGGCCGACGATCGAGCCGCCCTCGCTCATCAGCGGCTTGCAGGCCATGGCGAGCGACTTCAGCGAGAACGCCGAGACGTGCATCGCGGTGGAGACGGACTCGAACGGGGTGTTCAGGAAGTTGCCGCCGAGCGCGTCCTGCGGCGCGAAGCCGATGGAGTGGACGACGCCGTCCAGCGAACCGAGCTCCTCACGGACCAGGCCTTCGAGCCGGTCCAGGTGCTCGGTGTTGGTCACGTCCAGCTCGATGACCTTGGCGGGCTTGGGCAGCTTCTTGGCGATGCGCTCCGTCAGCGTGGGCCGGGGGAAGGCGGTCAGGATGACTTCGGCACCCTGCTCCTGGGCCACCTTGGCGGTGTGGAAGGCGATGGACGACTCCATCAGCACACCGGTGATGAGGATGCGCTTGCCGTCGAGAATTCCGATCATGGTGGTCAGTGACCCATGCCCAATCCGCCGTCAACGGGGATGACGGCTCCAGTGATGTACGACGCGTCGTCGGAGGCGAGGAAGCGCACCGCGGCGGCGATCTCCTCGGGCTGCGCGTAGCGGGCCAGCGGCACCTGGGCGACGATGCCCTTGCGCTGCTCCTCGGTGAGCACCTGGGTCATGTCGGTGTCGACGAAACCGGGCGCGACGACGTTGAAAGTGATGTTCCGCGAGCCGAGCTCGCGCGCCAGCGACCGGGCGAAACCGACCAGACCGGCCTTGGAGGCGGCGTAGTTGGCCTGCCCCGCCGAGCCGAGGAGCCCGACGACCGAGGAGATGAGGACGACTCGGCCCTTCTTGGCGCGCAGCATGCCGCGATTGGCGCGCTTGACGACCCGGAAGGTGCCGGTGAGGTTGGTGTCGAGTACGGACGTGAAGTCCTCCTCGGACATCCGCATCAGCAACTGGTCCTTGGTGATACCGGCGTTGGCGACCAGTACCTCGACCGGACCGTGCTTCTCCTCGATCTCCTTGTAGGCCTGCTCCACCTGTTCGGCGTCCGTGATGTCGCAGCGGACCGCGAGGCAGCCCGCCTCGGTCAGTTCCTTGGGCGGCTCGCCGGAGCGGTAGGTGATCGCGACCTTGTCGCCGTTTTCGGCGAAAGCGCGGGCGATGGCGAGGCCGATGCCCCGGTTTCCTCCGGTGACGAGAACCGAGCGGCTCAACGGATCACCCTTTCGATAGCGGTCTGGTACCTCGAAAACCTATCGGTACCACCCGCCCCGCGGAGAATCGGCCCCTGACAGCACCTCCCCCGGGGCACTGTGGGATTCCTACAGAGGTTCACCCGTCGAGTCGCACCGCAGCCGTCGCCGGGCGGGCAAGGCCCGATAACCCGGGGTGCGGTCACCGTCCGCGTGGTTCACTTCCGTGGTGTATCGAGAAGGGAATCCCCTGTGCCCCACGAGGTAGATCAGTCATTTCTGGCCCTGCCCCTGCGGGCCCTCGCCGACGCGGCGCTCGCGCGTGCCCGTGCGCTGGGGGCCGCGCATGCCGACTTCCGTTTCGAGCGGGTGCGCAGCGCGTCCTGGCGGCTGCGGGACGCCCGGCCCGCCGGGAGCTCGGACACCACCGATCTCGGGTACGCGGTGCGTGTGGTGCACGGCGGGGCGTGGGGGTTCGCGTCGGGAGTGGATCTGACCATGGACGCGGCGGCGAAGGTGGCGTCCCAAGCGGTCGCCATGGCGAAGCTGTCGGCCAAGGTGATCGCGGCGGCCGGGTCCGACGAGCGGGTGGAGCTGGCGGACGAGCCGGTGCACGGTGAGCGGACCTGGGTGTCGGCGTACGACGTCGACCCGTTCTCCGTACCGGACGAGGAGAAGGCGGGGCTGCTCGCCGAGTGGAGCAGCCGGCTCCTCGGCGCGGAGGGTGTCGCACATGTGGACGCCTCGCTCATGACCGTCCATGAGAACAAGTTCTACGCGGACACGGCGGGCACCGTCACCACCCAGCAGCGGGTGCGGCTGCATCCGCAGCTGACCGCGGTCGCCGTGGACGGGAACACCGGTGAGTTCGACTCGATGCGGACCATCGCGCCGCCGGTGGGCCGCGGCTGGGAGTACCTGACCGGGACCGGCTGGGACTGGGACGAGGAGCTGGAGCGGATTCCCGGGCTGCTGGCCGAGAAGATGCGGGCGCCGAGCGTCGAGGCGGGGACGTACGACCTGGTCGTCGACCCGTCCAATCTCTGGCTGACGATCCATGAATCGATCGGCCACGCCACCGAGCTGGACCGGGCGCTGGGGTACGAGGCGGCGTACGCCGGGACCTCGTTCGCCACCTTCGACCAGCTGGGGAAGCTGGCGTACGGCTCCCCCGTGATGAACGTGACGGGCGACCGCACCGCCGAGCACGGGCTCGCGACCATCGGGTACGACGACGAAGGTGTCGAGGCGCAGTCCTGGGACCTCGTCAGGGACGGGACACTGGTCGGGTACCAGCTGGACCGGCGGATCGCGAAGCTGACGGGTCTGGGCCGGTCCAACGGCTGCGCGTACGCGGACTCGCCGGGGCACGTCCCCGTACAGCGGATGGCGAACGTGTCGCTGCAGCCGGATCCGGGCGGGCTGTCCACGGAGGATCTGATCGGCGGGGTGGAGCGCGGGATCTATGTGGTCGGCGACCGGTCCTGGTCGATCGACATGCAGCGCTACAACTTCCAGTTCACCGGGCAGCGGTTCTTCCGCATCGAGAACGGCAGGCTGGCCGGTCAGCTGCGCGATGTCGCGTACCAGGCCACGACGACGGACTTCTGGGGCTCGATGGAGAAGGTCGGCGGCCCGCAGACGTATGTACTGGGCGGCGCCTTCAACTGCGGCAAGGCCCAGCCGGGCCAGGTCGCGGCCGTCTCCCACGGCTGCCCCTCCGCCCTCTTCCGGGGCGTGAACATCCTCAATACGACGCAGGAGGCCGGGCGATGAGCCGCGTCAGCAAGCCGTACGAGATCGTCGAGCGGGCGCTCGAACTGTCCACCGCCGACGGCTGTGTCGTCATCGCCGACGAGGAGTCGTCCGCGAATCTGCGCTGGGCCGGCAACGCGCTCACCACGAACGGGGTGACACGGGGGCGGACCCTGACCGTCATCGCGACCGTCGACGGCGCGCAGGGCACCGCTTCCGGGGTCGTGTCGCGGTCCGCGGTGACCGCCGACGATCTGGAACCGCTGGTGCGGGCCGCCGAGGCCGCCGCGCGCGGGGCCGGTCCGGCGGAGGACGCGCAGCCGCTGGTCAGTGGTGTGCCCTCGTCGCCCGACTTCACGGACGCGCCGGCCGAGACCGGCTCGGACGTCTTCTCGGAGTTCGCCCCGGCGCTCGGCGACGCCTTCGCCCGTGCCCGCTCCGGTGGCCGTGAGCTGTACGGCTTCGCCCACCACCAGCTGACCTCGACGTACCTGGGTACGTCGACGGGGCTGCGGCTGCGCCACGACCAGCCGAACGGGACGCTGGAGCTCAACGCCAAGTCCCCCGACCGGACCCGTTCGACCTGGGCGGGCCGCTCCACGCGCGACTTCAAGGACGTCGACCCGGCCGAGCTCGACACGGAGCTCGCGCAGCGGCTGCGCTGGGCGGAGCGTCGTATCGAACTGCCCGCCGGACGGTACGAGACGCTGCTGCCGCCGACCGCGGTGGCCGATCTGCTGATCTACCAGCTGTGGTCGTCGACGGCACGGGACGCCACGGAGGGCCGGACGGTGTTCTCCAGGCCGGGCGGCGGGACGAGGATCGGCGAGACCCTGTCCGAGCTGCCGCTGTCGCTGCGCAGCGACCCGCACGCACCGGGTCTGGAGTCGGCGCCGTTCGTGATCGCGCACGCCTCGGGGGACGGCGCGTCCGTCTTCGACAACGGTCTGCCGCTGACGTCGACGGACTGGATCCTGGACGGTCGGCTGGAGCATCTGACGACCACCCGGCACACGGCGGGTCTGACCGGGCTGCCGGTCGCGCCGGCGATCGACAACCTGCTGCTGGAAGGCGGCGGTGAGCGGTCCCTGGAGGAGATGGTGGCCGCGACGACCGGCCGCGGGCTGCTGCTGACCTGCATGTGGTACATCCGGGAGGTCGATCCGGCGACGCTGCTGCTGACCGGGCTGACCCGCGACGGGGTGTATCTCGTCGAGGACGGCGAGGTCGTCGGCGAGGTGAACAACTTCCGGTTCAACGAGTCGCCGGTGGACCTGCTGTCGCGGGCCACGGAAGCGGGCCGTACGGAGAAGACGCTGCCGCGCGAGTGGGGCGACTGGTTCACCCGGGCGGCCATGCCCGCGCTGCGGATCCCCGACTTCAACATGAGCTCGGTGAGTCAGGGCGTGTGACCCGCCTAGACTGGCTGTCGCAATTCGATACACGTAGCTGAGGAGACACGGAACCGTGGCGGACATCGTCGACGAGCTGAAGTGGCGTGGGCTGTTCGCCCAGTCCACCGATGAGGACGCACTGCGCAAGGCTCTCGCGGACGGTCCCGTCACGTTCTATTGCGGCTACGACCCCACCGCCGCGAGTCTGCACGTCGGCCATCTGGTGCAGGTGCTCACCATGCGCCGGCTCCAGCAGGCCGGTCTGCGGCCGCTCGCCCTGGTGGGCGGGGCCACCGGTCAGATCGGTGACCCGAGGCCGACCGCCGAGCGCACGCTGAACGACCCGGAGACGGTCGCCAACTGGGTGTCGCGGCTGCGGTCCCAGATCGAGCCGTTCCTGTCCTTCGAGGGCGAGAACGCGGCGGTCATGGTCAACAACCTGGACTGGACCGCGGGCCTGTCCGCGATCGAGTTCCTCCGGGACATCGGCAAGCACTTCCGCGTCAACAAGATGCTGACGAAGGAGTCCATCGCCCGGCGGCTGGAGTCCGACGAGGGCATCAGCTACACCGAGTTCAGCTACCAGCTGCTGCAGAGCATGGACTACCTGGAGCTGTACCGGCGCTACGGCTGCACCCTCCAGCAGGGCGGCAGCGACCAGTGGGGCAACCTCACCGCGGGCCTCGACCTGATCCACCGCCTGGAGCCGGGCGCCGAGGTGCACGCACTGGCGACCCCGCTGATGACGAAGGCGGACGGCACCAAGTTCGGCAAGTCCGAGAGCGGGGCCGTCTGGCTCGACCCGTCGATGACGACGCCGTACGCGTTCTACCAGTTCTGGCTGAACGTGGACGACCGGGACATCTCCCGGTACATGCGCATCCTCAGCTTCCAGAGCCCCGCGGAGCTGGCCGAGCTGGAGAAGCTCACCGAGGAGCGTCCGCAGGCCCGGACGGCGCAGCGCGCGCTGGCCGAGGAGCTGACGACGCTGGTGCACGGCGCCGGTCAGTGCGCCGCGGTCATCGCCGCGTCGAAGGCGCTCTTCGGTCAGGGTGAGCTGGGCGAGCTGGACGAGGCGACGCTGAGCGCCGCGCTGTCCGAGGTGCCACACGCGCGGGTCACCGAGCTCGGCCCGCTGGTGGACCTCCTGGTGGAGGTCGGTCTGGCGCCGAGCAAGTCGGGCGCCCGTCGCACGGTGAAGGAGGGCGGTGCGTACGTGAACAACGTCAAGGTCACGGACGGCGAGAGCGCACCGGCCCGCGAGGAACTGCTGCACGGGCGCTGGCTGGTGCTGCGCCGCGGCAAGAAGAACCTCGCGGCCGTCGAGGTCACCGGCTGATCCCGGACGATCGCCACTGCGGCCGGACACGCGTGATGCGTGTCCGGCCGCAGTGCGTGGTGGTCCGGTGGCTCAGGCCTTCTGTTTCGTACCGCGGAGCGAGGTCCACAGCATGTCGCCGAGACCGACGATGACCACCGCGCCGATCAACTGGAACAGATGGCGCGTCCAGTCGATGCCCCTGGTGTCGTTGACGCCGATCCAGGTGGCGACGGCGTTGCCGAGGACGCTGCCGAGGATGCCGAAGATCGTCGTCAGCCAGAGTGGGATGCTCTGTTTGCCGGGCAGGATCGCCTTCGCGATCAGACCCAGCACCAGGCCCACGATGATTGCCCACAACCAGCCCATGTCGCCTCCTCGTGCGACGCGATGTCGCGCATGTCCGCCCAGTCTCGGCCCGTGGGCCGTACGCCGCATGTCGGACGCGTCCGTACGTGCGGCGCCACCGCCCGTGCGCGCGAACACGGCGCGCCCCGGTCTCGTGGCCGGCCGACGCCGGGCGTACCGTGGATGCGGTCCGGTCCGGGGAGCGGCCGGCGCGGGAATGAGGTCCCCCCGGCCCGCGCGGCGCCGGGGTAAGGGTGGTGGAGACGTGATGCGGAAGCGGAGCGGTGCCGAGGTCTTCCGGATCACGGGGGCCCGTCAGGGGCTCGCGGACGATGTGCGCGGCAGACAGCGGCGCTATGTGATCTCTATGTCCGTACGGACTGTCTCGGTGATCCTGGCTGCCGTGCTGTGGAACGTCGAGCGGTACGTCGCGATGGTGGCGCTGGCACTCGGTGTCCTGCTCCCGTACGTGGCCGTCGTCATCGCCAACGCGGGCCGGGAGAACACCCCTTCGCTCCCCTCGACCTTCGTCCCCGCGCCGATGCGGCCCATGCTCGACGCCACGCCCGTGGCCGGTGCCGCGGAAGCCGGTCCGGAGGCCGACGCGGCCGGGCGCGGCGGGGAATCAGCATGAGCGGATCGGCATAAGCACAGTTCGGGCCGCACCGCACCCAAGGCTCAAGAAAACCTCAGATCAATCATGAAGTTACGGTGCACCGCACCCCGGTCCGCGTGACATACTTCGTAGGCGCTCCGCATCCCCCGTCGGAGCGACAGACCGACGCCGGGCAGCTCCCCCCGTGGCTGCTCGGCGTCGCTTTTTCTCCGGCAGGGGATGCGACCGGCGGTCGGCCCGAAGGCCGGTCCGTGAGACCGGCCCGTGAGACCGCAATGAGCGCTGACCTAGGGTTGAGTCCGTGAACTCCCCTGAATCCGCGGCCGAGAACGCTGCCGCCGCACCCATCTGTTCCGCCAAGGGCTGCCGGGCCGACGCCGTATGGGTACTCGCCTGGAACAACCCGAAACTGCACACCCCGGAGCGTCGTAAGACCTGGCTGGCCTGCGAGGAACACCGGGAGCATCTCTCCTCGTTCCTCGGCGTGCGAGGTTTCCTCAAGGATGTCGTGACGCTGGCGGAGTGGGAGTCCCGCGCACCGGGGGCGAAGGGACGCCGGAGCTAACCGCCGATCGCCGACATCGGACGGTCGGGCTGCAGGAAGGACGGGTCGTCCAGTCCGGATCCGGCCTTCTTTCCCCACATCGCGAGCCGCCAGATCCGGGCGATCTCCTCGTCCGGCGCGTCCGAGCGCAGGGCGCCGCGCAGATCGGTCTCCTCGCGGGCGAACAGGCAGGTGCGCACCTGGCCGTCGGCGGTGAGCCTGGTCCGGTCGCAGGCCCGGCAGAAGGGGCGCGTGACGGAGGCGATGACACCGACGCGGTGGGGTCCGCCGTCGACGAGCCAGCGCTCGGCGGGGGCGGAGCCGCGCTCGCCGTCGCCCTCCTCGGTGAGGGTGAAGCGGGTGCGCAGCGACTGGAGGATGTCGCCTGCGGTAATCATGCCGTCGCGCTTCCAGCCGTGCTGCGCGTCGAGCGGCATCTGCTCGATGAAGCGGAGCTCGTAACGGTGCTCGACGGCCCAGGCGAGGAGGTCGGGGGCCTCGTCGTCGTTGAGTCCGGGCATCAGGACGGTGTTGACCTTGACCGGGGTGAGACCGGCGTCGCGGGCGGCTTCGAGGCCGGCCAGCACGTCGTGGTGGCGGTCGCGGCGGGTGAGTGTCTTGAAGACGTCGGCGCGCAGGGTGTCCAGCGAGACATTGACCCGGTCCAGACCGGCGGCCTTGAGCGCGGCTGCCGTGCGCTTCAGTCCGATGCCGTTGGTGGTGAGCGACATCCTGGGGCGCGGGCTCAGGGCCGCGCACCGCTCGACGATGGAGACGAGCCCGGGGCGCAGCAGGGGTTCACCGCCGGTGAAGCGGACCTCGGTGATGCCGAGCCGGGTGACGGCGATGTGGACCAGCCGGACGATCTCGTCGTCACTGAGCAGATCGGGCTTGCCCAGCCACTGCAGGCCCTCTTCCGGCATGCAGTACGTACACCGCAGATTGCACCGGTCGGTCAGCGAGACACGCAGGTCCGTGGCGACCCGGTCGTAGGTGTCGATGAGCATGTGGGCCCCCTCCCCTCCCTCAGCAACTTCCCGGCTGCGGATCCGGCTCGTCCGCCCGAGTCGTGCGGCCGAGTCCTCCGGCTGATTCCGGCTGACTTGTTCGAGACTACGCGAGACCTGTGACATCGGAGGGGCCCGTTTGGCACGAGGAGCGGCGTGGCCGCGTCGTAGGGTCCTACGACGCGGCCACGGACCGGGGTGTCGTGTCAGTGCGCCCCGACGCCCGTGAGGGACTTGACCTCCAGCTCGGCGTACTTGCCCTTGTCGGGCTCCTCCTTCGAGAGGAGGGAGCCGATCCAGCCGAGCAGGAAGCCCAGCGGGATGGAGATCAGGCCCGGGTTCTCCAGCGGGAACCACGCGAAGTCGACGCCCTTGAACATCGACGTCTTCGGGTTGCCGGATACGACCGGCGAGAACAGCACCAGGAACACCGAGCTGGCCAGACCGCCGTAGATGGACCACAGCGCGCCCTGGGTGGTGAACCGCTTCCAGAAGAGGCTGTAGAGGATCGTCGGCAGGTTGGCGGAGGCGGCGACGGCGAAGGCGAGCGCCACCAGCCCGGCGACGTTCATGTCGCGGGCGAAGGCTCCCAGGACGATCGCGACCGCGCCGATGAGGACGGTGGCCCAGCGGGCGGCCCGCATCTCCTCCTTCTCGGTGGCCTTCCCCTTGCGGATGACGTTGGCGTAGATGTCGTGCGCGAAGGACGACGAGGAGGCGAGGGTGAGCCCCGCGACGACGGCGAGGATGGTGGCGAAGGCGACCGCCGAGATCACCGCGAGCAGCACGGCGCCGCCGGTGGAACCGACCCCGCCGAGGTACTCGGCGAGCTGCGGGGCGGCCGCGTTGCCTGCCGGGTTCTTCGCCCTGATCTCGTCCGGGCCGATCAGGGCCGCGGCGCCGAAGCCGAGCGCGATCGTCATGAGGTAGAAGGCGCCGATGATGCCGATGGCCCAGTTGACCGACTTACGGGCAGCCTTGGCGGTCGGCACCGTGTAGAAGCGGATCAGGATGTGCGGCAGGCCGGCGGTGCCGAGGACCAGTGCGATACCCAGGGAGAGGAAGTCCAGCTTCGAGGTGCCGGTGGCGCCGTACTTGAGGCCGGGCTCCAGGAACGCCGCGCCGTGGCCGCTCTTCTCGGCGGCCGTGCCCAGCAGGTCGGAGATGTTGAAGTCGAACTTCAGCAGCACCAGGAAGGTCATCAGAAGGGCACCGGCGATGAGCAGCACGGCCTTGACCATCTGGACCCAGGTGGTGCCCTTCATGCCGCCGATGGTGACGTACACGATCATCAGTACGCCGACCAGCGCGACGATGAGGATCTTGCCCGCGTCGCTGGTGATGCCGAGCAGCAGGGAGACCAGGACGCCCGCGCCCGCCATCTGCGCCAGCAGGTAGAAGATCGAGACGACGATGGTGGAGACGCCGGAGGCGGTACGGACCGGGCGCTGGCGCATCCGGTAGGCGAGGACGTCGCCCATCGTGTAGCGGCCCGAGTTGCGCAGCGGTTCGGCGACCAGCAGCAGGGCCACCAGCCAGGCGACGAGGAAGCCGATGGAGTACAGGAAGCCGTCGTAGCCGAAGAGGGCGATGGCCCCGGCGATCCCGAGGAACGAGGCCGCGGACATGTAGTCGCCGGAGACCGCGAGTCCGTTCTGGAACGCGGTGAACTGGCGGCCGCCCGCGTAGAAGTCGGAGGCGCTCTTGGTCTGGCGTCCGGCCCAGACGGTGATGCCCAGGGTCGCGGCGACGAACACGGCGAAGAGCGTGATGATCAGCGGCCGGTGCTCGGTGGTCGAGGAGGCGGCCAGCTGGACGGCGGAGTGCGAGTGGTACACGGCGCTCATGCGTCGGCCTCCATACGGGACTTGATGGCCTCGGCCTTCGGGTCGAGCTTCGCGGCCGCGTGGCGCGAGTACAACCAGGCGATGAGGAAGGTGGTGGCGAACTGGGCGAGGCCGAAGACGAAGGCCACGTTGATGTTGCTGTACACCTTGGTGCCCATGAAGCCGCCCGCGTAGTTGGACAGCAGCACGTACAGCAGGTACCAGAGGACGAAGGCGATGGTCAGCGGGAAGGCGAACGAGCGGTAGGCGTGGCGCAGTTCGCCGAACTCACCGCTCTCCTGCGTCGCGATGAACGCCTCGGTCGTGGGCGCGGCAGGACTGGTCTGCGAAATGGCCTCGGGCGGCGGTGCATCGGTAGCCACGGAATCTCCTCGCGACGCGGGTGCGGTGGTGTTGGGGACGGTGGAACTCACGGGGGAACCTCGATGTCAGAAAGGTAGGTGCGCCTACCCCTGACAACGGCACGGAGAGCGCGGCGAAGCGGTTCACCGCGTTCCCGTACTTCTCGAACTCGCCTTTTCCCGGCCGTCCGGCCGAACACATACCCGGAACTCATTGATGAGCAGGGATGATCAGCGATAACTTCACTCGTCATGTACGCGACTGGGCACACCCCGTGTCCGGTCGACCGGCACGGATGATGTGGAGACCCCATGGCTCATCTGGGATCCAGACGGACGCGCGCAATGACGCTGCCCGTCGGATTGGCACTCACGGCCTCGCTCGGCTTCCTGCCGACGGGGACCGCCTCTGCCGCACCGGTGGACGCGCAGCCCACGGCGGCGGTGTCGACGGACGGCCCGAAGTTGTCGTACGTGGTCAACACGCGAGGCGGTCACGGCACCGTCAAGCAGGTGAAGAAGGCGATAGCCAAGGCCGGCGGCACGGTGGTGATCGCCTATGAGCAGATCGGCGTCATCGTCGTCCACTCGCAGAACCCGGACTTCGCGAAGTCGATCCGCCGGGTGCGGGGTGTCGATTCGGCGGGTGCCACCCGCACCAACCCCATCGTTCCGCAGGCCACCAAGGACATCGGGGTCGAGCAGCCGCTCACCGCGGAGCAGGCCGGGGCCGCGTCCGCGCAGGCGACGGCGGACCAGGATCCGCTGGAGCCGCTGCAGTGGGACCTGCCCGCCATCAAGGCGGACCAGGCGCACAAGAAGTCGCTGGGCAGCAAGAAGGTCACGGTCGCGGTCATCGACACGGGTGTGGATGACACGCACCCGGACCTGGCGCCGAACTTCGACCGCGGGGCCTCGGCGAACTGTGTGACCGGGGCGCCGGACACGACGGACGGCTCCTGGCGTCCGAAGACCGGTGAGAGCGACCACGGCACGCATGTCGCGGGCACCATCGCCGCCGCGAAGAACGGCATCGGCGTGACCGGGGTCGCGCCGGGTGTGAAGGTCGCCGGCATCAAGGTGTCGACCCCGAGCGGGTTCTTCTACACCGAGGCGGTCGTCTGCGGCTTCATCTGGGCCGCCGAGCACGGCGTCGATGTCACCAACAACAGCTACTACACCGACCCCTGGCTGTACAACTGCAAGAACGACCCGGACCAGGGCGCCCTGGTCGAGGCCGTCACCCGTGCCACGCGGTACGCGGAGCACAAGGGCACGGTCAATGTCGCAGCGGCCGGCAACTCGGCCGAGGACCTGGCCGCCGACGAGCTCGTGGACACGACCAGCCCGAACGACACCACCCCGGTCACCCGGACGATCAACCCGCGCGAGTGCTTCGACATCCCGACGATGCTGCCGGGCGTGGTGACGGTCTCCGCGACCGGCGCCAAGGGCCTGAAGGCCTCGTACTCGAACTACGGGAACGGCGTCATCGACGTGGCGGCCCCGGGCGGCGACTCGACGGTCTACCAGACGCCCGCACCGCCCGCCACGAGCGGTCTGATCCTGTCCACGCTGCCGGGCGGCAACTACGGCTACAAGGCCGGTACTTCGATGGCCTCCCCGCATGTCGCGGGTGTCGTGGCCCTGATCAAGTCGACGCACCCGCACGCCTCGGCGGCCGTGGTGAAGGCGCTCCTGACGGCCGAGGCCGACGCCACCGCGTGCGGCGCACCGTACGACATCAACGGTGACGGCACGGTCGACGCCGTCTGCGAGGGCGGCAAGTACCGCAACGGCTTCTACGGGGCCGGTGTGGTGAACGCGCTGAACGCGGTCCGCTGGTAGGGACTGCGGCGCGGCGGGAGGGTCCGGAGTCGTCGGCCGGCCCCTCCCGCCGTCTCTTTCCGGGTCGCCCCCGCTCCTCTTTCCGAGGGGTGGCACTCAGTGCCATAGTGCGGGAATGACTCATGCACCAAGGTCCGGCACGGAGCAGGCCTGGGCGGCGCTCGGCGGTGATCCCGCGCTTCTCGCGCACATCGGGACGGGCGGCCCCGAGGGTCTGCTGCCCGCCCGGCTGCCCGTCATGGAGCTGGCCCGTTCCGCCGTCGCGGTCTGCTCGCTGGCCGCGGCCGAGCTGGCCGCCCGCCGCACCGGGCGCCCCGTCCCGCGGGTCCGGGTCGACGACGGCGCGGTGGCCACAGCGTTCACGAGCGAGCGCCATCTGCGGATCGACGGGCGTGCACCGACCAACTTCGCCCCGCTGTCCCGGTTCTGGCGCACGGCGGACGGCTGGGTCCGTACGCACGCCAACTACCCGCACCACCGGGCCCGGTTGCTCGCCGCGCTGGAGTTGCCCGCGGACGTGCCGGACGACATCGCCGTGGACGCCGTCGCCGCCTCGTTCGCCGGGCGGCGCGGATCGGAGATCGAGCAGTCGGTGTACGCGGCGGGCGGCCTGGCCGTCGTCGCCCGTACGCCCGGGGAGTGGGCGGCCGACCCCCGGGGCGCCGCGGTCGCGGGCACGCCGCTGGTGGCCGGGGAACGCCTCGACGGCGCACCGGACCGCCGGACGGCGGCGCTCGCCGGTGAACCGCTGCTGCCCGCAGCCGGGTTGCGGGTGCTGGACCTCACCCGGGTCATCGCGGGGCCCGTCGCCACCCGTACGCTCGCGCTGCTCGGCGCGGACGTCCTGCGGATCGACGCCCCGCAGCTCCCGGAGAGCCCGGACGCGCACGGCGACACCGGATTCGGGAAGCGGTCGGTGGACCTGGATCTCGCCGGGCGCCCCGGCAGGGCCGCGTTCGACGAGCTGCTGGCCGGGGCGGACGTGGTCGTCATCGGCTATCGGCCCGGTGCGGTCGAGCGGTTCGGCCTGACACCGCAGTCCCTGGCCGCGCGCAGGCCGGGGCTGGTGATCGGGCGGCTCTCGGCCTGGGGGCACGGTCCGTGGGCCGAGCGGCGCGGCTTCGACAGTCTGGTGCAGGTGGCCACCGGCATCGCCTCGGCCGAGGCCACGGCCGGACCTGAGAACCCGCCCGGTGCGCTGCCCGCCCAGGCGCTCGACCACGGCACGGGTTATCTGCTGGCCGCCGCCGTGCTGCGCGCGCTGACCGAGCAGCACGAGGAGGGCGGCTCCCGGCTGGCCACGCTCTCGCTGGCCCGTACCGCGGCCTGGCTGCTCGACGAGCTGCCCGCCCGGCGGGAGGCCGAAGCCGGGGCCGTGGGGTCGTACGACCCGGAGAAGTGGCTCACGGAGACGGACAGTCCGCTGGGCCGGCTGCGTCACGCCCTGCCGCCGGTCTCCTTCGACGGATCCCCCGCGAACTGGTCGCGCCCGCCCGGCCCGCTGGGGGCGGACGCGACCGCCTGGCTCACGGCTTGATGAGCACCTTCAGCGCCGTGCGCTCGTCCATCGCCTTGTAACCGGCGGGGACGTCGTCGAGGCCGACGGTCAGGTCGAAGACGGGCGACGGGTCGATCGCGCCGGACAGCACGTCGGGGAGCAGCTCCGGAATGTAGGTGCGCACGGGGGCGACGCCGCCGCGCAGGGCGATGTTCCGGTCGAACATGACGCCGAGGTCCAGGCCGGTGCCGCTGCCGTGCGGCACACCGACGTAGCCGATGGAGCCGCCGTCGCGGGTGATCCCGACGGCGGTGCGCATCGACTGCTCGGTGCCGACGGCCTCGATCACGGCGTGTGCGCCCTCGCCGCCGAGCAGTTCCCGTACGACTTCGACGGCCGCCTCGCCACGCTCGGCGACGACGTCCGTGGCGCCGAAGGCGCGGGCGATGTCGGTGCGCACCTGGTGGCGGCCGAGCGCGATGATCCGCTCGGCGCCGAGCCGCTTGGCGGCCATGACGCCGCACAGTCCGACCGCTCCGTCGCCGACGACGGCGACCGTGGTGCCGGGCTTCACGCCCGCGCCGACGGCGGCGTGGTGGCCGGTGCCGAGCACGTCGGACAGGGCGAGGAGCGCGGTGAGCAGGTGGTCGTCGAAGGCTGCGGCGGCGGGGAGCTTGACCAGCGTGCCGTCGGCGAACGGGACGCGCACGGCCTCGCCCTGCCCGCCGTCGGAGCCGACCGAGCCCCAGAAACCGCCCTGTGCGCAGGAGGTGGTCAGGCCCTCGGCGCAGTACGCGCAGGTGCCGTCGGACCAGACGAAGGGCGCGACGACGAGGTCGCCGACGGCGAAGCCGGCCACCTCGGAACCCGCCTCCTCGACGATCCCGAGGAACTCGTGCCCGATGCGCTGGCCGGGCTGCCGGGCGGCCTCGCCGCGGTACGCCCACAGGTCGCTGCCGCAGATACAGGCCCGCAGGACCCGCAGCACCACATCGGTGGGCCGCTGGATCGACGGGTCCGGCACTTCCTGCACACGTATGTCGTGGGGGGCCTGGATGACGGTGGCGCGCATGCGTGGGGATCCTTGCTGATCTCAGATATTGATACTCCCTTCACGGTACGCCCCGGCTGTGACACCGATCCGTCCGGTACCGGGCGCGAGCGCTCCGACGGTCAGCAGGAACTGCGCCGCGACATAGGTGAGCATGACCCAGAAGTCGGGGGCGGGCAGCTGGGGCCAGTCGGCGATGCCGGTGGCGATCAGCGCGTCGGAGAGCAGGAAGAGCGCCCCGCCGACGGCCGCGTACCGGCCGAGGGTGCCCGCACGGTACGCCATAGCCGTGAGCAGCAGGCTGTAGCCGGTCAACGGTATCCGCAGGTCCGCCGGGAGCCCGCTCCAGAGCAGCGCGACGAAGGTGATCAGGACGGCCGCGTACACGACCCCGGCGGACAGCGGGCTGCGGGCCCGTCCGAAGAGCCACAGATAGCAGACGTGACCCGCGGCGAAGGAGCCCATCCCGATGAGGAAGGCGGCATCGGCGTCAAACAGCAGGAGCGTGTCGCCGCCCCAGCCGAACAGCAGCGCCGCGATGAGCGGCCGGGGGCCGCGCCGGGCTGCGGCGTACCCGGCCAGCAGCGGCATCAGCATGGGCTTGGCGACGAGATGGGCGACCGGGATGCCGGCGAGCACGCCGACGAGGTCGACCGCGCATGCGGCGAGGAAGGCGATGAGCAGCGGGCGTACGAGACGTTCCGGCCGGTCCCAGACGGCGTCGGCGGCGCTCATCCGGTGCGCTCCCGGGCGGGCAGGGCCTCATGGGCGGCCGCCGTGTCCGGCTGCCAGCCCGGCTTACGGAAGATCCGGCCGGCCCGCTCGCTCCAGCTGCCCGCCGCCCGTACGTCACGGGCGATGGCGGCGTACTCATGGGTGGCGACCCGGAGCGGGTTGAAGGTGTCGATGTTCTTGGTGAGTCCGTATACGGGCCGCTGCGTCTCGGCGGTGAACGATCCGAAGAGCCGGTCCCAAAGGATCAGGATGCCGCCGAAGTTCCGGTCCAGATAGCCGCCCTGCGAGGCGTGGTGCACCCGGTGGTGGGAGGGCGTGTTCAGTACGTACTCGAAGGGCCTGGGGAGCTTGTCGATGCGCTCGGTGTGCACCCAGAACTGGTAGACGAGGTTCGCCGACGAACAGAAGGCGAGCGCGGCCGGATGGACACCGCAGGCGATGAGCGGCACATAGAACGGCCAGACGGTCAGCGACGTCCAGGGCTGGCGCAGCGCGGTGGAGAGGTTGAACTTCCGGCTGGAGTGGTGGACGACATGGCAGGCCCACAGGATCCGGATGACGTGGTGGCCGCGGTGGGACCAGTAGTAGAAGAAGTCCTGCGCGAGCAGCATCAGCAGGACGGTCCACCACAGCACGGGGACGCGCAGCGGGGTGAGTTCGTAGACCGCGGTGTAGATGGCGACGACGGGCACCTTCCACAGCAGGTCGAAGACCAGGCTGCCGAGCCCCATGGTGATGCTGGTGGCGGCGTCCTTGGCCTCGTATCCGGCGGCTTCGTCATCGGGATGGAAGTGGTGGAGGGCCATTTCGAGGACAGTGAGCAGGACGAAGGCCGGTATGGACCAGAGCACGACATCGGGCAGGTTCGGCGGCATGCGAGCACCGTAGGGCCGCAGGTCGGCCGGGGACTAGACGTTGTTACCAACAAGTATGCGAGACGCGGTGTCAGCAGTCTTTGGTGACTTCCGCCAATGCGGGCGTCGTACGATCCCGGGTACTGGAGCTTCCGTGGGGGAGGAACTGCCGTGCAGGGTCTGGAAGTTGCTATGGTCCGGCTGGCCACGACGGTGATCGGTACGGTCGCCAAGTCGCTGGTGACACCGAAACCCGGCGCGGGCCTGGTGCCGGACCCGGTGCGCCCGCTCCCCCGCCCGGCGAAACCGGACCGCCTGGCGAAGGTGCTCGGCGGGCGGCTGGCCCTGTCGTACGCCGGGATGCCCGAGCACGAGCGGCTGGCCGCCGTGGAGGCGGTACGGGACACCTTCGCGGCGGCGGGGGAGTTGACGGCGGAGCGGTTGTTCGCCGTGGACCTTGACCCCGAGCGGCTGCGCGCCGAGCTGTCGGCGCCCGCCGCGGGCCTCTCGGAGCGTGCGGTCGAGCTGTACGAGGAACTGCTCGGCCGGTGCTGTGCGCATGCCGTGGAGCAGCTGACCGCCCAGCCGTCGTTCGCGGCGCGGGCCGCGGTGGAACAGGTCCGTGCGGCGGGGCGGACGCGGGAGCTGGTGGAGGATGTACGGGCCCGGGTGGGGCCGCACCCGGACGCGGCGGCGCCGGCCTTCGAGCAGCGGTACGCGCAGTTCGTGGCCGCGACGAACAGCCGGATGGGACTGTTCGGGCTGACGCTGGGCCGCTCGGCGGGCGAGTGGCCGCTTCAGACGGCCTACATCAGTCTGACGGTGAGTTCCCATGACTCCGGTCCGCAGTGGTGGGAGCTGTCCGCACCGGACCGGGTGACGGTCCGGGCCGAGCAGGCCATCATGGAGTCCAACCGGCTGCTGCTGCGCGGCCCGGCGGGTTCCGGCAAGAGCACGCTGGTGCAGTGGCTGGCGCTGAATGCCGCACGCCGCACGTTCGCCGCCGAGCTGATGGACTGGAACCGCTGTGTGCCGTTCGTCCTGCGGCTGCGCGCCTTCACCTCGTACGAGAACCTGCCCGCCCCGGACGACTTCCTGCGCGCGACCGGGGTCCCGCTGCACGGCGCGGCGCCCGCCGGGTGGGCGGACCGGCTGCTGACCGAGGGCCGGGCGCTGGTCCTGGTCGACGGGGTGGACGAGGTCCCGACGCGGCTGCGCAACCGTACCGAGCGCTGGCTCAAGGACCTGATCGCGGCCTACCCCCAGGCCCGCTACGTGGTCACGACCCGGCCGTCCGCCGTCCCGGACGGATGGCTGGGACAGCAGGACTTCGTCGCGCACTCACTGCTGCCGATGGAGCGGGACGACATCCGCGCGTTCATCGGGCACTGGCACGAGGCGGCGAGGGCGGAGTGCCTGTCCGACGACGAGCGGGCGCTGCTCGACACGTACGAGGACTCGCTGCGGCGGACGGTCGGGGTGCGCCGGGACCTGGGCCGGCTGGCGACCAACCCGCTGATGTGCGCGCTGCTGTGCGCGTTGAACCGGGACCGGCGGATGCAACTTCCGCGTGCCCGCAAGGAGTTGTACGACGCGGCACTGGACATGCTGCTCGTACGCCGCGACACCGAGCGCGAGATAGCGGGTGTGGAGGGCGTCGACCTGACCCGCGAGGAACAGACCGCGCTGCTCCAGCGACTGGCGTACTGGCTGATCCGTAACGGGCAGGTGGAGACGGGCCGCGACGAGGCTGTCGCGATGGTGACGCAGTGGCTGCGGGCGATGCCGCAGGTGCGGGGCACGGCGCAGCAGGTGTTCTCGCATCTGCTGATCAGGAGCGGACTGCTGCGCGAACCGGCGCCGGGCGCCGTGGACTTCGTACACCGGACGTTCCTGGACTACCTGGGCGCCAAGGCCGCGGTGGAGGCGCGGGACTTCGGAGTGCTGGTGCGCAACGCGCACGACGACGGGTGGGACGACGTGGTCCAGATGGCGGTGGGGCATGCGCGGGTGGACGAACGGGCGGTGCTGCTGGGGAAGTTGCTGCTCCGCGCGGACCAGGAGCGCGTCCACGAGCACCGGCTGGTGCTGCTGGCCGCGGCGAGCCTGGAGCATGCTCCGGAGCTGGACCCGGAGATTCGACAGCGGGTGGAGGACCGCACCGAGGACCTGCTGCCGCCGCTCACCGAAGAGGACACCGATGCGCTCGCGAAGGTCGGCGAGCTGGTGCTGGGCCTCCTGCCGGGCCCGGATGAGGTGAACGAGGGCGAAGCAGCCGCGATCGTACGTACGGCGGCGAAGATCAAGGGGGACGCGGCCTACGAAGTCGTCTCCCGCTTCAGGGACGACGAGCGGCGCCAGGTCGTGCTGGCCCTTTCCGAAGCCTGGAGCTCCTTCGACGCGGAGCCGTACGCGCGCGAGATCCTGGCGGGCCATGCCTGGGACGACGACAGATACGCCTACGTCCGCACCAGCGACCAGCTGGCCGCGCTGCGCCACATCCCGCGCGCCCGGTGGGTGCATCTCCAGGGTGACCACGAGGACTTCCCGCAGGTGACGTCACGGCCGGACGTGGAACGGCTCTTCGTCTACCACAACCGGGACCTCGACGATCTGAGCCGCATCGCGGCCATGCCCCGGCTGCGCGGGCTCGGCCTCAGTCTGTGCCCGTGGGCCGAGGATCTCGCACCACTGGCCCGGCCGGGTCTCGAATGGCTCTTTCTGATCGAACTGCACCCACTGCTGGACCCGGGGCCGATCGGGGACATGCCCGACCTTCGGCATCTCACGCTCGGCCATCCGTTCCTCATCGAGAGCATCGGCGAACTCCCCGTACTCCACCGGCTCACCAGCCTGACCCTGTCCCAGCAGACCAGGTACATGAGCCTGAACGGGCTCGAACGCTGGCCGGCCCTGCGCCAACTGACCCTGAGCGGCCACACGCATGTGCGGCAGCTGGCGGACATGGCCCCGCTCGGCGGGCTGGAGTCCCTCACTCTGAATCAACTGTCGCCGCTCGACCTCCGGCCGCTGGCACCGCTCACCGAGCTGCGTACGCTCTGCCTCTTCCAGTGCGAGGTACAGGACGGACTGGCGCCGCTGCGCGAACTGACCGGCCTCACGTCGCTCGAACTCGCCGCGCACTCCGGCCCCGTGGACCTGGCCCCGCTGAGCGGCCGCACCGAGCTGACCATCACGCTCTCGCACGGCACCCGGGCCAGCGGCATCGAACACTTCCCGCCCGAGCGCATCGTGCGCCACTCCTAGACCCCCACCGCCCCCAGCAACTGCCCCACCGCATAGGTGACCGCCATCGCCGCCGCTCCCCCGCCCATGTTCCGCAGGACCGCAGGTGCCGGTGCCGCCGCCCCCAGCCGGGCGCTCCACCAGCCGGTCAGGGCCAGCGCCGCCAGTACCGAGAGCACGGTCACGGGGAGCCGCAGCGACGACGGGGGCAGCACGATGGCCAGCAGGGGCAGCAGCGCGCCCGCCGTGAACGCCAGGCAGCTCGCGCCCGCCGCGTGCCACGGGTTCGTCAGCTCGTCCGGGTCGATGCCCAGCTCGACCTCCGCGTGGGCGCGCAGCGCATCGCGTTCGGTGAGCTGGAGGGCGGCCTCGCGGGCGACCTCCCGGCTCAATCCCTTGCCCTCCAACAGGCCGGTGAGTTCGATGAGTTCGGCCTCGGGCGTCTCCGCCAGCTCCCGCTTCTCCGTCGCCAGCGCGGCCTTCTCCGAATCGCGCTGGGTGGAGACCGATACGTACTCGCCCGCCGCCATCGACATGGATCCGGCCAGCAGGCCAGCCAGGCCCGCGGTGAGCAGGGTGCCGCGGTCGCCGGTGGCGCCCGCAACGCCGACAACCAGGCCGGCCGTGGAGACCACGCCGTCGTTGGCACCGAGGACCGCGGCTCGCAGCCAGTTCAGCCGCGTGCCGAGCCCGTTGCCGTGCGCTTCGTCGTGCGCCTGGGAATCCGTCACCCGGGGATGGTCTCACCCCGCCCCGTCACCGCACGCGTACCGACCCACCCGGCGCGAAGGCGGGACCGGGACCGGCCGTTCGCGGATTCCGTGCGTGCCATGGTGGAGGGCCGCTGCGGGAGACGGCCGAATAGGAGACTGTCAGTCGCGGCCCGTATTCTCTGTGACCATGCTCGACGACCGCCAGACCGCAGCACCGTGGCCGACCGCCTACCCGCAGGGGTACGCGGTCGTCGACGTGGAGACCACCGGACTCGCACGGGACGACCGGATAGTGTCCGCCGCCGTCTACCGCCTGGACGCGCAGGGCAATGTCGAGGACCACTGGTACACCCTCGTCAACCCCGAACGCGATCCCGGCCCGGTCTGGATCCACGGGCTGACCAGCGATGTCCTCGAAGGCGCTCCGCTCTTCCCGGAGGTCGCCGCCCAGCTCTCCGAGCGGCTCGCGGGCCGGGTGCTCGTCGCGCACAACGCGGCCTTCGACTGGTCGATGCTGGCCCGGGAGTACGCACGGGCTTCGGTCACCGCCCCCGTCGAGCAGCGGCTGTGCACCATCGCGCTCTCCAAGGAGCTGCGGCTGCCGCTGCCCAACCACAAGCTGGAGTCGCTGGCCGCACACTTCGGCGTCGTGCAGCAGCGCGCCCACCACGCGCTGGACGACGCCCGGGTGCTGGCCGAGGCGTTCCGGCCGAGTCTGCACGCGGCGGCGCGGGGAGGGGTGCGGCTGCCGTTGCTGGAGTGCCGGCCGCTGACCGAGTGGTCGGACTCCCCCATGACCCCGCGGATCGGCTACCAGCCCTCGTACGGTCAGGGCAGCTGGCGTCCCTCGCGCAAGCGTCCGGCGTGCCCGTATCCGAACCCCGGGCGGTACGAGAAGGACAAACCTCTCATGCAGGGCATGCGGGTGGCGTTCTCCGGGGACACCTCCGTCGACCGCGAGCTGCTGGAGGACCGGGCCGTGGAGGCCGGGCTGCATGTGGCGACCAGCGTGTCCCGGCTGACCAGTCTGCTCGTCACCAATGACCCGGACTCGGCGACGTCGAAAACGCTGAAGGCGAAGTCGTTCGGGACACCGGTCCTGGACGAGAGCGCGTTCACCCATCTGCTGCGCGATGTGGCACCGTCGTCGGCCCTGAGGGCCGCGCCGTCATCGGAGTGAACCGGGGGCGACTCGCCCGCCCGCCGCTCGCCCGCCGCCGCCCCGGCGTCCCACCCTGTGGCGCATGGCACGTTGCGAGGTTTGCGGAAACGACTACGGCATGTCCTTCGAGGTGCACGCGCAGGGTGCGGTGCACGTCTTCGACTGCTTCTCCTGCGCCATCCACCGCATGGCACCCATCTGTGAGCACTGCAGGGTCCAGATCATCGGCCAGGGTGTCGAGGTCGACGGGCACTGGTTCTGCGGCGGACACTGCGCCCGCGCCGAGGGGAAGGTGGGCATCATCGACAAAGTCTGATCACCGGCCGCCGGGCCCCCCTTCCCCCACCCCTCCGCGATGCACCCCATGACGCAGTTGTACCGTCGTGGGGTGTACCGCTTCCTGTTGACCCGGCAGTGGCTGATCCTCGCCCTCCTCGCCCTCGTACTGATCCCCACGATGGTCGAGCTGGGCTTCTGGCAGCTGCACCGGCATGAGCACAAGGTCGCGCAGAACGCCCTGATCTCCCGCAACCTCAAGGCGCACCCGGTTCCGGTCGCCTCGCTCACCTCGCCGGGTCACACGGTCCCGCGCTCGGACTACTGGCGCGCGGTGACGGCCACGGGTACGTACGACACCGCTCATGAGGTGGTCGTACGCCGCAGGACCTCCACCGACGGCCGGATCGGCGTCCACGTCCTGATCCCGCTCGACCTCAAGGGCGGCGGCACGGTCCTGGTCAACCGCGGCTGGGTGCCCTCCGCCGACAGCCAGCGCGCCTTCCCCGACGTACCGGCCGTACCCAAGGGCGAAGTGACCGTCACCGGACGGCTCAAGGCCGACGAGACGACGAGCGCCAGCGGCATCAAGGACATCTCCGATCTGCCGGACCGCCAGGTGATGCTGATCAACAGCTCCCAGGAGGCCAAGAGGCTCTCCCGGCCGGTGCTGGGCGGCTACATCGAGCAGACCGGCCCCGAGCCGGCCGGGGACTCCCCGGAGCTGATCGCGGCCCCCGACGACGGCTCGATCGGCCCGCACATGGCGTACGCCGTCCAGTGGTGGCTGTTCGCCGCCGGTGTCCCGGTCGGCTTCGTGGTCCTGGTCCGCAGGGAGAAGCGCGACCGGGCGCAGGCCGCGGCCAAGGCCGCCGAGGAGCAGGAGACGCCCGGGCCGAAGAAGCCGGAGCAGGCGGAACCCGCGACCGCCTGAGGCCGTTTCCGCCCGGATGGCGAGGTGACTCGCTCCCGGGACTGCTTAACAGGGCCCAGGTTCGGGAAAACGCCAGAACGTGACCCCACGTATCGAGGACTATGCCCTCATCGGCGATCTGCAGACAGCCGCCCTGGTCAGCAGGAACGGTTCTGTCGACTGGCTCTGTCTGCCCCGCTTCGACTCCGGCGCCTGTTTCGCGGCCCTGCTCGGCGACGAGGACAACGGGCACTGGCGGATCGCCCCGAAGGGTGCGGAGACCTGCACCCGACGCGGCTATGCGGGTGACTCCCTCGTCCTGGAGACGTTCTGGGAGACCCGTACCGGCACGGTCAAGGTCATCGACTTCATGCCGCAGCGCGACCAGGAACCCGATGTCATGCGGATCGTCGAGGGCATCAGCGGCACCGTCGACATGAGCTCCGTGATCCGGCTGCGCTTCGACTTCGGCTCGGTCGTGCCGTGGGTGCGCCGCTCGCAGGGGCACCGGGTGGCGGTCGCGGGGCCGGACTCGGCCTGGCTGCGCAGCGAGCCGCCGGTCAAGACCTGGGGCCAGCAGTTCTCCACCTGCTCGTCGTTCACCGTCGCCGCGGGCGAGCAGGTGGCGTTCGTCCTGACCTGGCACCCCTCGCACTCGCCCCGCCCCGAACTCGTCGACCCGTACGAGGCGCTGGAGAACACCCTGGGCGACTGGGCCGAGTGGTCGGCGCAGTGCAGGTACCAGGGCCCGTACCGGGAGGCGGTGATCCGGTCGCTGATCACGCTGAAGGCGCTCACCTTCGGCCCGACCGGCGGCATCGTGGCCGCTCCCACCACCTCGCTGCCCGAGGAGATCGGCGGCGTACGGAACTGGGACTACCGCTTCTGCTGGCTGCGGGACTCCACGCTGACGCTCGGCTCCCTCATCTCGGCCGGCTATCTGGAGGAGGCCGCCGCGTGGCGGGACTGGCTGCTGCGGGCCGTCGCCGGGGACCCGGCCGATCTGCAGATCATGTACGGACTGGCGGGCGAGCGCAGGCTGCCCGAGTCGGAGCTGCCGTGGCTGCGCGGTTACGAGAACTCCAGCCCGGTCAGGATCGGCAACGCCGCGGTCCGCCAGCGTCAGCTCGATGTGTACGGGGAGGTCATCGACTCGTTGCGGCTCGCCCGCGAGGCGGGTCTTGACGACAAGCCGCACGCCTGGAATCTGCAGCTCAGTCTGCTCGGCTTCCTGGAGTCGACCTGGCGCGAGCCGGACGAGGGGCTGTGGGAGATCCGCGGCCAGCGCCGCCACTTCGTGCACTCCAAGGTGATGGCCTGGGTCGCCGCCGACCGTGCCGTACGCACCCTGGAGAAGAACCCCGCGCTGACGGGCGACGCCGAGCGGTGGCGCACGATGCGCGAAGCCGTGCACCGGGAGGTGTGCGAGAAGGGGTACGACCCGGTGCGGAACACCTTCACACAGTCCTACGGCTCCCGGAACCTGGACGCCGCGACGCTGCTGATCCCCCGCACCGGTTTCCTGCCGCCGGACGATCCGCGGGTGATCGGGACGGTCGACGCCGTCCGGGCCGAGCTGGGCAACGACTGTCTGGTCCGCCGCTACAGCACGGACGGCGCCTCGATCGACGGGCTGCCCGGCAGCGAAGGGGCCTTCCTGGCATGCTCGTTCTGGCTGGCCGACGCCCTGATCCTCACCGGGCGCGCCGATGAGGCCAGGGATCTCTTCGAGCGGCTCCTGGCGCTCCGCAACGATGTGGGGCTGCTCTCCGAGGAGTACGACCCCGCCGGGCACCGCCAGCTCGGCAACTTCCCCCAGGCGTTCAGTCACATCGGACTGGTGGGCACCGCGATGGCCCTGGCCGGGGAGGACACGCTGGAGGGCGACACGGCAGGATAGGGCCATGGATCTTGGACTGAAGGACCGTGTGTACATCCTCACCGGAGCGACCCGGGGGCTGGGCAACGCCACCGCCCGGGCGCTGACCGAGGACGGCGCGAAGGTGATCATCACCGGCCGGGACGAGAAGAGCGTCGAGGCCGCCGCCGCCGAACTGGGGCCGGACGCCGTCGGCCTCGCCGCGGACAACGCCGACCCCGCGTCCGCGCAGCGCCTGGTGGACAGTGCACGCGAGCGGTTCGGCCGACTCGACGGCATTCTCATCAGCGTCGGCGGGCCGGCGCCCGGCTTCGTCGCCGACAACACCGACGAGCAGTGGCAGTCGGCGTTCGAGTCGGTGTTCCTGGGAGCGGTACGTCTGGCCAGGGCCACCGCGGCCACGCTCGGCGAGGGCGGGGTCATCGGCTTCGTGCTCTCCGGCTCGGTGTACGAGCCGATCAGCGGGCTGACGATCTCCAACGGTCTGCGCCCCGGCCTGGCCGGTTTCGCCAAGTCCCTGGCGAACGAGCTCGGCCCCCGGGGCATCCGCGTCGTGGGCGTGCTGCCGGGCCGGATCGGCACGGACCGGATGCGTGAGCTGGATACGCTCTCGGGCGATGCGGAGGCGTCTCGCGCGGCCAATGAGGCGAGCATTCCGCTGCGGCGCTACGGCAGGCCGGAGGAGTTCGGCCGCACCGCGGCGTTCCTGCTCTCGCCCGCGGCCTCGTATCTGACGGGCGTCATGCTGCCGGTCGACGGCGGCTCCCGGCACGGCTTCTGAGCCGTCCCGCACAGCCCTCGTCTGCCGGGCGGGTCCGGTTGCCCGGGCCCGCCCGGCAGACGTCGGCGACGGTCAACTCACCCTTTCCGCACGGTGCTTGACGGCCCTCAGCCGGACCTCGGCCGGCAGCTCGGCCAGCCCCGCCGAATCCCGCGCATGGGCCAGCGCCTCGTCGGTGAGGCGGCCTAGCGTCTCGTCCGGAGCGGCGTGCGGCTCCATCAGCAGCCGGATCCTGGCGTGCGGCGAACTGCGCCGGCCGGTCAGCACGACCTGGGCGCGCGCCACCCCGTCCAAGGTTCCCGCCTCCTGGGCGAGCACCCCCTCCAGCGCCCGCCCCCGCAGCAGCGCGCCCTCGCCGTCGCCGCTGTCCACCAGCACCTCGGCCAGGCGGGCGCGGCGCAGCTGGGCCAGCAGCCACCACAGGGCAAGAACGACCACGACGGCGAGGGCCGCGATCACCGTCGGCCACCACCAGCCCTCGCCGCGCCAGCGATCCCGGTCGGCCCCGCTGAGGAGGACATCACCCTTGCCGTCCCAGGGCCACCAGGACGGTACGGAGAGGCCGAGCCCGGCCGCGAGCACCGCACCACCGCCGCAGACCAGCACCAGGCCGGCCAGGCCCAGCAGTACCCGGTTGACGGTCCTGAGCAACGGACTCACCCCTTCTTCGCGGGACGGCGGACATGTACGGACAGGCTCGGTGGTCTGGCCAGGCCCAGTTCCCTGATACCGGTGCCGAGCACGGTGTCCAGATCGGCCCGTACGTCGTCGAGTTCACGGAAGTGCGACACCGCGCGGACCCCGACCTTGCTCCGGCCCATCCGGACCCGTACGGACTGCACACCGGACACCTCGACGGCCCGGTCGCGCAGGACCAGCGCGGCCGCGGTCCGGTCGAGGCCGGCCCGAACACCGGGGCGGTCCCGGCGCATCGGCAGCAGATCGCGGAGTCCGGGGGTGAGGGCGAGCACGAGCAGCCACACCCCGATCGCCATGGCCGCCGCCGTGCCGGCCAGCACCCAGGCGTTGTCCAGCGGCCGTTCGGCGAGTTCACGGGCCAGTGTGCGGCGCCAGCGCATCGCCGGGCGATCGGCCCGTACCGCCGCCACGTCGTAGAGGAGCAGCCCGGCGGCGGCCAGGACCACCAGGGCGAGGAGCGCCGCGGGGATTCGGCGCGCGGACCAGAAGCGGCCCGCCCTGCCGTCGCCGTCCTGCTGCGCGGGCAGCGGTTCGTAGGCCGCGGACGAGGCGGACTGGTCGAGTTCGAGGACATCCCCCCGTTCGACGGGCTTGGTGGTGGGCAGTCGTTGCGTACGGTGTTCCGGGTCGTGGGGTTCGGTCATCGGATCCTCCCCTGTGCCGCGATGCCCGCTCCCGTCGGATGCAGGCGCTCCACCTGTACAGCCACCTCTGGCACTTCCATCCCCGCCAACGCCCTTACCCGCTCGGCGACATGCCGACGCACCCCGCCGCACTGCCGGCCGATGTCCGAGGGGTATCCGAGCTCCAGGCTCACCCGCACCCGCGCGGTGTCACGGTGCACCGTGACCGTGGCGCGCGGCGACGCTCCCTGCTCCGGTGGCTCGTCGATCGCCTCCTTCGCCGCCTGTGCGGCGATCTTCGCGACCACCCGGTCGGCGATCCGGGTCTCCCCGCGCTCACCGGCGGCGACCCGGCCGCCCGCCCCCGACAACGCCGTCACCGCCGTCTGTCGCCGCGCTCGCGACTCCGGAAGAAGTCGCCGGGCTCCAGGTCACCCTCCAGGAAACGGCCGGCGATGAAGCCGATCGCCCCCAGTGCGGCCACCAGCAGAAAGGCCCCGAATCCGCCGAAGTACCCGGCGAATCCGAGCGCCATGCCGGCCACCATGCCGACCACAGCCATGTTCATCCTGCGCTCCTCAACTGCCGCGGCCGGGAGGCCTACTGGAGACGTGGCTCGGACTCTTCGTCTTCCTCGTCGGGCAGCTTCACATCGCTGACCGCGATATTGACCTCGACGACTTCGAGGCCCGTCATCCGCTCGACCGCCGCGACCACGTTCTCCCGTACGTCACGGGCGACATCGGAGATCGACACGCCGTAGTCGACGACGATCTCCAGGTCGAGTGCGGTCTGCGATTCGCCGACCTCCGCCTTGACCCCCCGGGTGACGGACTTCCCGCCGCCGGGAACCCGTTCGCGCACCGCTCCGAACGTACGTGAGAAGCCGCTGCCCATCGCATGGACACCGACCACGTCGCGCGCCGCCATTCCCGCGATCTTCTCGACCACGCCGTCGGCGATGGTCGTACGGCCACGGGTCGCGGGGTCTCCGCCGCCGCGCTTGGTGAGCGGGCTCGATTCCTTGTCGGGGTTCTCGGGACGGTTCCGCTGTGGGGTGTCGGTCATCGCCACTCTTCCCTTCGGGGCAGGTTGGACCTCGCTGCCCACATTAAGTGTGCTTGCCCCGTCCCGCGCCGTGGATGCGGCAGGCTGGGGTAATGACGACTGCTGACAGCCCGCGCGGGGCCGACGGATGGACGGCGGCGGTCCGCCGGCGGCTGGGCCTCGGCCGGCTGCTGCCGCTGGGCGGTCCGGCGGACGGGGCCTGGATCTCGGAGCGGGCCGCGGTCCGGGTGCTGCGCGACGCGGTGGAAGGTCGCGGCCCCGGTCCGGTGCTCGGGGAGCTCAGGATCCGTGTGGCGGATCCGGACCGGGCGCCGGACGCGGAGGTGGAGCCGCCGCCGAGTGCGCTGGCGCCGGGGCCGCTGCGGATCGAGGCGACCATGTCGGCGTTGTCCGGCCAGCCGTTGCCCGCCGCGGCCTCGCAGCTGCGCTCGGCGTTGCTGACGGCGGCCGGGCAGCGGCTGGGGCTGGAGGTCGCCGAGGTGGATCTGCGGGTGACGGAGCTGCTGGAGGCGCCGCCCGAACGGCGGGCGCCCGCCCCGGCCGAGGTGCGCCCGGCGGAGGCGGAGGGGGCGGCGGGCCTCGCCGCCGCGGGTGTTCCGGGGGTCGTGGCGCTGACCCGGGTGCTCGGCAAGGCGGTGCATCCGGGCCCGGGTCATGTGCGCGTCGAGCTGGCGACGGACACGGGCCACCGGGCGCTCGATGTGGCGCGCGCGGTGCGGGGCGCGGTGGCGGAGGCGGTGGAGGGGCGCCCCTCGGTCGCGGTGCTGATCACCGCGGTGGTCGAGGGGGACCGGCCGCCGGGCGGGGCTTGAGATCGCGCCCGGCGATCGGAGGGATGTCCCTGCGACGGGCTCTCAGTCGGTGATGCCCGCCAGGTCGCGCAGTCGGCGGCCCTGCGCGGCGCGTTCGGCGACGCGCTGCTCCTCGTAACCACGGGAGACGGCACCGCTCAGCAGCGCCTTGGTCTCCACGACCGCGTCGCGCGGGGCGGCCAGCAGTGCGCCGGCCAGGTCGCGGGCCGCGGCGTCCAGCTCGTCGGCGGGGACCACGAGGTTCGCCAGGCCGGTGCGCTCGGCCTCCTCGGCGTGCACGAAGCGGCCCGTGGCACAGATTTCGAGCGCGCGGGCGTACCCCACCAGGTTGACCAGGGGGTGCGTACCGGTGAGGTCGGGGACCAGGCCGAGGCTGGTCTCGCGCATGGCGAACTGCACGTCCTCGGCGACGATCCGCAGATCGCAGGCGAGAGCGAGTTGGAAGCCGGCACCGATCGCATGCCCCTGGACAGCCGCGATCGACACGATGTCGTTGCGGCGCCACCAGGTGAACGCCTCCTGGTACTCGGCGATGGTCGCGTCGAGTTCGGCCTCCGGGCCGCGCGCCATGTCGAGGAAGGACGGCTCACCGTCGAACCCCTCAGGGCTGAACGCCTGCCGGTCGAGGCCCGCGGAGAAGGACTTGCCCTCGCCGCGGAGCACCACGACCCGCACACTGCCGGGCAGAGCCCGTCCGGCCTCCGTCAACGCCCGCCAGAGAGCGGGGGACTGAGCGTTGCGCTTGGCCGGATTGGTGAGGGTCACCGTGGCAACCGCGTCATCGACGGTGAGTCGTACGCCGTCCTTGTCGAGCACAGAGTCGAGCGAGGTCATGGAGCGCCTCCGGATCGGGTCAGTCAGCATTTCGAGCTAAGTGACTGAACAGTAACCACCCGACCGACATCACGATCGACCGGGTGGCCACCGCCGAAACCGGTGAGCCCCGGGACGGGCCGCACAGCCTGCCCCGATCCGCCGAAGGCCGTCAGAGCCTGTCGGGCGACCACTGAGGCCACCCGACAGGCTCTCAGGCCGTGGCGGTCTTCTTGCCTCGTGTCGCTCCGCCGCGTCCACGCAGCGCGACTCCGGACTCGCTGAGCATCCGGTGGACGAATCCGTAGGAGCGGCCGGTCTCTTCGGCCAACGCCCGGATGCTCGCACCGGAGTCGTACTTCTTCTTCAGGTCTGCCGCGAGCTTGTCGCGCGCGGCGCCGGTAACCCGGCTGCCCTTCTTCAGAGTCTCGGCCACCCGTGCCTCCTCATGGGAAGTGCGCTCTGGACTCTCATGATCACCCCTCGAAGGCTTCCTGGCCACCCATTCGGCAAGGTCCGTGCAAGCGGATTCCCGCCCCGGAAAGGGGCCGACACGACCGGAATCCTGCATTCCGCTGGGTTGCGGGGGCGAGTGGGGACAGGCCCGGGACGAACCACCAGGTCAGGGCCACACGGGAACGGCTGCCCCAAATGGGTGTGCCCGGCAGGTATCTGCCGGGCGCACCGCCCGGGTACGAGACGTACTCACACAGATGATGGATCACGCATGGGCCGAAAGATCCAGACGAAGTGGATCAGACGGCGGCGGGGCCGGGATCAGGCCAGGGCGACGAGGTCCTGGTAGTCCGCGCCCCACAGGTCCTCGACACCGTCCGGCAGCAGAATGATCCGCTCCGGCTGCAGGGCCTCGACCGCCCCCTCGTCGTGGGTGACGAGGACGACGGCGCCCTTGTACGTACGCAGCGCGCCGAGGATCTCCTCGCGGCTGGCCGGGTCGAGGTTGTTCGTCGGCTCGTCCAGGAGCAGCACGTTCGCGGAGGAGACCACCAGGGTCGCCAGCGCGAGGCGGGTCTTCTCGCCTCCGGAGAGGACTCCCGCGGGCTTGTCGACGTCGTCGCCGGAGAAGAGGAACGAGCCCAGCGTCTTGCGGACGTCGACGAGGTCGAGGTCGGGCGCCGCGGAGCGCATGTTCTCCAGGACGGAGCGCTCCGGGTCGAGGGTCTCGTGCTCCTGGGCGTAGTAGCCGAGCTTGAGTCCGTGACCCTCGATGACCTGGCCGGTGTCGGGCTTCTCGGCGCCGCCGAGGAGCCGGAGCAGGGTGGTCTTGCCCGCGCCGTTGAGGCCGAGGATGACGACCCGGGAACCCTTGTCGATGGCGAGGTCCACATCGGTGAAGATTTCGAGCGAGCCGTAGGACTTGGACAGCCCCTCCGCCATCAGAGGGGTCTTGCCGCACGGCGAGGGCTCGGGGAAGCGCAGCTTGGCGACCTTGTCGGAGACCCGGACGGCCTCCAGACCGGAGAGCAGCCGCTCGGCACGCTTGGCCATGTTCTGCGCGGCGACGGTCTTGGTGGCCTTGGCGCGCATCTTGTCGGCCTGCGAGTTGAGGGCCGCGGCCTTCTTCTCGGCGTTCTGCCGCTCGCGCTTGCGGCGCTTCTCGTCGGCCTCGCGCTGCTGCTGGTAGAGCTTCCAGCCCATGTTGTAGATGTCGATCTGCGAGCGGTTGGCGTCGAGATAGAAGACCTTGTTGACGACCGTCTCGACGAGCTCGACATCGTGGGAGATCACGATGAAGCCGCCGCGGTAGGTCTTGAGGTAGTCGCGCAGCCAGACGATCGAGTCGGCGTCGAGGTGGTTTGTCGGCTCGTCGAGCAGCAGGATGTCGGCGTCCGAGAACAGGATGCGGGCCAGCTCGACGCGGCGGCGCTGACCGCCGGAGAGTGTGTGGAGCGGCTGTCCGAGCACCCGGTCGGGCAGGCTGAGCGCGGCGGCGATGGTGGCGGCCTCGGCCTCGGCGGCGTAACCGCCCTTGGTGAGGAACTCCGTCTCCAGGCGCTCGTACCTCTTCATCGCCTTCTCGCGGGTGGCGCCCTTGCCGTTCGCCATCCGCTCCTCGTTCTCGCGCATCTTGCGCAGGATCTCGTCGAGACCGCGGGCGGAGAGGATGCGGTCGCGGGCGAGTACGTCGAGGTCGCCGGTGCGCGGGTCCTGCGGGAGGTAGCCGACCTCGCCGGAGCGGGTGATGGCGCCGCCGGCGGGGTTGCCCTCGCCCGCCAGGCACTTGGTGAGGGTGGTCTTGCCCGCTCCGTTGCGGCCGACGAGGCCGATGCGGTCGCCCTTGGCGACGCGGAAGGAGGCGGACTCGATGAGAATGCGGGCGCCGGCTCGCAGCTCGATGCCGGAAGCGGTGATCACGGGTAAAACTCCAGGGCGGTGTGGACGGCGGACGGGACGACTACAGAGTTCGACTCGACGCCGTTACTCATGCACAAGGAGAATTGCCATACGGGTCATTCTACTGGCGGTGTGCAACTGCTTTTCCGCATGCACTCACGGCACTTGCCGGAATCTCGCTCAGCGCTGCCACTCCACTCCACCGCGCGACCAAAAAAGGGCATTGCGGTGTGAACTACCTAATACTCGGCGGAAGTGGTGAGACCACCACGGGCGGAGCGGAGAGTGGTGCCCCATGCAGTTCGACGACGACGCCGATCTGGACACGTCCGAGGTCCAGGATGTGCGCGGCAGCCGCATCCCCGGCGGCAAGGCCACGGTGGGCGGTGGCATCGCCGGTCTCATCGCTCTGCTCCTGGGGCTGTTCTTCGGTGTCGGCCCCGATCAGCTCGGCCTGTCGTCCGGCGACTCGGGCACGACGGCGACCGCGTCCTCGGCGGCTCAGGTGCAGCAGTCCTGCCGGACCGGGCAGGACGCGAACACCAGGGACGACTGCCGGACCGTCGCCGTGGTCAACAGCGTGCAGGACTACTGGACGCAGGAGTTCCGGCGGCGCGGCGGGACATACACGGACTCGCCGACGGTCCTGTTCACCGACCGGGTCGCAACCGCGTGCGGCACCGCGACCGCGGCGGTCGGGCCGTTCTACTGCCCCGGTGACCGGAAGGTCTATCTGGACCTGGGGTTCTTCGACGAGCTGCGGACGAAGTTCGGCTCCAGCGGTGGCCCGTTCGCCCAGGCGTACGTCGTCGCCCATGAGTACGGGCACCATGTGCAGGACCTGATGGGCACGCTGGGCCGGGCGCAGGACAGGCAGACCGGTGCGAACAGCAACGCCGTCAAGGTGGAGCTGCAGGCGGACTGCTACGCCGGGGTCTGGGCGCATCATGCGACGTCCACGCCCGACGAATCGACCGGGCGGCCACTGATCACCTCGCTGACACAGGCGGACATCCGGGACGGGCTCGACGCGGCGGCCGCGGTCGGCGACGACCGGATCCAGGAGAAGTTCCAGGGCCGTGTCACGCCGGAGTCCTGGACGCACGGCTCGGCCGCGCAGCGCCAGCAGTGGTTCACCACCGGCTTCCGCAGCGGCGACATGGCCGACTGCAACACCTTCCGCTGAGCCGCACCGTTCCCGGCCGGACCGGGCCGCTGTCAGTGGCCGGTGGAAGACTGAGACACAGATCACAGAAATGGCCCACGGAAGCACGAAAAGGGGTGAGCGCAATGGCAGGCGCACCGGCCGGCGTTCCGACGATCTATCCGACGATTCTGTACGAGGACGCGAAGGCCGCGATCAGGGCGTTGACGGAGGGCCTCGGCTTCACCGAGGAAGCGGTGTACGAGGGCGAGAACGGCACGGTGCTCCATGCGGAGCTGTCCTGCGGCAACGGGAGGGTGATGCTGGGCTCCAAGGGCCGCGAGGGTGTGTTCGCCAAGGCGATGCAGGGCGCGGGCCCGGCTGGTGTCTATGTCGTGGTGGACGAGGTCGACGAACACCACGCCCGGGCCGTGGAATACGGGGTGGAGATCCTTCTGCCGCCCACGGACCAGGACTACGGCTCGCGCGACTACATGGCGCGGGACGCGGAGGGCAATGTGTGGACCTTCGGGACGTACGCACCGGGCTCGGCGGACTGACGGCTCCGTAGGACCGGACGAGCTCGGGGCCGAGCCCGTCCGGTGCCTCGCCCGTACTACGCGCCGCCCGTGTGCACCTGGAAAGCGGCCCGGCGCACGGCTTTGGCGAGGGCCGGGTCGGGGTGCGCGGCGGCCAGGGCCACCAGTACCTGCACGGTGCGCGGATGGCCGACGGCCCGCACCTCGTCCAGCAGCGCGGGCACAGTGCCCTGGACGGCCGAGTCGAGATGGCGGACCAGCAGCCCGGTCTCGCCGTGGTCGGCGACGGCCGCCGCCGTGTCGACCCAGAGCCAGGTGGATTCCTCCCGGCTGAGGACGTCCTGGGCGTCCTCGGGGTCGGCTCCGTCGTACTCGGCCAGCCAGAGCAGTGCGTAGGGGCGCAGCGAGGGGTCCTCCACGACGGAGCGCACCTCGGGCTCGGCGGGGGCGCCGACGACCCGGAGCGCCTCGAAGGCGAGCCCGCGCAGCAGCGCGTCCTCCCCGCGGGCGACGGCGAGGAGTTCGGCGACGGCGCTGCCGACGGGGCGCGCGGCGAGCCAGGCGCGGTATTCGTCGCGGGCCGGTCCGGGGGTGAGCCGGGCGCAGCCGAGCAGCATGTCGGCGGCGGACTGCTCGATGTTCCCGGCCGGGCTCTGGGCCGCGACGCAGATCTGCTCCAGCTTGACCCAGACCGCCCAGTTGCCGAGCGGGGTGAGGGTGGCGTGCCCGGTGCCGAGGGTGAGCGCGCCGACGGCGGCGAGTCCTTCGAGGGCCCAGTCGAGGAGGAGGGCGACCAGCGCGGCGGAGTGTGCCGCGGGGGCGGATCCGGCCCGGGGGGCGGGCACCGGCTGCGGTCCGTACGGCACCTCGCAGCGCTCCTCGTGGAGTTCTGCGACGCGCTGGCCGAGAAGGTCCAGGAGGGCGGGCACGGTGACCGGTCCTGCCGAGAGCTGGAGGAGGGAGAGCACCTGCGGCACAGCCTCGACGGCCTCGGCGACGGCGGTGGCCTCGATGCCCTCGGGTGCGGGGTGGACGAGCGACCAGGCGTCGAAGAGCGCCACCCAGCCGCGGAGCACGGCGGAGTCGTCGCGGTCCCAGGCGCGCAGCCGCCAGCCGGGGCGTGCGGTGTCGCCGTGCAGTTCGACGAGGCCGGCGAGCCTGGCCCGGTCCCAGCCGGAGCGCACCTGGGCCGGGGACAGTTCCAGGGCCGTCGCAGCCCGTTCGAGAGCCTGGGCGGCCAGGGGCGGCGCGCCGGGGATCGCGCCGTCGGACGCCCAGTGGGCGATCCGTACGGCGTCGGCGAGGGCCGCCCTGGCCTGGCGGGCCAGTTCCGACCTGGGCGGAGTGCCCTCCGGGGGGCGGGGGGCCGGCCTGGTGCGCCGGGTGGTCACGGCCTTGCGAGCGGTGACAAGGGGTCGCGGGCGGACAAGTCGCAGCCTGGAGTCGCGCGGGGTACGGGACGTCACGGGGAGCAGTCTTGCTCCTGACGGCCCGAAAGCCCAAACGGAACCCGGATTCGCTGTGGAGGGGGCGGCTGGAGGGTCCGGAACCAATCGGCCGATCCCTCGCATCGGGTCACATCAGGGGCGTGAGGAAGCGGCGCAAGGCCTCTTCGTAGCGGACCGGGTCGGCATTCCACATTGCCGCATGCGGAGCCTGCGGTACGGCGTGCAGGGCGACCAGGTCCGGGCGGCGGGCGGCGAGATCGCGGGACGGCTGCCAGGGGGCCAGGGTGTCGTCCGGGCCGTGGAAGATCAGGGTCGGGACATGCAGCGCCGGTGCTACGGAGGCGTCCAGGAGCCGGGCGCCGCGCAGCCCGGTCTGTCCCTGGGCGGCACGGACGGCGAGCGGCAGCAGTGCGGTCGGGACGCCGCGGGCGACGGCCAGGGCGCGCAGTGTGGTGACCCAGTCCAGGACCGGGGAGTCGAGGACGAGGCCGCAGATCCGGTTGCGGAGCCCGGAGTTGACGGCCGCGTGCAGCGCCATCGACGCGCCGGTGGACCAGCCGTGCAGGACGACCTTCTCGGCCCCGTACCGCACGGCGAAGCGGATCGCCGCGTCCAGGTCGCGCCATTCGGACTCGCCGAGGTGGGCGAGGCCGTCCGGGGAGCGCGGGGCTCCGGCGTCGCCCCGGTAGGCCAGGTCGAGCACGGGCAGGCGCAGACCGTGCAGGAACTCCATGACGTTCATGGGGTGTTCCCTGGTGGTGCCGATGCCGTGCACGGTGATGACCCAGGTGCCGCGGGGGCCGGGCAGGAACCAGGCGGGCAGGGCGCCGAGTTCGCCGGGGATCTCGACTTCCTCGTGGTCGAGGCCGAGGGCCGACGAGGGGTCGCCGCTGTGCAGCTGCGGGGTGACGCGGACCTTGGCGCCGGTATCCAGGCTGCCGCGGCTGACACGCTCCAGTCTGCGCACGACGGTGTCGGGGGCGTGGTGGGCGTTTTCGATCACGGGGCCGACGACGGCGTGGACGTCGGTGCCCACCAGTCCGTACGTACCGGGCCGCAGAGCGGTGAAGGAGCGGGTCAGGGTGACCTGTCCGGCCGCCGTGGCGTGCACGGTGAGCCTGCGGTCGGCGGGGAGCGGTCGCCCTGGCGGCGTCCTGAGGGCGGCGCCGCCGGCGTACCGGCCGGCCGCGACCGTTGCCGCGCCGACGCCGAGGATCGTGGTGACGGCTGCTGCCGTAACTGTTGCCGGGCGCACTGCTCCAGTGTCGTGCGACGCACCGCACCCTGCCAGCGGACGGCGGCCGTCCGGTGCCCGTCGGCGGTGACCCGACGGGGCCCGCCGGGTCAGCCCGGCTGTCCGTATCCCTTCAGTGCCTCGTGTACGTCGCGCAGCTGGGCCGGGGAGAGCAGAGACGGGGAGCGTCCGGGGACGGAGCTCGCGGTGAGCCAGAGCCGGCAGAGCCATTCCAGCTGGGCGGTCCTGTCGTACGCCTCGTCCAGGCTCGCTCCGTAGGTGATGGTTCCGTGGTTCTGAAGGAGGCAGCCGGTGCGGTTCCGCAGGGCGGCGAGCATGTTCTCGGCCAGTTTCTCGGTCCCGTAGCGCGCATAGGCCGCGACCCGTACGGGACCCCCGAGCACGGCGGTCGCGTAATGGACCGGAGGGACCTCGGGAACCAGGGTGGAGACGGCCGTGGCGTGCACCGCGTGGGTGTGCACGACGGCGGCCGCGTCGCTGTTCCGGTAGACCGCGAGATGGAGCGGGAGTTCACTGGTCGGGGCCAGTTCGCCGAGGACGCGGTTGCCTTCCAGATCGACGCCGACGACGTCCTCGGGGCCCAGCCGGTCGTAGGGCACTCCGCTCGGGGTGACCAGGACCGTCCCGCCGACCCGTGCCGACACGTTGCCGGAGGTCCCGACGACGAGGCCGTCCGCCGCCGTCCTGCGGGCGGTGGTGACGACACCGTCCCAGGCCCGTCCGATCGCGTCCCGCTGCTGCTCGCTCATGCGGAGATCCTGTCAGCCCGGGGGCGAACGGGCCTGCGGCCGGGTGGAGAAGGTCACAAACCGGAGAAGTTCTCACAAGGGTGACGGTGGGGCGAATCGGGCCCGGCAGGGCCCTGCGTCCGGCCCCTGCGGCCCCGCGGAGGACAAGCGGAATGCCCTGACTCCACTGAGAGACACCACAGCGCCCTGCTCAGTTCATCTTCCGTTCACTCAGGTTGCCTACGGTCCACCTGCCAATGACGTCGAACGATTGCCTGGGTAAATGGAACACATCACGCTGCTCCTCGCGATTGTGATCGTGACAGCTCTAGTGTTCGATTTCACGAACGGTTTCCATGACACCGCCAACGCGATGGCGACCACCATCTCGACCGGCGCTCTCAGACCGAAGACAGCGGTGGCCATGTCCGCCGTTCTCAACCTCGTCGGCGCGTTCCTGTCCGTGGAGGTCGCCAAGACGATCTCCGGCGGGATCATCAACGAGGACGGGCTGCGGACAGAAGTCATCTTCGCGGCACTCGTCGGCGCCATCCTCTGGAATCTGCTGACCTGGCTGGTCGGACTGCCGTCCAGCTCCTCGCACGCCCTGTTCGGCGGTCTGATCGGTGCCGCGGTGATGTCGGCGGGCTGGTCGTCGGTCAACGGCGGCACCGTGGTCACCAAGGTGCTGCTCCCCGCGGTCGCCGCCCCCCTCGTCGCCGGTCTGGCCGCTCTGCTGGCCACCAGGCTGACGTACCGGATCGGCGGGAAGATCCGTAACGACGCCCAGGAGAAGGCCACCGCCAAGGGCTACCGCGCCGGTCAGATCGCCTCGGCCGGACTGGTCTCCCTCGCCCACGGCACCAACGACGCACAGAAGACCATGGGCATCATCACCCTCGCCCTGGTCACCGGCGGCGTCCTGCGCCCCGGCTCCAACCCGCCGGTCTGGGTCATCGTCTGCGCCGGTACGGCCATCGCACTCGGCACCTACCTGGGCGGCTGGCGCATCATCCGCACCATGGGCAGCGGCCTCACCGACCTCCGGCCGCCGCAGGGCTTCGCCGCCCAGACCAGCGCGGCCACGGTCATCCTGGCCTCCTCGCACCTCGGCTTCTCCCTCTCCACCACCCAGTCCTGCTCCGGCGCCGTGATGGGCGCGGGCCTCGGCCGCCAGGGCGGTGTGGTCCGCTGGTCCACCGCCACCCGGATGTTCGTCGCCTGGGGTCTGACCCTGCCGGCCGCGGGTCTGGTCGGCGCGGGCGCGGAGCTCCTCACCAAGCAGGGCACCTGGGGTGTCGTCGTCGTCGCGGCGCTGCTGATCGCGGGCTCCGGGTCGATCTGGATGGTGTCGCGCCGCAAGCCCGTCGGCCACGGCGATGTCGCGCCGGTGGACGCCGGGGCCGAGCCCGCGGGCGTCGTCACCACGGCCATCGCCGCCGTCAGCCCGCCGCCCACCGTGGCCCAGGCGACGGCCCAGGACCTCAAGACCACCATTCCGGCCCCGGCCGGAACCACCCAGGACCCGGCGCGACCCGCCACCGTCTAGGCCAGCCGCCTGCCGTCCGGGCCGGCCGTCTTAAGGAATCAGCATGAAAATCGACTGGGCAGCTCTCGGCTCCGTCTTCGGCGTCTCCCTCGCCGTCACCGTCGCGCTGGTGGGTCTCTTCACCCTGGGCATCGTCGGTCTCTCCAAGCAGCCCGAACCCGCGGCGCAGGGCGGCTCCGGCGGCTCGCTGCTGCTGGCCCGCGCCGGCGCGTACGTCTGCTTCGCGCTGTGCGCTGCGGCGGTCACGTACGGCATCTATCTGATCGTCGCCTGAGCCCTCCCCCGCGCACTCACCCCCAACGGGCCGGACACACCTCGTGTGTCCGGCCCGTTGGGCTGTGCCCGGCCCGATGTGGGGCTCAGCACACTGTCCAGCCGCAGGTCAACGGCAAGTTGACGGGCGTTCGCGGAGCGTGGTGGACTGCCGGAGCCGAATACGGCGACAGCAGAGGAAGCCGGTGCGAATCCGGCGCGGTCCCGCCACTGTCACCGGGGAGCAGTCCCCCACACCGGAAGTCACGGCTCGCGCGAGCGGGCTGGAAGGCCGGGGGAACTGCGGATCCGGGAGCCAGGAGACTCTCGTCGCCGGTCACGTCGAACCAGGGCGCGGACCCTGAGTGAGGACATATCGCCATGCCTGGCAGCCGTGCGTCCATTGCTGTGGCGCTCTCGACGAGAGCCGCCCGTACGAAGGTCCTTCGAGGCGTAACGAGCGGTTGAGCCGTGCGTGCCGACCGCATTTTCGCGTACGGCGCCACGGCCGGTCTGATCGGCGACCTGCTGCTCGGTGACCCCCGCAGGGGGCACCCGGTCGCCGCTTTCGGGCGGGCCGCTGCGGGCGTCGAGCGCCGCCTGTACCGCGACCACCGCGGGTGGGGCGCGCTGCACACACTCGTCTGCGCCGGAGGCGCCGCGGGTGGTGCCGCGCTGCTCGCCCGTGCCGTACGCCGTCACCCCGCCGCTTCCGTCGCACTGACCGCGGCCGCCACCTGGTCCGTCGTCGGCGGTACGTCGCTGGGGCGTGAGGCCCGTGCCATCGGCGAGGCCCTGGCCGCCTGCGACATCGAGCGCGCCCGCGAGCGGCTGCCGCATCTGTGCGGGCGCGACCCCCACTCCCTCGACGGGCCGCAGATCGCCCGTGCCGTGGTGGAGTCCGTGGCCGAGAACACCTCGGACGCGGTGGTCGGCGCCCTGGTGTGGGGCGCGCTGGCCGGTGTGCCCGGGCTCATCGGCTTCCGGGCCGCCAACACCCTCGACGCCATGGTCGGCCACAAGTCGCAGCGTCACCGGCGCTACGGCTGGGCCTCGGCCCGCCTCGACGACCTCGCGGGCTGGCCGGGGGCCCGGCTCACCGCCCTGCTCGCCGTGGCCGCCGGGGGGCAGCCGCGTGGAGCGGTACGGGCCTGGCGGGCCGACGCGGCGAAGCATCCGAGCCCCAACGCGGGCCCGGTGGAGGCCTCGTTCGCGGGTGCGCTCGGCGTACGGCTCGGCGGGACGCTGGCGTACGGCGGCCGGGTCGAGCACCGCCCCGTGCTGGGCGGGGAGACGGGCCGGGCGGTGGGGACCGAGGACATCGAACGCGCGGTACGGCTGTCGCGCCGGGTGAGTGCGCTGGCCCTCGGCGTGTGTGTGGCGGGACGGCTGGGTGCCGGCCTCGTCGCACGCCGGATCGCGGGACAGCGGGTCGCGGGACACCTGGTCACAGAACACCGAGTCGCAGGACGGAGACGGACATGAGCGGCGGGCTGCTGGTCGCCGGAACCACCTCGGACGCGGGCAAGAGCGTCGTCACGGCGGGTATCTGCCGCTGGCTCGTGCGCCGGGGCGTGAAGGTGGCGCCCTTCAAGGCGCAGAACATGTCGCTGAATTCGTTCGTCACCCGCGAGGGCGCCGAGATCGGGCGCGCCCAGGCCATGCAGGCCCAGGCCGCCCGGGTGGAGCCGACCGCGCTGATGAACCCGGTCCTGCTCAAGCCCGGCGGCGACCGCTCCAGCCAGGTCGTCCTGATGGGCAGACCGGTCGGCGAGATGAGCGCACGCGGCTACCACGGGGGCAGGCAGGAAGCGCTTCTCTCCACGGTCGTGGACTGTCTGGAGCAGCTTCGGGGCACATATGACGCAGTGATCTGCGAGGGCGCGGGCAGTCCGGCCGAGATCAATCTGCGGCGCACGGACATCGTGAACATGGGCATCGCGCGGGCGGCGCGCTTCCCGGTGGTGGTCGTCGGCGACATCGACCGCGGTGGCGTCTTCGCCTCGTTCTTCGGTACGACGGCGCTGCTCGACGCCGAGGACCAGTCGCTGATCGCGGGCTACCTCGTCAACAAGTTCCGCGGCGATGTGTCGCTGCTCGAACCGGGCCTGGAGATGCTGCGCGGGCTCACCGGGCGCCGGACGTACGGGGTGCTGCCCTTCGCCCACGGCCTCGGCATCGACGAGGAGGACGGGCTGCGGGTCTCGCTGCGCGGCGCCGTACGCGAATCGGTCGTCGCGCCGCCGCACGGCGAGGACGTGCTGCGCGTCGCGGTGTGCGCCGTGCCCCTGATGTCGAACTTCACCGATGTGGACGCGCTGGCCGCCGAACCGGGCGTCGTCGTCCGGTTCGTGGACCGCGCGGAGGAACTGGCCGACGCCGACCTCGTCATCGTCCCGGGCACCCGCGGCACCGTGCGGGCGCTGGCCTGGCTGCGCGAGCGCGGCCTCGCCGACGCACTGGTGCGGCGCGCCGCCGAGGGCCGGCCGGTCCTCGGCATCTGCGGCGGCTTCCAGATCCTCGGCGAACACATCGAGGACGAGGTCGAGTCCGGGGCCGGGCACGTCGAAGGACTCGGCCTGCTGCCCGTACGCATCCGCTTCGACCGCGAGAAGACCCTCGCCCGCCCCGTCGGCGAGGCGCTCGGCGCCCCCGTCGAGGGGTACGAGATCCACCACGGCGTCGCGGACGTACGCGGCGGCGAAGCCTTCTTCTCCGACGGCCGGGGACACGGCCTGGACGGCTGCCGGGTCGGCGCGGTCCACGGCACCCACTGGCACGGCTCGCTGGAGAGCGACGAATTCCGCCGCCGCTTCCTGACCGAGGTCGCCCGTGCCGCCGGCCGGCGCTTCGTCCCCGCCCCCGACACCTGCTTCGCCGCGCTGCGCGAGGAACAGCTCGACCGCCTCGGCGACCTCATCGAAGAACACGCGGACACCGACGCGCTGCTGCGGCTCATCGAGTCGGGCGCGCCGTCAGGACTTCCCTTCATCGCCCCCGGAGCACCTGGAGCACGCGCATGAACGCCGCCACGAGCACCGTGCTGTTGCTGTCGACCGCCGACACGGACCTCCTCGCCGCCCGCGCCTCCGGCGCGCCGTACCGGATCGGCAACCCCACCCGCATCGACCCCCGCGAGGAACTCCCCGCACTGATCGAGGGCTCCTGCGTCGCCGTCGTCCGCCTCCTCGGCGGCAAGCGCGCCTGGGAGGACGGTCTCGCCGTCCTCAGGACGTCCGGCATCCCGACCGTGCTGCTGGGCGGCGAGGCCGTACCGGACGCGGAGCTGATGGCCGAGTCGTCCGCACCCGCCGGTGTCGTCGCCGAGGCGCTGCGCTACCTCGTGGAGGGCGGCCCCGGAAACCTCGTCGAACTGGCCCGCTTCCTCTCCGACACCGTCCTGCTGACCGGCCACGGCTTCGCCGGGCCGCAGAAGATGCCCGAGTGGGGCCTGCACGGCAGCCGCGCGTTCGTCGAGGGCCGCCCGACCGTCGGCGTGCTCTTCTACCGGGCGCACCAGCTGTCCGGGAACACCTCGTTCGTGGACGTCCTGTGCGACGCGGTCGAGGCGCGCGGCGCCAACGCCCTGCCCGTGTACTGCGGTTCGCTGCGCGGCGCGGACGCCGCTCTGTACGAACTGCTCGGCAGGGCGGACGCCCTGGTCGCCACGGTGCTCGCGGCGGGCGGCACCCGCGCGTCGGACGCCTCCGCCGGGGGTGACGACGAGGCCTGGGACATCGGCGCGCTCGCCGAGCTGAACGTCCCGGTGCTGCAGGGCCTGTGCCTGACCTCCTCACGCGCCGCGTGGGACGCCTCGGACGCCGCGCTCTCCCCCATGGACGCGGCGATGCAGGTCGCGATCCCCGAGTTCGACGGCCGGCTGATCACCGTCCCGTTCTCCTTCAAGGAGCAGGGCCCCGACGACGTACCGGTCTACCGCGCCGACCCGGAACGGGCCGCGCGCGTCGCCGGAATCGCGGTGCGCCACGCTGTCCTCAAGCACAAGGCGAACGCGGAGAAGAAGCTCGCTCTCGTCTTCACCGCCTACCCGACCAAGCACTCCCGCGTCGGCAACGCTGTCGGCCTGGACACACCCGCGTCCGCGGTACGGGTGCTGGACGCGCTGCGCGACGCCGGTTACGGGGTCGACGGGCACCCCGACAACGGCGACGAGCTCATCCACCGGCTCATCAACGCCGGTGGCCACGACGTGGAGTGGCTGACCGAGGAGCAGCTCGCGGCGGCCCCCGCCCGCGTACCGCTCGCCGACTACCGGGCCTGGTTCGAGAAGCTGGAGCCGGGGCTGCGCGACTCGATGCTGGAGCACTGGGGCGAGCCGCCGGGCTCGCTGTACGTGGACGGGGACGAGATCGTCCTCGCCTCGCTGCAGTTCGGGAACGTGGTGGTGCTGATCCAGCCACCGCGCGGCTTCGGCGAGAACCCGATCGCGATCTACCACGACCCGGACATGCCGCCTTCGCACCACTACCTGGCGACGTATCGCTGGCTGGAGAGCTCCTTCGGCGCGGACGCCGTGGTCCACATGGGCAAGCACGGCACGATGGAGTGGCTGCCGGGCAAGGGGCTCGGCCTGTCCGCCGGCTGCGGCCCCGACGCCGTGCTCGGTGAGCTTCCGCTGATCTACCCGTTCATCGTCAACGACCCGGGCGAGGGCACCCAGGCCAAGCGGCGCGGCCACGCCACGGTGGTGGACCATCTGGTGCCGCCGATGGCGCGTGCCGACACCTATGGCGACCTGGCCAAGCTGGAGCAGTTGCTCGACGAGTACGCGCTGGTCAGCGATCTCGACCCGACGAAGGCTCCGTCGGTGCGGGCGCAGATCTGGACGCTGGTGAAGGCCGCCGAGCTGCACCACGACCTCCATGTCGACGAGCAGCCCGGCGACGACGACTTCGACTCGTTCGTCATGCACATCGACGGCTATCTCTGCGAGATCAAGGACGTCCAGATCCGGGACGGCCTGCACATCCTCGGCGGCGGTCCGGTCGACGAGGCGCGGGTCAACCTGGTGCTGGCCGTGCTGCGCGCCTCCCAGGTGTGGGGCGGAACGGCGAACGCGCTGCCCGGGCTGCGGGCCTCGATCGCCGAGCACTTCGGTCTGAGCGAGAAGAAGCTGCTGGCCGAGCCGGGCGCCCCGGTGAAGGCCCCGGCCGAGCTGACCGAGCTGGTCGAGGGCCCGGCGCGCACCGGTGCGGACGCGATCGATCTGCTGGAGCAGCTGTGCCGCGGGCTCGCGGAGGGCATGGAGGAGCGCGGCTGGGACATCGCGGCGGCGGCGGGGCTGGTACGGGAGGTGCTGGGCTCCGAACTCCCGGACGCGGTGGCCGTGCTGGGCTTCGCGTGCGAGGAGGTCGTACCGCGGCTGGCCCGGACGACGGACGAGATCGACCACATCCTGCGGGCGCTGGACGGCGGATTCGTACCGGCGGGACCGTCGGGTTCGCCCACGCGCGGGCTCGTCAACGTGCTGCCGACCGGGCGCAACTTCTACTCGGTGGACCCGAAGGCGATTCCGTCCCGGCTGTCGTGGGAGGTCGGGCAGTCGCTCGCCGACTCCCTGATCGCCCGCTATCTCACGGACACGGGCGACTACCCGAAGTCGGTCGGCCTGACCGTGTGGGGCACCTCGGCCATGCGTACGCAGGGCGACGACATCGCGGAGATCCTGGCGCTGCTCGGCTGCCGTCCGGTGTGGGACGACGCGTCGCGGCGGGTGACCGGGTTCGAGGTGGTGCCGGTGAGCGAGCTGGGCAGGCCGCGGATCGATGTGACGGTGCGGATCTCCGGGTTCTTCCGCGACGCGTTCCCGCATGTGGTGGGGCTGATCGACGATGCGGTACGGACGGTGGCGGAGCTGGACGAGCCGGCCGACGCGAACTACGTACGGGCGCACGTGGAGCAGGACACCGCCGAGCACGGCGACCGAAGGCGCGCGACGGCCCGGATCTTCGGCTCCAAGCCGGGCGCGTACGGCGCCGGGCTGCTGCCGCTGATCGACGCCCGGAACTGGCGCAGCGACGCCGACCTGGCCGAGGTGTACGCGGTCTGGGGCGGTTACGCGTACGGGCGCGGGCTCGACGGGCGGGCGGCGCGCGGGGACATGGAGACGGCGTTCCGGCGGATCGCGGTGGCGGCGAAGAACGTCGACACCCGTGAACACGATCTGGTCGATGCCGACGACTACTTCCAGTACCACGGCGGCATGGTCGCCATGGTGCGGCATCTGACCGGCGAGTCGCCCGAGGCGTACGTCGGCGACAGCGCCACGCCGGACCAGGTGAAGACGCGGACGCTGGGCGAGGAGACGCACCGGGTGTTCCGGGCCCGGGTGGTGAACCCGCGGTGGATGGCGGCGATGCGGCGCCACGGGTACAAGGGCGCCTTCGAGATGGCCGCGACCGTGGACTACCTGTTCGGGTACGACGCGACGGCGGGGGTCGTGGACGACTGGATGTACGAGAAGTTGTCGGCGCAGTACGTCTTCGACGAGACCAACCGGGACTTCATGAAGAAGTCCAACCCCTGGGCGCTGCGCGGCATTTCGGAACGGCTGCTGGAGGCGGCCGAGCGGGGGCTGTGGGCGGAGCCGGACGCGGAGACGCTGGAGCGGCTGCGGGCCACGTATCTGGAGCTCGAAGGCGACTTGGAGGGGGACGAGTGAGCGGGGTGCGTGCACTTGTTCATCGGGGGCTGCGCCCCCGGACCCCCGCGCCTCAAACGCCGGCGGGGCTGGAATTCACGCCGGAGGGGCTGACATCGCTCCGTTCACCCAAGGAGGCATCGTGAGTACGCCGTATCCCTTCACCGCCATCGTCGGGCAGGACGATCTGCGGCTCGGGCTGTTGCTCAACGCCGTCTCGCCCGCCGTCGGCGGTGTGCTGGTGCGTGGCGAGAAGGGGACCGCCAAGTCCACCGCCGTGCGGGCGCTCACAGCGCTGATGCCCAAGGTGCACGTGGTCTCCGGGTGCCGGTTCTCGTGCGACCCGGTGTCGCCCGATCCGGCGTGTCCCGACGGCCCCCATGAGGCCGGGGCCGGTGTGTCGCGGGATGCGCGGATGGTGGAGCTTCCGGTCGGCGCTTCCGAGGACCGGCTCGTCGGGGCGCTCGACATCGAGCGGGCGCTCGCGGAGGGCGTGAAGGCCTTCGAGCCCGGGCTGCTCGCCGATGCGCATCGTGGGATTCTCTACGTCGACGAGGTCAATCTCCTCCACGACCACCTCGTGGACCTGCTGCTGGACGCGGCCGCCATGGGTGCTTCGTACGTGGAGCGCGAGGGCGTCTCCGTACGGCATGCGGCGCGCTTCCTGCTCGTGGGAACCATGAACCCCGAAGAGGGCGAGCTGCGGCCGCAGTTGCTCGACCGGTTCGGGCTGACCGTCGAGGTCGCCGCGTCCCGTGAGACCGATCAGCGGGTCGAGGTCGTGCGGCGGCGTCTCGCGTACGACGACGACCCCGCGGGATTCGCCGGCAAGTGGGCCGACGAGGAAGGCGCGTTGCGGGCCCGGATCGTCGCCGCGCGTGCGCTGCTTCCCGAAGTGCGGCTCGGCGACGGGGCGTTGCGGCAGATCGCGGCCACCTGTGCGGCCTTCGAGGTCGACGGGATGCGCGCGGACATCGTGATGGCGCGGACGGCCACCGCACTGGCCGCCTGGGCGGGGCGTACGGACGTGCTGGCCGAGGACGTCCGGCAGGCCGCACTGCTCGCGCTCCCCCACCGGCGTCGGCGCAATCCCTTCGACGCGCCGGGCCTGGACGAGGACAAGCTCGACGACACGCTGGAGCAGAACAGCGGCGAGGACGAGGATCCGGACCCGGACGGCCCCGGTGGCGGCGGCCGTCCCCCGCAGGGCGACGGGCCCGACACGCCGCCGCAGCCCGAGGGCGAGTCCGGCGACACGCCCGCGCAGTCCGTGCCCGAGCAGGGGCAGGAGCAGGAGCAGGAGCAGGGCCGGTCCTCCGGGGCCGGTGAGCAGCAGCCCGTACGCGCCGCCGAGCCGTTCCGTACGAAGATGCTGAGCGTGCCGGGTCTGGGCGAGGGCGCGGCGGGGCGGCGGTCCCGGGCGCGTACCGAGCACGGGCGTACGACCGGGGCGCGGCGTCCGCGGGGTGCCCTGACCAAGCTGCATCTGGCCGCGACCGTGCAGGCCGCCGCCCCGCATCAGCGGGCGCGGGGCCGGTCGGGGCGGGGGCTGGTGGTCCGGCGGGACGATCTGCGGCAGGCGACGCGGGAGGGGCGCGAGGGGAACCTCGTTCTCTTCGTGGTGGACGCCTCCGGGTCGATGGCTGCCCGGCAGCGGATGAGTGCCGTGAAGGGTGCGGTGCTCTCGCTGCTGCTGGACGCGTATCAGCGGCGGGACAAGGTCGGGCTGATCACCTTCCGGGGCAAGGACGCCGAAGTGGTGCTGCCGCCGACGTCGTCGGTGGACGCGGCGGCGGCGCGGCTGGAGCTGCTGGCGACCGGTGGGCGCACTCCCGTCGCGGCCGGGCTGTTGAAGGCCCATGAGGTGCTGCGGGTGGAGCGGCTGCGTGATCCGTCGCGGCGGCCGTTGCTGGTCGTGGTGACCGACGGGCGGGCGACCGGGGGGCCCGAGCCGGTGGCGCTGGCCTCGCGGGCGGCGCGGCTGCACGAGGCCGAGGGCGTCGCGTCCGTCGTCGTGGACTGCGAGTCGGGGCCCGTGCGGCTCGGCCTCGCGGGAGGTCTCGCGCGCGATCTCGGGGGCACCGCGGTCACGCTCGACGAGCTGCGGGCCGACTCGATCGCAGGGCTCGTCAAGGACGTTCAGTCAGCCGGCAGGAGGGCCGCGTAATGCCGCAGGGACAGCCGACCACCGTTCCGGACGACGGGCTCACCACCCGTCAGCGCCGCAATCGTCCGCTGCTGGTGGTGCATACCGGCATCGGCAAGGGGAAGTCGACGGCGGCCTTCGGGCTCGCGTTGCGCGCCTGGAATCAGGGGTGGCCCATCGGTGTCTTCCAGTTCGTCAAGTCGGCGAAGTGGAAGGTCGGCGAGGAGAACGCGCTGAAGGTCCTCGGGGCGAGCGGCGAGGGCGGGTCCGTCGCCTGGCACAAGATGGGCGAGGGCTGGTCGTGGGTGCAGCGCGACAGGCAGCTGAACAACGAGGAGGCGGCGCGCGAGGGCTGGGAGCAGGTCAAGCGCGACCTGGCCGCCGAGACGTACCGGTTGTACGTCCTCGACGAGTTCGCGTACCCGATGCACTGGGGGTGGGTCGACACCGGCGAGGTGATCGAGGTGCTGCGGAGCCGGCCCGGTACGCAGCATGTGGTCGTCACCGGGCGCAACGCGCCTCGGGAGCTGGTGGAGGCCGCCGATCTGGTGACCGACATGTCGAAGGTCAAGCACCCGATGGATGCCGGTCAGAAGGGCCAGCGGGGCATCGAATGGTGAGGGGCCCGCGGTGAACGTTCCGCGTCTGGTGATCGCCGCGCCCTCGTCGGGGAGCGGCAAGACGACCGTGGCCACTGGGCTGATGGCGGCCTTCGCGGGGCGGGGGCTTGCCGTGTCCGCGCACAAGGTGGGGCCCGACTACATCGATCCCGGGTATCACACGCTGGCCACGGGACGGCCCGGGCGCAATCTCGACGCGTACATGTGCGGGCCCGAGCTGATCGCCCCGCTGTTCGCGCACGGGGCGCGCGGCTGCGATCTGGCGGTGGTCGAGGGAGTGATGGGGCTGTACGACGGGGCGTCGGGGCGGGGCGAGCTGGGTTCGACCGCGCAGGTCGCGAAGCTGCTGCGGGCGCCTGTGGTGCTGGTGGTCGACGCGTCGTCGCAGTCGCGGTCCGTGGCGGCGCTGGTGCACGGTTTCGCCTCGTGGGATCCGCAGGTGCGGATCGGCGGGGTGATCCTGAACAAGGTCGGCTCCCAGCGCCACGAGGCGCTGCTGCGGGAGGCGTTGGACGAGTCCGGGGTGCCGGTGCTGGGGGTGTTGGGGCGGGCCGGGCAGCTGGCTGTTCCGTCGCGGCATCTGGGGCTGGTGCCGGTGGCCGAGCGGCGGGGCGATGCGGTGGCCGCTGTCGCGGCGATGGCGGATCGGGTGCGGGCGGGGTGTGACCTGGACGCGGTCATGGCGTTGGCGCGGTCTGCGCCCGCGGTGCCGGGTGAGGCGTGGGACGCGGTGGAGGCGGTGGGCGGTGTGGGGGGCCGCGACCGGGACTGCGCCGTGGATCCCGGTCCTCGGACGCCGGACGGGCTGAATGTGGTGGCCGTCGCGGCCGGGGCCGCGTTCACGTTCTCCTATGCCGAGCACGGCGAGCTGCTGGCCGCTGCCGGAGCCGATGTCGTGCCGTTCGATCCGTTGCGGGACGAGGCGTTGCCCGAGGGCGCTCGGGGGCTGGTCATCGGTGGCGGGTTTCCGGAGGTGTACGCCTCGGAGCTGTCCGCCAACGCGGCGCTGCGCAAGGCCGTTGTCGAGCTGGTGGAATCCCGGGCTCCGGTGGCCGCCGAGTGTGCGGGGCTGCTGTATCTGGCGCGTTCGCTCGACGGGCTGGCGATGTGCGGGGTGCTCGATGCCGAGGCGCGGATGTCCGAGCGGCTGACGCTCGGCTACCGGGAGGCCGTGGCGGTCTGCGACAGCGTGCTGGCGGCGCCCGGGACGCGGGTGCGCGGGCACGAGTTCCACCGGACCGTGCTGGAGCCGGGTGCCGGGGCCGAACCGGCGTGGGGCCTGCATCAGCCGGAACGGCGGGTGGAGGGGTTCGTACAGCAGGGCGTGCACGCGAGTTATCTGCATACGCACTGGGCCTCGGCGCCCGGTATGGCCCGCCGATTCGTTGAAAGGTGCAAGGGATGAACCACGGTCACGGTACGAGCAGGCTGGTCGGCGTCGGCGTCGGGCCCGGTGATCCGGAGCTGGTGACCGTCAAGGGTGTGAACGCGCTGCGTGATGCCGAAGTCGTCGTGGTGCCGGTGATGGACACCGGTGAGCGGGGGCGGGCCGAGGCGACCGTGCTGCACTACGTGGCGGCCGAGAAGGTCGTACGGGTGGTGTTCGCGCTCAATGAGCGGACGGACCGGGCACGCCGGGAGGCGGCGTGGGACGCGGCGGGTGAGCGGGTCGCGGAGCTGCTGCGTACGCATGGTTCGGTGGCGTTCGCGACGATCGGCGACCCCAATGTGTACTCGACGTTCACCTATCTCGCGCACACGATAGAAGAGCTGCTGCCGGGGACGGCCGTGGAGACCGTGCCGGGGATCACGGCCATGCAGGATCTGGCCGCGCGCAGCGGTGCGGTGCTGACGGAGGGCACGGAGCCGTTGACGCTGGTGCCGGTGACCGCCGGGGCCGCGGTGCTGAAGCAGGCCCTCGAAGGGCCCGGGACGGTCGTCGCGTACAAGTTCGGGCGGCTGGCCGCGGAGGTGGCCACGGCGCTGCGTGAGACGGGGCGTACCGAGGACGCGGTGTGGGGTTCGGCGCTGGGGCTGCCCGAGGAGTCGATCCGGCCGGCGGCGGAGCTGGCCGGGGGGCCGTTGCCGTATCTGTCGACGCTGATCGCGCCCGCGCCGCGCGACGGCGGGCGGGGCGGGAAATTGTGAGGCGCCCGGGTGCGGCGCGGTGGTCAGTCCGCGATGCCCACCACGAGCCAGATGAAGCCCACGCCGGCCACCGTGCACAGCAGTGTGGAGTGGGCCGGGTGTTCGTGGTGCGCCTCGGGGAGGATCTCGGCGGCGGCGAGGTAGAGCAGCGCGCCGCCGAAGAAGCCGAGGTAGCAGCCGAGCGGTTCCTCCGGAAGGGTGAACAGCAGCGTCGTCGCCGCGCCCAGGATCGGTGCGATGGCGTCCGCGAAGAGCATGAACATGGCCTTGCGGCGGGCGTTTCCGTACAGGCTGGTGATCGTGTAGGTGTTGAAGCCGTCGGCGAAGTCGTGCGTGATGACGGCGAGGGCCACGGCGGCTCCCATGCCGGCGCTCACCTGGAAGGCCGCGCCGAGCGCGACGCCGTCCATCAGGCTGTGGCCGACCATCGCCGCCGCTGCCGTGAGTCCGACCTGCGGCACCCGCTCCTCGCCCGCACCGTGTGCCGCCCGGCTGACGGCGAGCACTCGCTCCACCAGGTGGGCGACGAGGAAGCCGCCCACGAACAGCAGCAGGCCCGCCGGGACGCCGAAGACGGGGTCGCCCGCGGTGTCGATCGCTTCCGGCAGCAGGTCCAGGCCGACCACGCCGAGCATCAGTCCGCCGGCGAATCCGAGCACCAGGTGGCGGCGGTCGGTGACGCGCTGGGCCACCCAGCCGCCGGCCAGGGTCATCAGGAACGCGCCGAGCGCGACGAACACCGCCATGCGCTCTTGCTAGCCGATTGACCCCGGTGCGCGCATCTCACCGCGCCCTGCCGCCCGCCCGTCCTTCTGTTCAGTTTTTCCGTTTTCCGAAAGGACCCCGTCCCATGTCCGAAGCAGTCGACGCAGCCGGCGCGGTCGCCGCGCCCACCCACGGCAAAGTGACGTTCGTCGGTGCCGGCCCCGGCGCCGCCGATCTGCTGACCTTCCGGGCGGCACGGGCCATCGCGGATGCCGATGTCGTCATCTGGGCGGCGAGCCTGGTGCAGGAGGAGGTGCTGGAGCATGCCCGGGAGGGCGCGGAGATCCTCGATTCGGCGCAGATGTCGCTGGAGCAGGTCGTCGCCGTGTACGAGCGCGCGGCCGCGGAGGGGCTGAGGGTGGCCCGTATCCACTCCGGCGATCCGGCGCTGTGGGGCGGCACGCAGGAGCAGGTCGACCGGTGTGCCGGGCTGGGGGTCGCGGTCGAGATCGTGCCGGGGGTGTCGTCGTTCTCGGCGGTCGCGGCGATCGCACAGCGGGAGCTGACGATTCCGGAGGTCGCGCAGTCCGTGATCCTGACCCGTCTCGGTGGCGGCAAGACGCCGATGCCGCCGGGCGAGGAGGTACGGGAGTTCGCGCGCCACGGCACGACGATGGCGCTGTTCCTGTCGGCGGCGCGGTCCGGGCAGCTCACCCAGGAGCTGCTGGAGGGCGGCTATCCGACGTCGACGCCGGTCGTGATCGCGTACCAGGCGACCTGGCCGCAGGAGCTGATCCTGCACTGCACGATCGGGACCCTGGAGGAGACGGTCAAGGAACACAGGCTCTGGAAGCACACGCTCTTCCTGGTCGGCCCGGCGCTCTCGGCCTCGGGGACGCGTTCGCACCTCTACCACCCGGGGCACTTCCACGGTTTCCGCAAGGCCGACAGGGCGGCGCGGGCCCAGCTGCGCGCCCAGCGGTCCGGCTCGTGATCCGGGTCGTCGGTACGGGGACGGGCGCGCCGTTCGCCCCCGGGGTCCGGGCGGCCCTCTTTCTGCTGTGGGGCACTCGCCCTGCAATCCGTGCAAGCGAAGGAGTAACCCAGTGATCGGCCTGATCTCCGCCACGGCGGCGGGCGCCGTGGCCCGCGACCGGCTGGCCGCGGCCTGGCCCGACCGTACGGCGGTCTACGAGGGACCGGTGCGCGAGGCCGTGCAGCGGGCGTTCGCCGAGTGCGAGCAGCTGGTGTGCTTCCTGGCGACGGGGGCAACGGTACGGCTGCTCGCGCCGCTGCTGTCGGACAAGGTCTCGGACCCGGGTGTCGTCTGTGTCGACGAGGCGGGCCGCCATGCGGTGGCGCTGCTCGGCGGGCACGGTGGCGGGGCGAACGCGCTGGCCGGGGCGGTCGGTGAGGTGCTGGGCGCGGCGCCGGTCGTGACGACGGCGACGGACGCGGCGGGGGTGGTGGGTCTCGACATGCTGGGGCTGCCCGTGGAGGGCGATGTGGCGGGGGTGTCGCGCGCGATGCTCGACGGGGCGCCGGTGGAGCTGCGGGCGGACGCGGTGTGGCCGTTGGCTCCGTTGCCGCCGAATGTCTCCCGCGGCGCGAAGGGCCCGGCGGTACTGCATGTCACCGACCGGATCGTGGAACTCGGGGCGAAGGCCGTGGTGTTGCGGCCCGTCTCGCTCGCCGTCGGGGTCGGTGCGTCCAGGGGCGCGCCGGTCGAGGAGGTCGTCGGGCTGATCCGGGACACCCTGCGCGAGGCCGGGCTGTCGCCCTTGAGCATCGCGGAGTTGGTGACGGTGGAGGCGAAGGCGGACGAGCCCGGGATCGTCGCCGCGGCCGCGCGGCTCGGCGTGCCGCTGCGGGCGTACGCCGCCGAGGATCTGGCCCGTATCGAGGTGCCCAACCCGTCCGCCGCGCCGCTCGCCGCCGTCAAAACCCCCTCCGTCGCGGAGGCCGCCGCGCTCGCCTCAGGGGGCGAACTCCTCGTACCGAAGCGGAAGTCGGCGCCTGATGGGCGGGCCGCGATGGCGACGTGCGCGGTGGTGCGCCGTGCGCCGCGCGGGCGGCTGGCCGTCGTCGGTCTCGGTCCGGGGGCGCGCGATCTGCTGACCCCGCGGGCCCGCGAGGAACTGCGGCGGGCCTCGGTGCTGGTCGGGCTCGATCAGTACGTCGACCAGATCAGGGACCTGCTGCGGCCCGGCACCACGATTCTGGAGTCGGGGCTCGGCGCCGAGGAGGCGCGGGCCCGTACGGCGGTCGCCGAGGCGCGCAAGGGGCATGCGGTGGCGCTGATCGGCAGCGGTGACGCGGGGGTGTACGCGATGGCCTCGCCCGCGCTCGCCGAGGCGGGCGCCGACATCGATGTGGTGGGTGTGCCGGGAGTGACGGCCGCGCTGGCGGCCGCCGCGATCCTGGGCGCCCCGCTGGGCCACGACCATGTGTCGATCAGCCTCTCCGATCTGCACACCCCGTGGGAGGTCATCGAGCGCCGGGTACGGGCGGCGGCCGAGGCGGACATCATCGTGACGTTCTACAACCCGCGCAGCCGGGGCCGCGACTGGCAGCTCCCGAAGGCCCTGTCGATCCTGGCCGAGCACCGGGAACCGGCCACTCCGGTCGGTGTCGTACGCAATGCCTCGCGCCCCGACGAGAGCAGCCGGGTGACCTCGCTCGCCGGTCTGGACCCGGCGACGGTGGACATGATGACGGTCGTGACGGTCGGCAACACGGCCACCCGGGAGATCGCGGGCCGCATGGTGACACCGCGCGGCTACCGCTGGCAGTCGGCCACGACGGCCCCGGCCGTGGGCGGACCGCGGTGAGCCGGCCCCGGCCGTCTCGGAGCGGATGACCTGCCGCTCCCGAAGCCCCGAAGCCCTCTCGCCCCACACACGAACACGAGGAGAACCTGTGACCACCGCGTCCACCCAGCCCGCACTGCTCATCGCCGGCCACGGCACCAGGGACGAGGGCGGGGCCGCCGCCTTCCGTGACTTCGTGGCTGAGCTGGGCAGACGCCACCCGGGGCTGCCCGTCGCGGGCGGCTTCATCGAACTGTCCCCGCCGCCGCTCGGCGACGCCGTGACCGGGCTGGTCGAGCGCGGTGTCGAGCGCTTCGCCGCCGTGCCGCTGATGCTGGTGTCGGCCGGGCACGCCAAGGGGGACATTCCGGCGGCGCTGGCCCGTGAGAAGGAGCGCCACCCCGGCATCTCGTACACCTACGGCCGTCCGCTCGGCCCGCACCCGGCGCTGCTGAAGGTGCTGGAGCGCCGGGTCGACGCGGTGCTGGGCGACACCGACCGGTCCGAGGTGACGGTACTGCTGGTCGGACGCGGTTCGACCGACCCGGACGCCAACGCCGAGGTGTACAAGGCGGCGCGGCTGTTCTGGGAGGGCCGTGATTACGCGGGGGTGGAGACGGCGTTCGTCTCGCTCGCGGCGCCGAACGTACCGGCCGGTCTTGACCGTTGCGTGAAACTGGGTGCCGGGCGCATAGTCGTTCTGCCGTACTTCCTCTTCACCGGCATCCTGCCGGACCGGGTGCGTCATCAGACCGAGGAGTGGGCCGCCGCCCACCCGGAGCTCGATGTCCGCCCGGCCGAGGTCATCGGTGGTGCCGAGGAACTGTACGACCTGGTCATGGAGCGCTACCGGGAGGCCGTCAGGGGCGATCTGCGGATGAACTGCGACTCATGCGTGTACCGGATCTCGCTGCCCGGCTTCGAGGACAAGGTGGGGCTGCCCCAGCAGCCGCACTTCCACCCCGACGACGACGGCCATCACCACCACCCCCACGGCGGTCATGCACACTCACATTGAAAGACCCGGCGCAACTGGCGCGGGCACGCACGATCTGCGGCACCACGGTGACGCGGAAGTACGGGAACGGGGCCGGGATCTGACCGATCTCGCCGTCAACGTACGGGCCGGCACTCCCCCGGCCTGGCTGAAGGCGCGGATCGCCGCGTCGCTGGACACGCTCGCCGCGTACCCGGACGGCCGTCCGGCGCGGGCGGCGGTCGCGGCACGGCACGGGCTGCCGGTGGAGCGCGTACTGCTGACGGCGGGTGCGGCGGAGGCGTTCGTGCTGATCGCACGGGCGCTGCCGGCCTGCCGTCCGGTCGTGATCCATCCGCAGTTCACCGAGCCGGAGTCGGCGCTGCGCGCGGCCGGACACGAGGTGCGCCGGGTGCTGCTGCGGGCCGGGGACGGTTTCCGGCTGGACCCGGCGGCCGTGCCCGAGGACGCGGATCTGGTGGTGGTCGGCAATCCGACCAACCCCACGTCGGTCCTGCATCCGGCGGCCGTGCTGGAGCAACTGGCGCGCCCTGGGCGGACGCTGGTGGTCGACGAGGCGTTCATGGACGCGATACCGGGCGAGCGCGAGGCGCTGTGCGGGCGTACGGACGTCCCCGGGCTCGTCGTGCTGCGCAGCCTCACCAAGACCTGGGGGCTCGCGGGACTGCGGATCGGTTATGTGCTCGCCGCACCGGAGGCCATCCGCGCGCTGGAGGAGGCACAGCCGCTGTGGCCGGTGTCGTCCCCGGCGCTGGCGGCGGCGGAGGCGTGCATGGAGCCGCGGGCGCTGGCCGAGGCGGCTGCGGCGGCGGAGCGGATCGCGGTGGACCGGGCCCATCTGGTGGCAGGGCTGCGGGAGTTCACCGAGGTGCGGGTGGCGGAGCCGGCCGAGGGGTCGTTCGTCCTGGTGCGGATGGAAGGGGCCGCCGAGGTACGGGAGCGGTTGCGGGCGCTCGGGTTCGCGGCGCGGCGCGGAGATACGTTTCCGGGGCTCGGTCCGCAGTGGCTGCGGCTGGCGGTGCGCGACCGTGCGACGACCAACCGCTTTCTGCAGGCGTTCGACCAGGCGCTGCAGACGCTGACCGCGGTCACACGCTGACGGGACAGCCGCGTTCGGCGCGTTCAGTGCGTTCGGTACGTTCACCGCGTTCGGTGGCGCGCCGACGGGGAGCGGCGTTCCCGTTACTCGAACACCGCTCCCCGCTCCCCTCCTGGCTCTGCCTGCCCCCCTCGGGCCTTGAGGGGTCAGTCCTGGGCGCGGCGCCTGGCCACGACCATCGCCCCGGCCCCCACAGCCAGCAGCACGGCCGCGCCGCCCGCGATGTACGGCGTCGTGGAACTGCCGCCCGTCTCCGCGAGGTTGGAGTCGGCGGCGGGGGCATCGCCGGTGCCGGTCTGGGGCTTCACATTGCCGCCGTCGCTGCCGCCGTCACCGCCGGACGTGCTGCCGCCGTTGTCGGAACCGCCACTGTCGGAACCACCGCTGTCAGAGCCGCCGTTGCCGGAACCACCGTCACTTGAACCGCCGTTGTCGCCACCGCCCGGTCCGGTCGGCTTCGGCGTCTCGCAGGTCGCCTCGGCGAGCGTGACCTCGCCCTGCACATCGGCGACGTTCAGGTCGAGCGGGTTGACCGACACCTTCAGCTGCAGCGCGGCCGCCGCCGCGGTGCGCGAGGTGGTGTGCGTCTTCGACAGGTCGAGGGTGACCTTGCCGACGCCCGGCACCCGCACCTGCGTGGTGCCGCCCGCGGTGAGGGTGATCCGCTTGCCGAGGACCGACACATGCCCCAGCACGTTCGACTCGGCGACCGGCCTCCTGCCCACCTCGCAGACCGCCTTGGAGGTCACCTTCTCGACCTCGATCAGCGAGAGCAACGGCAGTCCGGGCACATGGACCCGGGCCTTCGCCACATTGCTGTAGCCCTCGGCCCTGTGCTTGTCGACGGTCGCGTTCGCGGTGGCCACATCGGCGCGCAGCACCCTGACCGGCCGTCCGCGGTCGACCCCGTCGAGCCGCACGCTCAGCGCGGTCTTCTCCGCACTGGCGGGTGCCTGCACCTCGTTGAGCGTGGCCTTGAGCGGCACGTCGACGGTCTTGTTCAGGAGCGAGACGTCGAGTGCGGTACGGAGCACGACCGCGCTCGCCTTCCCGTCGCCGGTGGTCGTGGTGGTGGCGGCCTGCGCCGGGACGGCGACCAGCAGCGCGACGGGAGCGGCAGCGACCGCCAGGGCGGCCAGGCGGAAGGTGTTGCTGTTCAAAATGGTGGAACCCCCACAAGAGACATGGAGCCACCGGCGCCGTCCAATGGGGGACATCGCGGGCACCGGTGACCTCGACCCCGAAAGCTTTACGCACGGAGGGTGAACTGGCAGACACCTGACGTGAGTTCACTCCAAAGGGGGGTTTCCGCGCCTGTATTCGATTATCTCGGTACGTTCGTTCCCTGGAGTCACCCGATCCACTGAGCGCGGACGGCGCGGGGATCGACTGCGCCGGGGTGTACGCAGAGGTGAGCAAAGGTGATTCAACGACACGGCAGGGGCTGGGTAACTGGCTGTCAACACAGCACACCCCGGTCCGGGAGGGGCGGGCCCCGCGAGCCGCCACCGGGCCCCTCAGCTGATCACCTGCCCGTTCAGCACCACCCGTCGCGGCGCCGCCAGCACCCGTACGTCCGCCCGCGGGTCCTCGTCGTACACCACCAGGTCCGCCGGTGCGCCCTCCTCCAGCACCGGCCGTCCGAGCCACCGGCGCGCGCCCCAGGTCGTCGCCGACAGCGCGTCCAGGGCAGGGATGCCCGCCTTCACCAGCTCGGCGACCTCGTCCGCCACCAGACCGTGGGCGAGCACCCCGCCCGCGTCCGTGCCGACGAAGACCGGCACCCCGGCGTCGTAGGCGGCGCGCACGGTGTCGTAACGCCGCTCGTGCAGCCGCCGCATATGGGCCGACCAGCGGGGGAACTTCGTGTCGCCGCCCGCCGCGAGCGCCGGGAACGTGGCGATGTTGACCAGCGTGGGAACGATCGCGACACCGCGCTCGGCGAAGAGCGGAATGGTCTCCTCGGTCAGCCCGGTGGCGTGCTCGACGCAGTCGATCCCGGCCTCGACGAGATCGCGCAACGAGTCCTCGGCGAAGCAGTGCGCGGTTACCCGGGCGCCGAGCCGGTGCGCCTCGGCGATGGCCGCCTCGACCGCCTCGCGCGGCCAGCAGGCGGTCAGGTCACCCACCTCCCGGTCGATCCAGTCGCCGACCAGCTTCACCCAGCCGTCGCCGCGGCGCGCCTCCTGGGCGACGTACGCGACCAGCTCCTCCGGCTCGATCTCATGGGCGTAGTTCCGGGTGTACCTGCGGGGCCTGGCGAGGTGGCGGCCGGCCCTGATGATCTTCGGCAGGTCCTCGCGGTCGTCGATCCACCGGGTGTCGGACGGCGAACCCGCGTCCCGCAGCAGCAGCGCGCCCGCCTCCCGGTCGGCGACGGCCTGCTTCTCGCTGGTCGCGGCGTCGACGGCGCCGTGGTGGTCGAGCCCCACGTGACAGTGGGCGTCGACCAGGCCCGGCAGCGCCCAGCCGGTGACGGTCACCGCCTCGTCCGCGCCGGGCGGCCTCCCGTACGAGATCCGTCCGTCGACGGCCCAGAGCTCGTCGCGGACGTCCTCGGGTCCGACGAGCACCCGCCCCTTCACGTGCAGCACCCGCGGTGCCCTGTGATCACTCATGAGCAGCACTGTACGAGGCGGCGCGCGAGGCCCCGGCTACGCTTCGACGCAAGCACCTGTCCGTACGCAGCACCGCGGCACACCGACCCGATCCGAAGAGAGCACCACCGTGACGCACCCCTTCCTCGACCTCGCCCCGCTGACCGCCGCGCATTTCGCGGCCATCGAGAAGCGGGTGGCCGGCCTCCTCGCCACCGAGCAGGACGTCGTCATCACGCAGGGCGAGGCGCTGCTCCCCCTCGAAGGCTGCATCCGGGGCGGCGCGCGGCCCGGTTCGACCGCGCTGAACGTCGTCACGGGTCCGTACGGGCAGACCTTCGGCAACTGGCTGCGGGACTGCGGCGCCAATGTCGTCGATCTGGCGGTTCCGTTCCACACGGCGGTCACCGCCGTCCAGGTCGCGCGGGCGCTGGCCGAGCACCCGGAGATCGACTTCGTCTCGCTGGTCCACGCCGAGGCGGCGACGGGCAACACCAATCCGGTCGCCGAGATCGGTGAGGTGGTCCGTTCGCACGGGGCGCTGTTCATGCTGGACGCCGTCGCCTCGGTGGGCGCGGAGCCGCTGCTGCCGGACGTGTGGGGCGTCGACCTGTGTGTGATCGGCGCGCAGAAGGCGATGGGCGGCCCGGCCGGGGTGTCGGCGGTGTCGGTGAGCGGGCGGGCCTGGGAGCGGATCGCCGCCAACCCCCAGGCCCCGCGCCGCTCGTACCTCTCCCTCCTGGACTGGAAGGAGCGCTGGATCGACGGCGGCCGCCGGGCACTGCTGCACGCCCCCGCCCAGCTGGAGATGCTGGCGCTGGAAGCCTGCGTGGAGCGGATCGAGGCCGAGGGTCTGGACGCGCTGATGGCCCGGCACGCCTCGGCCGCCGCGGCGACGCGCGCGGGTGCGGTGGCGCTCGGCGGAGGTCTGTCGCCGTATGTGCACGAGGCGAAGGACGCGGCACCGGTCGCGACGACGCTGCGCGCCCCGGCGGGCGTCGACGCCTCCGAGCTGGTCGCGCGGGCGCTGGCGGCCGACCCGTCGCTGCCGCTGATCGCGGGCGGCGGGGCGCTGTCCAAGGAGATGATCCGGGTCAATCACTACGGGGTGGACGCGACGCGCGGCGCGGTGCGGTCCTCGCTCGCGGCGCTGGGGTCGGCGCTGGCCGACGCGGGCCGGCAGGTCGACTTCGAAGCCGCCCGCAAGGCCGTCTCAGAGGCCTGGCCGAGCGAGTAGATCCCCCGCGCCCCTCTTCGGGTGTGCGGGGCCGGACGCTCCGAAGTGCCTGCTCCGGACGGCTCGTTGGCTCCGCGTCCCCTGGCGGGTGCCGACGGCCGATGCGTACTATGTGAGACCTGATCACGGCCGTCGGCAATCTCTGTCCGGACTGGGAAACAGGGAATCAGAGAGCGGGGATCAGGACCAGGGATCAGGGATCCGCACATCCAAGATCAGCGGGGGCACTCACCCATGCACTGTGGAGTAGAACTGACCGCCTATCTCGTCAACGAGTCGCGTGCGCGGATGCCCGATCTCGCCGAGGACCCCTTGGCGGCCGCATGGATTCCGGACGGCGACCGGCCCGCGGTGCGTGAGCTGTGGGACGAGTTCGCGGGCACCGTCTACCCGCACGACGACCTGGTGGTCTCCCTGCGCGGCAGGTACATCGCGGACACCCTGGCCCGTTCGCTGCGCAAGGATCCGGACACCGTGCTCGTCGTGTGCGGGGCCGGTTTCTCGTCGTACCCGTGGCTCCTGCCCTTCCGGACGGCTCTCGAAGTGGACCTCCCGGCCATGGCCGAGGCCAAGCGGGCCAGGACGGCCCAGCTGGTGGCGTCCGGGGTCCTGCCGGAACGCGATGTGCACCATCATGCGGCCGACCTCAGCAGCCCGGCCGCCCGCGACGAACTCGTCGCCCTGGTACGCACCTTGGCCGATGGGCGCCCCGTGGCCTATGTGGCCGAGGGTCTGGTCTTCTACCTCCCGTCGGATGCGGCGCGCGCGGTCGTCGGCCTCGGGGCCCGGTTCGGTACGTGCGTGGTCACCGCCGTCAGTTACTGGCCCGCCGCGGCCGCGGGGAGCCAGGTCCTCGCCGACCAGCGGCAGTGGTTCCGCAGCCGTTCGGTCCCCGAGGAGGCCGCCTATCTGACCCATCACGGCCTGACGTCACTGCTCGGCAAGGAGATCGAGGACTGCGGTCCGGAGGACCTCCAGCAGCGGTATCTCGACCGCGTGGTCGTGCCCGAGTCCGACCTGATTCCCGAGTACGTCGCCGTCTCGTGGAACGCCCCTGCGCCGGTCGAGGCGGGGGCTCGGTGACCGAGGTGCTGCACCTGCAGAGCAGGGCGTACCCGGTGCACCACAGTTCCCCTCCCCTCACCGTGGAGTCCTTCCACGTACCGGGGCACGGCGAGTTACGCGCGAACGCCGGAGAGCTCGGAACGCTGGGGTACAACCCGGACTTCACTATCGAGCTGGACCTGAAGGAGATCGTCACCCGGGCCATCGCGCTTCCCGGTACGGAGATCGTCGACTGTCACGCCCGGATTCTCAGCGCGGGCAGCATCCTGGTGACGTACGCGCTTCGGCACGAGGCGGATCTGCGGCGGCTCGCGCTCGCCGACCTCGACGCACTGGACGCCCGGGTGAATCACGCGCTCCGTGAGGCGGACGCACCCATTCTCGCCGCGGTACTGGCAGCCGCGGTGGCCGGCGGCCTGGTCCAGGGACTCGCTCTGCGGCCGGACCTCGCGGGCAGCGGCGGAGACACGCCGGTGGACCGTCAATCCGCCCGGTACAACTGCCACTTCGTCACCGAGTCGCCGCCGTGGGAGACCGACCCCCGGCTGCCACCGCTCAGTCCGGGACCGTTCTGCAAGGTGCTGCTTCCGTACACCTACGCCTGGGACCGGGACCCGGCGACCGCGCTGCACGAGCTGCGAACGATGCTGGAACCCACCGACATCGCGACGGCGCAGCAGTCCCTGCTCGTCGGTGCCCTGCTGGGCGGCCGCCGGGTCCTGGTCGACCTCGCCAGAGCCGAGTACCCCACGACCGACGTCCACGCGTTCCGGCGCTTCCTCGACGGGGTCTGGTCCGACTACCACCACCTCGACGGCTACCGCATAGAGTCGGCACAGGGTCCCAGGGCCACCTATCTGGCCGCCCGTGAGTCGATCGGCCTGGACAACACCCAGGAGCGGGCCGACAAACTGCTCGGTTATGTCGGCAATTCCCTGCTGGCCGCAGCTTCGCAGCGGACCGAGGCGCTGGACACCCGGCTCAACCGCGTCGCTTCCGCACTCGCCATGGTCACGGCGGCGTCCTTCAGCCTCGACGTGGCCGTCTTCCTTCTGCCCGATGTCTCGTTGGCACCCCGGATCGGTGTCGTCAGCAGCCTGATCGGGCTGGCCGCCGTCGGGATAGCCGCCGTGTTCCTCCCCGTACGCCGCATGCTGCGCGCCTCGTCGGGAATTGCCGGTGTCCGCTCGGTCCGGTCGGTGCGAGCGGTGCGGGTGCCGGGCCAGCGCCCGGCCGGCCCCGCCGCGGTGCGCCCGGCCCCCGAACCCGATGGGAGCGGCCTGGCGGGCGGCCCGTCCCCCCTCCCATAAACGGCTGTACGTCGGCGGATGTGAACGGCGACAGTACTGCCATGACTTCACTCGTACGTCACATCACGATCGACTGCGCCGACGCCTACGGGCTCGCCGGATTCTGGTCCGGGGTGCTCGGCGCCCCGCTCTCCGCCGAGGACGCCCCCGGCGATCCCGAGGCGCTCGTCGAGGCCCCCGGTGCCGCGCTGCTGTTCATCTCGGTGCCGGAGGCGAAGAGCACCAAGAACCGTGTGCACCTGGACATTCAGCCGCAGGACCGCACCCGGGACGAGGAGGTCGAGCGGCTGCTCGGCCTGGGCGCCACCCTCGTGGCCGACCACCGCAAGCCGAACGGACGGGGCTGGGCGACACTCGCCGATCCGGAGGGCAATGAGTTCTGTGTCGAGTGCGGTGCGGCGGAACGGGCCGCGCTGACCGGGACCCGGCTGCCGGTCACGGCGGACGACGTGACCACCGCGGTCCGTCTCGCGGTCGCCGCGCTCCGGGAGTCCCCGGCGGGCGACTGGGACGCTCCGGCGGGGTCGTTGGAGTGGAGCTGCTGGGAGACCGCGGAACACCTGAGCGACGACCTCTTCTCGTACGCGGCCCAGCTGGGCCCGCAGCAGCCGTCGCCGGACGCGTACGTCCCGTACCGCTGGGGCGCGGGCCGCGAGGGCGGTCCGGCGAACGCGGTCTTCGCGGACCGGGAGGCCGGACCCGCCGGGCTGCTCCGGACGCTGGAGGCGAGCGGCGCGCTGCTCGCGGCGATGGTACGGACGGCCTCGCCCGAGGTCCGCTCCTACCACCCCTACGGGGTCTCCGATCCGGAGGGCTTCGCCGCCATGGGCATCGTGGAGACCCTGGTGCATGTGCATGACCTCGCCGGCACCCTGGATGTCCGCTGGGCCCCGCCCGCCGGCCTCTGCGACCGGGTGCTGGCCCGGCTGTTCCCGGACGCCCCGAAGGACGAGGACCGCTGGGCCGTCCTGCTCTGGGCCACCGGCCGCGCCGCGCTGCCCGGTCATCCGCGCGTCACGTCGTGGAAGTGGGACAGCGCGCCGCTGGACGAGTCCGGCCGGGAGTGACGGGAGCCGGGCCCCGATCCCGGCGTCCCCGCACGTCCGTCAGGCTCCCAGCGCCGGGTAGTCGACGTACCCCTTCGCGTCCCCGCCGAAGAAGGTCGACGGGTCCGGGGTGTTGAACGGGCCGCCTGCCTTCAGCCGGGCGGGCAGGTCCGGGTTGGCGATGAACAGCGCACCGTAGGAGATGATGTCGGCGATCCCGTCGTCGATCACCGAGTGGTCGTCCGGTCCGGTCGGCCCGTCCGTCAGCGCGTTGAGGATGAAGGTGCCGGAGAACTGCTTGCGCAGCGCGAGGGTCAGCTCGCGGATCTCCCCCGCCTCCAGAAGGTGCAGATAGGCGAGGCCGAGCGGCTCGATCTCCCGTACCAGCGCGGTGTAGACGGCGTCCGGCGCGGGTTCGTCGATGTCGTTGTACGAGTTTCCGGGCGAGATGCGCAGCCCGGTGCGCTCCGGGCCGATCTCGGCGGCGACGGCCTTGACCACCTCGACGGCGAACCGGATGCGGGTCTCATCGGAGCCGCCCCACTCGTCGTTGCGCAGGTTGGAGTTGGGCGCGAGGAACTGGTGGATGAGGTAGCCGTTGGCGCCGTGCAGCTCGACCCCGTCGAAACCGGCGTCGATGGCGTTGCGGGCAGCGGCCGCGAAGTCGGCCACGGTCTGGCGGACTTCGTCGCCGGTCAGTTCGCGCGGTGTGGTGAAGTCCTCAAGACCCGTACCGGTGTAGAGCTGACCGGCGGGCCTGACCGGGGAGGCGCTGACCGGGGTCAGCCCGTCCGGCAGCAGGTCCGGGTGGCCGATCCGGCCCGCGTGCATGAGCTGGGCGAAGATCCGGCCGCCCGCCGCGTGCACCGCGTCGGTGACCTTGCGCCAGGACGCGACCTGGTCCGCGCTGTGCAGCCCCGGGGTGGAGGGGTAGCCCTGGCCCACCACCGACGGCTGGATGCCCTCCGTGATGATGAGGCCCGCCGAGGCGCGCTGGGCGTAGTACTCGGCGACGAGATCCGTGGCGGTGCCGCCCTCACCGGCCCGGCTGCGGGTCATCGGAGCCATCGCGACGCGGTTGGCGAGCTGGGTGCCGGAGAGATCGATCGGGTCGAATGCGGTGGTCATGGGAGCCCCAAAAAAAATATGTGGTCGGCCAATTACCTGTGCTTGCGCCACTGTAACCCATTGCTTGGCCGACCAATGTAAAGTTCACAGAAAGCCGCCGCCCCGGCATCGGAGCCGGCGGGAGCCGCCCCGAGGGAGTCCCCATGAAGGCCGAATCCGTGAAGGCCGAATCCGCCGACCCCGCCTGTACCGAGCTGCCGGGCGCCGCCCACAAAGGCCCCGTGAGCCATGCGCTCTCACGGGTCGCCCGGCTGCACCGGATCGCCGCGGGCAAGCTGCTCAAGGGAGCGGGGCTCTACCCCGGCCAGGAGTTCCTGATGATGCGCCTGTGGGACGCGGGTGCGGTGCGTCAGTCCGAGCTGATCAAGGCCGTCGACCTCGACCCCTCCACCGTCACCAAGATGCTCCAGCGCCTGGAGCAGACCGGGCATGTCCGCCGCTGCCCCGACCCGGGCGACCGACGGGCCGTCCTGGTCGAGGCCACCGACGACAGCTGCGCGCTGCACTCCGACGTCGACCGGGCCTGGTCGGATCTGGAGGAGCACACCCTCGCCGGGCTCGACGCGGCCGAACGCCAGGAGCTGGCCCGGCTGCTCGCCAAGGTCGAGGCGAACCTCTGTCAGGGGACCGAGGGCTGCCCCGAGAGCTGCTGATCCCGGCCCTGCGGGCGGTTTCAGCCGGAGAGCACGTCCAGGGCCCGGTCCACATCGGCCTGTGTGTTGTACAGGTGGAAGGCCGCGCGCAGGCTCCCCGCCCGGTTCGAGACCATCACCCCGGCCCGCGCCAGCTCCGCCTCCCGCCCGCCGAGCCCGGGCACGGCGACGATCGCCGAATCCCCCGGCACGGCCTCGTGACCCAGCCCCGCCAGTCCCGCCCGCATGCGGGCGGCGAGCCCGGTGGCATGGGTGCGGATGGCGTCGATGCCGACCTCGTCCAGCAGCGCGAGGGAGTGCTCGGCGCCGTGGTACGAGAGGAAGGCGGGCGGTTCGTCGTAGCGCCGGGCCGTCGGGGAGAGCCGCCCGACCGGGCCGTACGTGCTGTTCCAGGGGTCGTCGGCGGCGACCCACGCGGCGAAGACGGGCGGCAGGGTGCGCTGCGCCTCCTCGGTGACGGTGAGGAAGGACGCGCCGCGCGGACAGAGCAGGAACTTGAAACCGCCGGTGACGGTGTAGTCGTACGCCCCGGCGTCCAGCGGCAGCCAGCCGGCCGACTGGGTGGCGTCGAGCAGTGTCCTGGCGCCATGGGCCGCGGCCGCCGCGCGTACCGCGTCCAGATCGGCGATCCGGCCGTCGGCGGACTGCACGGAGGAGAAGGCGACGAGCGCGGTGCCGGGCCGTACCGCATCGGCGAGACCGTCCAGCGGGACATAGCGCACCTTGAGATCGCCACGGAGCGCGAACGGACTGACGACGGAGCTGAACTCCCCCTCGGGCGCCAGGACTTCGGCCCCCGCGGGCAGCGAGGCCGCGATCAGTCCGACGTGTACGGAGACCGAGCTGCCGGTGGCGACCCGGTCGGCACCGATGCCGACGATCCTGGCGAAGCCGGCCCGCGCCGCCTCCACCGCCTCGAAGTCCCCGGAACCGGCCCTGCTGCCCGTGGCGATCGACTCGGCGAGCGCCCTCACCGCGTCCACGGTGCGCCGGGGCAGCAGCCCGCAGGTGGAGGTGTTGAGGTAGGCGGTCTCCGGCGCGAACTCGTCGTCCACCGTGCGACTGAGCGAAGTAGTCTCCATGTGCCAAGCCTGGGGCCCCCTTAACTCATCGTCAATTACCAAGAGTTAAGGGGTACACTCAAGCAACGCTTATGGATGCAGCTCAGCGGGGCACCGGGCTCCGGGCTCAGGCGTTGCTGCCGCCGGTCTGCGGAACCTCACACGCGCCGTCGGCGTCGCACGCCGCGGCGTCCCCGCCGATCGCGGTCAGCGGCCGGTCCTTCCACGCCTGTTCGAGCGCCTGGGCGAAGACCTCGGCGGGCTGGCCGCCGGAGATCCCGTACCGCCGGTCGAGCACGAAGAACGGCACCGCGTTGGCCCCCAGCTCGGACGCCTCGCGCTCATCGGCCCGCACCTCGGCGGCGTACGCCTCCGGGTCGGCGAGCACGGCACGCGCCTCGTCGCCGTCGAGCCCGGCCTCGACGGCCAGCTCGACCAGCACGTCACCGTCGAAGACGGACCGCTCCTCGGCGAAGTTCGCCCGGTAGGCGAGGCTCAGCAGCTCGTCCTGACGGCCGCGGGCCTTGGCGAGGTGGAGCAGCCGGTGGATGTCGAAGGTGTTGCCGTGGTCGCGGCCCTCGGTGAGGTAGCCGAGCCCCTCGGCCTGCGCGTTGGCCGCGACGTTGGCCTCCATGGCCTTCGCCTCCTCGCGGGTGCGCCCGTACTTCTGCGCCAGCAGGTCGATCACCTGCATGGTGTCGCCCTTGACGTAAGAGGGATCCAGCTCGAAGGACCGGTGCACGACCTCGACCTCATCGCGGTGGGCGAACCCCGCCAGGCCCTTCTCGAAGCGGGCCTTCCCGATGTAACACCAGGGGCACCCATGAACCACGGGAACCAGACCGTCTCTGACCTGCGAAAACGCGGAATCTAGGCATTCCACTCGCTCACAGGGACCCGAGACGGATGACCCCACGGCGAATGGACACCGATGGAGCGGGAAGACCTGCCCAACCTGCGTGCACTGGGCTTCGAAGACGACGAACTCATGGCGCTGGGACTCTGGGAAGTGGTGACGGGCAGCCCGGCTGACTTGGCAGAGATGTACGTCAGGCGAAGCAAGAAGAAAGACACCCTTAGCTCACTGCGGGAACAGGTGCGCCGGATGTGCGCCCATGCCAACTACGAGGGAAAGCGAATCCGGCACGTCTGGTTTGAACAGAAGAGCGCCAGCAAGGCATACGTCCGGCGTGAGGAATTCGAGAAGGCCACAGCGGCTATTACTGACGCCGGGCTTTCCAAGACGCTGTACGTCTTCAAAACCAGCCGCCTTTCCCGCCGTGGTATGGGTCAGGTTGGCCTCTTGCTGGACAAGTTCGAAGAGCGTACGGCACGAATCTTCGTCGTTGCCGAGAACCTTGACTCCACCAAATCGCGCATGATTCTTGCCATCCTCAGTGAACAGGCGCGGGAGCAAGCGAGCGACATTGCCGAATTCACGAAGATCGGCATTGATGGCAACAAGGCTGACGGACGCTGGACCGGCGGAGTAACCCCCTTCGGCCTCTACTCCCCCAAGGGTTCCGGCAAGCTAGCGCGCCACCTGACGGAGTACCCCATTGCGCGGCGCATCGCTGAATACCTTCTGGACCGCAAAACGCCTAACTGGATCGCGGAGAAGCTGAACAGCGAGGGAATTCCTACGCGCCACGGGAAGAAGTGGACCGGCCCCGGAATCATCAGCCTTGCTCATTCCGTGGCATGGGCCGGACTGGTGGTAAAGCGGGAAAAGATGCTGGACGAAAACGGCAACGACACTGGCAAGTACCACCGCGGCGGAAGCCCTTTGCTGGACAAGAAGGGACACCCAATCTCGTGTGGTGAGGGCGTGGTGACCTTCGCTGAGCACGTAAAGATCAATGCCATTCTGGCCGAACGTGCACAGCCGGGAACAAGCATTGGTGACAGGACACGCGGTAAGCGGGAAATCGTCGCCCTTCTTTCCGGCACGCTTCGCTGTGGGCTCTGCAACGGGCCGATGGCCAACGGCGGAGTGAATTACCGCTGCTACGCACGCCAGACGGAAGGGGCATCCTCTTGCAAGGGTGTCTCTACTGAGCGCACCCGCGTTGATTCGGCCGTAGAGATCATGTGGCTTAACCACGTTCTCAGTCTTGCCCCGGACTCCCCCACCATTATGGCCATTGCCCGTGACTGGCTGTCCTACCAGGACCCTGAGCGCGACGCACGCAAGGTTCACGTCAACGCTGCTCTGGAATCGGCAGTAGGCCGGGAAATGAAGCTGGAAAAAGAGTTCTTCGTCTTGGGCCGGATGGACGAAGACAAGTACGACCGACTTCGGGAACAGGTGGCCGCTCAGATTGCGGAGCTGAAAGCCGAAGCGGCGGAACTTTCAGAGGAAACCGACCTGACGCCCTTGATGGACCCGGAGTCGCTTGCCGCTCTTTGGCAGGGTGCCGGAATTGGCGGACAGCGCGCACTACTCAAGGCAGCCACAAAGGGAATCACTCTACTTCCGTCGAAGTACCGGGGTGATCGCACGCCGATCCTTGACCGGCTGATTCCCGAATGGCGGGACGACAGGGTGAACCCAGCGGAAGAAGCCGCATGGGACAGATGGGAAGTGCGCCGCACGCAAGCGGCTGTCTGAGTCAAAGAATCGAATTGGCACCAGCCCGGCCGGACTTTGGCGAGTAGACCGGGCTGGTGTCCCTCTCAAGGGAAGGCACCAGGATATGACACGCACGGAGTTCGAAGCGCAGTGCGAGGCAGAAGAGGCAGCGTTCTTGCGTGAGTTGGAGTGGCGACACATCACGCGTCAGCTCGAAGCCCTGTACGACGCTGTGAGGGCCGGGGAAGGCACCGAGTACACCAGGCAGCGCATACGGCGGCTGGAAGCCTTGCAGGCTGCACTACAGGGCTTCCCGGAAGCACTCAGCGCGTAGCACCACCAGGCCCCGTCAGGCAGCAATGCCCGGCGGGGCTTTCTGCTGCCCTGTGAGCCGCGCTGAGGGGCTTTCAGGTCTCTGGGCTGTCCCGGCTACCGGCGGCATGTAGTCAGGGGCTCACGTGGCCGCTCAGAGCCTTGAGGGGGCAGCGGGAAACGGAGCGAAAACCGCCCTGATGTAGAAAGGTTTCTGACACTCCGTCAGAACACCCTCTCTGACCTGCATGAATGTAGAAGTGTAGAAATGCACGTCTCTCAGGTTTAGCTATAGGAGTTCCTAAGCAATACCGGGACCTACCTTCAGTCCTACACTTCTACACACCCTATTGTCACGGCTTGATAACGGAATGATGGGGTGCAGCGAAACCGCGCCCTTTTCGATGCCCGATTGGCATTCGACTCACTAGATCCAACCTGTAAGGGCAGTGATGCTCTTGCTGCGGACCGCACCCTTTCTGAGGTCTGCCCATATACGCCCGTGCGGGGGCTTCTAATCCGTACACGCTAAAGGCCCGTTCCGGGTTGACTCGCACGACTGGCAGGGGTGCCCATCGTGCTGAGCCTCGGAACGGGCCTTTAGTCGTTTATGCACCCCAGCGAAAGCGACCCTTTCCCATGACTTCTATCGCGTCCGAGTACCGGGCGGCTCACAGGCGGATTGACGAGATACGGCTACCAGCCAAGTATCACAATTGCGCCTGGTGTCTCCTGACCGCTGATCAGTGGGCGTACCTGCACAACGATCCGGATGAGCGCAACGAAGAGGGCTTCGTGTGGTCTGAGAACAGCCGGTCATACGTGGCTCTCTGCCGCTCTTGTCATCGCAAGTTCGATCAGGCTTACCGGCGTGTCGGGCGTGAGGGACTGGCCGAAGCCATTGCCCCGCTCATCAAAGCCGCGTATGCCGCTGTGAGCCCCGAACGCCGCGCCATTGAGGCTCAGGCCCGTGAAGCCAGCACGAAGGCTGCATACGCCTTTCTAGACGCTCAGGACAAGGGTCTAGGCAATCGCTACGGCAGGCCACCAATCAGCGCTGAGCGCGAAACTCACGCCCGCCTGGTGCGCGCCTACGCGGCTGGTGGTCACTGAACTAACGACCTCCGAAATTTCGGAAGTGGTCAAGGGCTCCGCTGACAGTTTCAGCGGTTAGGGCTATGGCCCACTCCTAGAAGCGGGATTGGTTACCCCGCATGTCCCCGCCCCCGGGTCGCTCAGGTGCGATACCTGCCGGGGGCGGGCTCACATTCTTCCCTGCCGCTCCCGGGTTCCGTGTCCTGGTCCGGTTGAGCGGCAGGGATTCAACGAAAAGGACACAGCACGTGAAGTCACTTCTTGCACAGCTTGCCGACGATCAGTTTGCCGCCTGCCAGACGGTTGCAGCGCTGGCACGGGATAAGTCGGCTACGCCGCTGCCCGTTTCTGCGCTGGCACAACTCCTGTTCCTTGACGAAGCGGAGTTGCATGAGCTGTTCGGCTCGCACATGACCGCTTCTCAGGCTGTCACCTACGTGCGTACGGGTCCGGCCGCGCACCTCCTCACGTTCATCCATGACGAAGGGGTGAGCGCGAATGGCTGAACCCACGACGGAAACGCCTAGCACCGCTGAGGGTGGCGCGGAGACTTTCACGCCTGAGCCCACAAGCGAAGGCAACAGCGCCAACAAGGAAGCGGCCAAGTACCGCACGAGGCTACGGGAAGCCGAAAGCAAGCTAGAGGCTGCCGAAGGTCGAATCACGGCGCTCCTACGCAAGGAGATTGAGGCGCACGCCGGGAAGTCCCTAGCCGTTGGCGCTGATCTCTTCACGCTGGGCGAAGTGGCCGTGACTGACCTTCTGGATTCCGAAGGCAATCCCGACACGGAGACCATTGACGCTGCCGTTGAGGTGCTTCTCAAGACGCGCCCTGGTCTCGGTAATCCCAATCGCCCGTGGGGTGATGTGGGTGGGGGTCACCGCGAAGTAGCGGAACGCGCCCCGACGATGCATGACGCGCTTCGGTACAAGGGGCGCTAACAAGGGTCCGGGACTGTGCATGGTCCCGGGCCTTCCCACACAACTGCATATCGACCTACGGATTTCCGTAGGTGCTTTCTGAGAATCCGCTAGTGCCCCGGGTGGGCGGCGGATTTCTTGCTGTCTGGGCCAGGTGCCCGCTTTCCCGTGCTGCCAGGTGCAGCGGGCTTCCTTTCACGCGCTGGCCATTAGCCGCGCCCATGCCCAAACACAAGGACTTTCGCAATGACCATGCTTACGCCTGCCAACGGTGCCGTTCTACCCCCGGAGTACGGGGAGATTGTCACGAAGCCCGTTGAGGCTCTATCCGTCGCCTACCTGACCGGTACGAAGGTCACCACTCAGGCGCACGATTACCGCATTCCGATTCTCGCGTCTGACGTGACCGTTGGCGCTGTGGTTGAGGGCGCGGAGATCACGCCTTCCGACGCTGACTTTGATGAGCTGGTGGTTACCCCGGCTAAGTTCGCTGGCCTGACGATCGTCAGCCGTGAGCTTGCCGACGACTCCAACCCGTCTGCCACTGACCAGATCGGCCGTAGCATCGCGCGGCAGATTGCCAAGAGCGTGGATAACGCACTATTCAATGCGCTGGCTTCGCCTAACCCCGCTGGCTTTGCTTCGCTGGCCGGTATTTCCACGGTCGGGGCTCCGGTGACGTACACCAACCTTGACCCGTTCGAAGAGGCCGTTTCGCTCAGCGAGGCTGCCGGGGGCCGGATCACCTCTTGGGTTACCGGCGCTGCCACTGCCCTTGAGATTGCGAAGCTCAAGGATGCGACCGGTTCCAACAAGGCGCTCCTAAACCCGGACCTGACCGCTGATGGTCGGCGTACCATTCTTGGCCGCCCGATCATCGTCAGCCCGCACGTTCCGGCGGATGTGGTCTACGGAATCAGCAAGGACGATTTCCTTGTGGTCACCCGCGAGGACACGCGCCTTGACGTTGACCGTTCGGCGTACTTCTCGTCTGACCGTGTCGGCGTGCGAGGCACCATGCGGGTTGCTTTCGGCATGCCTGTTGCTGGTGCTCACGTCCGCATCACGAATGCTTCGTCGTAATGGCGTAGCCACATGATCTAGCCCGGTCTCTCCTTTCCCCGCTGGGGTTCGTGTCGGAGGAGAGACCGGGCTATTCCTGTATCTATGGCCGTTCGCTCCTGCAAGATCACACCCCGAGCCGGCGAAAATGGCCACATTCTCTGACCTGCCCTTATCTCGCACAGCGACGTTGCTACCCCCTGTGCTGGTGCTAACCCACCACATCCGGAAATCCGTAGGTGCCCCCTATGCCATACCGCCCCCGGCGTCCCTGCCCTGTCGTACCCAACTGCCCTAACTCCATCAGCGGTAAGGAACGGGCCTGCCCTGATCATGTGCCCATGCTGACTGCCCGACGCGCCGAGAAGGGGACCAGCGCATACGGCAAGGATTGGCCGCGCAAGCGTGAGTCATTCCTTTACACGAATGCATGGTGTGTGTTGTGTGGTCAGCCGTCGAAGGTTGCCGACCATTACCCGCTGAGCCGCAAGGAACTGGTTAAGCGTCGCGTCGCTGATCCGAACGCGCATGAGCACCTGAGCCCGGATCCACCGGCTGATGTTTCCGAGGTCCGATTTCTCGCCGAGGGCTGATGGTGGTGTGGGGCTTGGGTTCGAGGGCGGGCGGCGCCCGCCGCGCTCGGGTCGCGGCCTGTCCGAGGTGTTTTGCGAGTCGGGGCTGGGGCGGTGGTGCCGGTGGCCGGTGCGGCCGTCAGGGTGCGGTGTCGATGGAGGCCGTCAGGGTGTCGACGGTGGGTGATGGACGGCCTCGAACAAGTCCTGGTAGGCGGCCTGCCAGGGCCAGTTGGCGGGCAGGTGGGCGGTCAGCTTGGTCCTCGCGGTGCGGGCGAGTCGGGCGGGGACGTGGATCAGGTGGGCGCGGAGTGTGGCGGTGGTGGCCTTGGCGTGGAAGGCCGAGGCCAGGGCGCCGGCGGCCCGCAGCAGGTTGTGCGACATGGCCCACAGGATCAGCCAGGCGGCGTTCGCCTGGAAGTTTCCCGAGGGCAGGTGGGCGAGCGCGGAGGACTTCCCGTCCGCGATCGCCTGTTCCACGACAGCGTGTTGCCGGTGGTGCAGTTCGGCCTGAAGCATGCCGAAGGGGCTGTTGGTGAAGATGGGATGGTAGCGCCAGGAGTCGAACAACTCGCCCTGCCCGGTGGCTGCTTGCGGGTTCAGGCGTCGCACCCGTCGCACGATCAGACGGGCGGTGACCTGCTCGGCCTTCTTGCGTCCGGTGAACGCGGTGTACTCGGTCTCGGCGACCTCGGCGTCGGAGACCATCTCGCCGGTGTCGGGATCCACGAACGCCTCGGGGTAGCGGATCGGGATCCAGGCGTCCTCGGTGATGCGGCCGATCGCGGCGGCGATGGAGGGGTTCATGCCCGTGGTGAGGGAGAAGTGGGCACCGGACCTGTGGCAGGCGGCGGCCACATCGGCGGTGTAGAACTTGCTGTCCGCCCGCACCATCCGGATTCCGGTTCCGCCCGCGTCCTTCGCGATGGCCAGGGCCTGGGCGACGAAGCTTTTCGCGCCGCGGACGTCGGCGGCCTTGCCGCGGCGCAGGCGGACCGCACCGATCACCGGCCGGGCGAGCGGGGTGGACAGGGTGGCCATGATCGGGTGCAGGGTGCGCTGCCCCTTCAGGCGCCCGTGCTCGGCGCCTTGCTTGGCCCGTCCGTAGACCCGGCGGTGGGTGGGGTCGATGTCGATGAACATCAGCTGCCCGGCGCCGGGCAGCAGCGGGGTACGGGTCGCGAGGCGGGCCAGGAATTCCCGGTGCACACGGTGGAGTTGCCGGTTGTGGCCGTGGGTGAAGGAGCGCAGGAAGGTGCCCAGCGTGGACGGGGCGCGTATCCCGGCGAAGGCCCGGTCCATTGCGCCGTGCCGCAGCCGGTCGGCATCATCGATGGAGTCGGCCCCCGAGCACATCGCGCCCAGCAGCGACATCACCTTGGCCGCCGGATGGGCGCCGCCGCTGTTGTCGGCCGCCTCGATGCGGACCTGGGCGGCCAGACCGGGCAGGCCGACCCGTTCGGCGAGCGCGATCAGCGGAAGCAGCCCCGCATCCGCGATCAGATTCGGCTCGTCGAAGAGTGCGGAGACATGGACGGCGGCATGGGAAGATTGCATCTCGGAAGAGCCTTGTCATCGTGCGTGCTGGAAGCCTCAAGAACTCCCATCATCGCAGGTCACAAGGCTCTTCCTCGTTCCCGGAGAAGTTGTCCACAGAGGTCAGCCGGTGGATCCGGGCTGAGAGCCCTTTGTGTGCGCTGCCATAACCGTGAGACCGGCCGTAACCAGGCTGGTGGTGTAGTCGCTGAGAGGCGGAGACAGTCACAGGCTCAGCGTGAATGGCAGCACTGGACAGAGAAGCGTGACGCTGAGGCCGAAGAGCCGCCGTTCTGATGCCTGCCCCCTGGGGGGTGACCCCCTCCGGGCCTGACAGGAGCGCGGCAGGGAGGGAAAAAGCTAGCGCCGCAGCTTGGAGCGTTTGCGCGGCCAGGGGCACTGGACATACAGCCCAGAGATGCCGACACTCGGGGCATGGATGCTGGTTTGGCGGCGGTACTTGGAGCTATAGCGGCCTCAATGGGCAGCGTTGCGGCAGCCTTTGCGCAGCACGAAACCGCGCGTATCTCCGCAAGAGCTGATCACCGAAGGGAAAGGCGGCAACCGCGCCATGACACCTATCGGGTTTTCATTCAGAAAGTCCTCCTTGTCAAGGAGCGAGTTGCTTACGACGGATACGAAGATACAACTTTCAGCGAGGAAGAAGCGCTAATCAAGGCGGTGCATGAAAGCTGGATTGACGTGAGCCTCTTAGGACCTCAACCGGTTATTTCTGCTGCTTCACGACTCCGCGACGATGCTCTAGGAGTTGTTGAATTGATGGCGATTACTCGTCACCTGCAAGAGCGGGTTAGTTACATGGACGAAGAGGACGACACGCTTGAAGGAGAGCTAGAGAAATACAGCTCTTCGGTAGATCATCTATACGAAGCCGCGCAAACATTGACCAAAAGCGCCGATCAATTCAGTACAGCCGCCAGCGCGTCACTGGACGATGACGGAACAGTGCGCCGTTTTACCAGCAAGAGGCTAAAGCGTAAACGAGTTACAGAAGGCAGTGCGCCCTAGTCTTTCCGCGTCCAATGGCCCCGTACCCGCTGCCTTACTGGTGGCCGGTACGGGGTTTCTCTCGTTTCTGAAAACTGACGGGGCGTCAGATGGTCGCCTCTGCTGTCGTCAAGTGGCCCGTGAACATGCCCTCTTGACGTGATCCGTCAGGCGGGTGATGGTCGTGCAATCGGGCGCAATCGCATCGACGGAGGGACATGACATGCCGCTACGGTTCCTGGGGATCATCCCGAACACGCCTGACACGGACTCCCCAACCATCTGGCTGGACGAAGAGACGGGAGACCTGTTGATCCAGTCGTACAAGGCCACTGAGGAGGAGGTGAAGGCGTGCCAAGAGATCGGCTCGATTCCGGGCCACTCCACAGACGTGCCGGATCACGAGACGATCATCAGGCTTCCGAAGGTCATGCTTCAGTACATCCCCCGCCCCGACAGTGAGTAGCAACGATGACGAACCCCGTACTTGAGGGTCTGGCAAAGGCGCGTCACTCAGCCATTCACTTGGAAATGCGCGACGCGTACCAGCCGAACGACCCTGATTTCATCGCGTGGCAGAACGGGAAGCGCCTTGACCCTGCCGCTGACCGGTCGGCGTGGTGGCGTCCGTTTCTGGACGTGGTAACCGAGACAACAGCGCGTGGTGTCGTGATGCGCCGTGCTCGGATTGTCTCGGAGCCAGTGACGGACTACATCAAGTACGAGTACGACGTGACGTTTCCGAACGTCGCAGCGGGTGAACTGGTCCGCTGGTTGCCCCGGCGCAAGGCAGCCGATATTCCCCTACCCGGGACAGACCTTTGGATGTTCGACAATTCCTCAGTGCTGTTCACCTACTTCTCTGGAATTGGGGAGGTAGTTGACCGCGAGTGGTGCACTGAACCGCCCGTCGTGGCGCTGGTGAGTACAGCATTCGAATCGGTCTGGGAACGGGCCACGTCTCATGAGGAGTACAAGCCGGTCTAACCGGTCCAGCGCCATGCCCGCATCAGGATCATCAAGTGTTCAAGCCGCCCGGAAAGTCCTTGCCGATCGCCTTCGGGAGATGTGCAAGGACGCCGGGTTGGACGGTAAGCGGCTCGCTGAGGCGTGCGGGTGGCACCCTGCCAAGGTCTCGCGGATCTCGTCCGCGAAAACGTCGCCTTCCGCTGAGGACATCCGCGCATGGTGTCGCGCTTGTGGCGCAGAAGACCAGACAGAGGACCTGATTGCCTCTCTGCGCGCCGTTGAGGGCATGTGGGTGGAATGGCGGCGGATGGAGCGGGCGGGGCTGCGACAGGCGCAGGAAGCCCGTTTGCCGCTGTACGAACGAACGCGCTGGTTCCGCTGCTACTCGCCGGGGCTTGTCCCAGGGTTGATTCAGACCTACGGCTATACCGAAGACGTATTGCGTGCCGTGCAGCGTCGCCGTGTTGAGGTTGATGACGTTGCTGATGCCGTGGCCGCACGCATGGAACGTCAGCGCGTGCTCTTTGAGGGTCAGCGCCGTTTCGCATTTCTGGTAGAGGAGTCAGTTCTTAGAAATGCACTCGGTGAGCCAGATACTCAGGTTGAGCAACTTGAGCATTTGCTCACGGTCTCCGCGCTGCCCAACGTCAGCTTGGGCGTGGTCCGTACGAAGATCGGCCGTGCCCGAATGCCGGTTGAGGGGTTCTGGATATTCGACACAGCACAGGTGAATGTCGAGCTAGTTTCTGGATACCTTACGATCACTCAGCCGCGAGAGGTGGCCACGTATGCCGACACGTTCGCCGCACTGGCTGACGTTGCTGTCTACGGCGCGAAGGCCCATGCTCTGATCCGGGCGGCTGTCACCTCGCTGGGGTGATTGGCGTGCAATCTCGTGCAATCGGCTGTGAGTTGGGGTGCCGCTGTTCCTAGCGTGGTTGTCATTCGGACCACGTGAGGGGACGGCGGGCACATGGCCAGTCAGACGAAGACGAACGCCACGGATGCGCGACAGCACGAGTACACGACGTACGCGCCTCATGGTGAGAAGTGCCGGAACTGCCGTAAGCCGTTCAAGTCGTTGGAGACCTGCCGCCGGGTGGCCATCGAACGGGCTTCGGGGGGTTCTTCGGCTGACCGCTACGAACACCATGAGTGCCCGGCATGACTGCCCCAGCGAAGCGCATCAGCGCCCGTGTGAGTGCCTTACCGGACCCGGAGTTAGTCAGCCTCATAGATGACCCGTCAGGGCCGTACGCGGACTCTCCTGACGGCTGGTGGACGCAATACGGGGGAGCACTCGACAGCCGCTCAGGGGTGGTCTACTTCCCCGGCCCGAAGTCGCCTCCCTGTCCGCTGGCATGTCCCCGGCATCAGGGGGTGAGTGGCGAGTGATTCAGCCGCCCCTGATGTTCATGGGTGGAGACCTGACAACGCCGCGCGCTGACAGGGTCGACCCTGAAACGTGCCCTGTCTGCGGCAGACTGCGCGAAAGCCTGAGAGCGGCACTCAGTACGCGGAGTTCTGTAATGGGCCGACTGGTCGTGATCGCCATGCACAACCACATGATTCACGGCCATCCGAAGGACCCGCGCAACAAGACCCCGGCCCGCTGAGCGACGGCGAATCAAGTCTCAGCGTGTCGGCTGCCCCGTCCGTGCGTCCGTCCCCCGTGGCGCATGGGCGGGGCTTCGTGCTGCCTGCCCATAGCCCCTGGTCAGGGCTTCGCGGTAACCTATGGTTCCCGTGGTTCAAGGGCAGGCGATGTCGCTCCAGATCTCGACGCGCATGTCTCTTCTTCTCTCCGTGTTCTCGTACGTACGGCCCGGGCAGCACGGAGGCACCCTCCGCTCCCGTACACAACACGAGAACGGACACCGTCATTCCCCGCTGCGTACGGCCGGTCGGTGACCGTGGCCGGTCACGAGCCGCTCGTCGGTGTGTGGACCGGAAGCGCCATGGCGCGCCCGGGCCTAGCGGGGAGTGGTGAAGCGGGTCCGCCACAGGTCGCGGAGCAGCGCGATCTCGGCCATGTGGTGGATGAATTCGAGGTTGGCGCCCCACAGCACGGAAATGAACGGTTCCCCGGGGGCGGAGCCGTACGGGTACTGCGAGAGGCCGACCGTGTCGAGCTGGTCCTCGGTGAGGGCGCCGACGTCGGCGCGCCAGCGGTCGATCACCGGCCAGAAGCGCTCCAGGGTCAAGGCCGCCGAGGGGGAGAAGTCGATCATCCGCTTCGGGTCCTGCCGTCGTTCGCCGAAGGTCCACTCCCAGTTGCCCGCGAACTCGTAGTGCAGGTGGCCCAGCCGCCACGCGATGGTCGTGACCGATGTCGCGTCCGGCTCCGGCTCGCCGGTGTGGGCCAGGATCTGCTCGACCCGCTCGACAGTCACGCTCCAGTCCTCGGCGATCTTCTCCACCGACATGCCGCCGGCCGCCTGCCGGGCGACCTCCGCGTACTCGCTCGCCGGGATGTCCGCGGCGCCCAGGTCCAGCAGCCACTCCCCCGGCCCGAACGCCCGCGGCGTCGTCGCCTCGGCGCGTCGCCGCAGCGACCAGCAGCCGGGCACCGGTTCCCACAGATACTCCTCGTCGCCGAGCCCCGCCAGCCGCACCCCGGCCATCTCCCTGGCCTTGTCGAACTGGTCCAGCAGCAGGCCCAGACGGTCGGTCCGTACGCCCTCGATCTCCATGAACGGTTCCCCTTCGCGGTCGTGTGTCATACCTCGCTGCGCTCCGGCGGAGGTTAACGACCCACCTCACGGGGCGCGACCGATTTCCCTGCCCACGAAGCGACGGGCGCGCTGCGGGAGTTGGCGCCGCAGGGGGCGGACCGGGCGAGGGGGGCTCGGAGTGACCCTGCGCGGAGCCCGGCCTCCGATCGGCATCGCGGGCAGAATGGACCGGTGCCGCCTTTCGAACTGACCCGTTTCCGGCTGCCCCGTGGTGCCCGCGCCGATGCCGTGCTGGCCGGCGGGGTATTCGTGTTGGTGGCGCTCGGTGCCGAGGGGCAGCGGCTGAGACATGGCGGGGACTCGATGCCCTCGCAGATCGCGTCCTGGCTGCTGATCGCGGCGGTGTGCGGAGCGCTGCTGTTCCGGCGCCGGTATCCGGTGGCGGTGGGCTGGTTCACGGTGCTGGCCACGGGTGCCTACTATCTGCTGAGCGACATCGACGGCCCGCTGATCGTGGTTCCGATCGTGGCGTTGTACGCCGTCGCGGCCCAGGGCCGGCTGCAGGCGGCCATCGCCATGGCGGCGGCCATGGTCATCGGCATGGGTGCGGGCACCCTCGCGGGCAACAGCGATGTCAACGGCACGGCGGTGTTCATGCTCACCGGCTGGCTGGTCGCCGTCGTGGCCCTCGGCAGCGTGCGGTACGGCCGGGTGGCATACGCCGAGGAGGAGGCGCGGCTGCGGGCCACCGAGGAGCGGCTGCGCATCGCCCGCGAGCTGCACGATGTGATCGGGCACAACATTTCGATGATCAACGTGCAGGCGAGTGCGGCGCTGCACCGGCTGAAGAAGGACCCCGCCCAGGCCGAGGAGGCGCTCGGCGCGATCAAGGCGGGAAGCCGGGACGCCCTGCGGGAGCTGCGCGCCACCCTCGGTGTTCTCCGCCGGGTCGACGAGGAGGCGCCCACGGCGCCCGCGCCGGGGCTGGCCAGGGCGGACGAGCTGGTGGCTTCGGCGAAGCCGGCGGGGCTCGCGGTGCGGATCGAGCGGACCGGGGCTGAACGCCCGCTGCCCGCCCCGGTCGACCTGGCCGCCTACCGGATCGTGCAGGAGTCGCTGACCAACGCCGCCAAGCACAGCGGCGCGGGGCGGGTCACGATCCGGCTCGTGTACGGGGACAGGGAGTTGACCCTGACCGTCGAGGACGACGGCCGGGGCTCGGCGGCCCGCCCCGCAGGTGCGGGTGGCGGCAGCGGGATCGCCGGAATGACGGAACGGGCGCGGGCACTGGGTGGCGAGCTGACCGCGGGCCCGCGGCCGGAGGGCGGATTCGCGGTGCGGGCCCGGCTGCCGTACGGAATCACAGGAGAGCCGATGGAGCGGAGTGACCGATGATCAGGGTCCTGCTGGCGGATGACCAGCGGCTCGTCCGGGCCGGGTTCCGGTCGATCCTGGAGGACGAGGACGACATCGAGGTGGTGGGGGAGGCCGGGGACGGGGAAGCCGCGGTCTCGGCCTGCCGCGAGCTCCGGCCGGACGTGGTCCTGATGGACATCCGGATGCCGGGAATGGACGGTCTGGAAGCCTCCCGGCTGATCGCCGGTGATGAGCAGCTGGCGTCGGTGAAGGTGGTCATCCTGACGACCTTCGATCTGGACGACTACGTGTACGGGGCGCTGCGCGCCGGGGCGACGGGCTTTCTGGTGAAGGACACCGAGCCGGAGGAACTGCTGCAGGCGGTGCGGGTCGCCGCCCGGGGCGATGCCCTGATCAGCCCGTCGGTCACCCGGCGGCTCATCGCCGAGTTCGCGGGCCGGGTGAAGGGCCCGGAGCCGGATCCCCGGCTCGATGTCCTCACCGACCGGGAGCGCGAGGTCATGCAGTTGGTGGCCGCGGGGCTCACGAACGACGAGATCGCGGCGCGGCTGGTGCTGTCACCGTCCACGGCGAAGACGCATGTCAGCCGGATCATGTCGAAGCTGGGGGCACGGGACAGGTCGCAGGTCGTGGTGCTGGCGTACGAGTCCGGAATGGTCAATCCGGGCTGGCTGGCGGAGTAGACCGGTCGGCGGGCAGTCGGCCCACCCCGTGAAGCGTCGGCAGCAGGCCCCGCGCAACTCCTGGGGTACGACGCGGCGGCAGCCTGCATCCGCTGGGGTACGCCGGGTGTCAGCCGGAGGCTGACGACCCCGGCCCTGCCGCGCGTGCACGATCAAGGGCATGAACCCACCCACCTTCCCCTCGCGGGCCACCGCCGCTTTTGTCGGTGCGCTCGTCGGGGCTGCCGCCGGAATTCTTCTGGTCACGGCCGCCGGGGCCCTGGCCCTGGAGGTCGGCGGGATGTTTGCCGCCCTGGGGATCGGCGTGCCCACGCTGTGCGGCGCCGTGGTGGGCGCGTTCCTCATGCCCGGCAACTCCCGCTCGAATCCGAGGTAGTCACCTTTATGTCTCCCACCCGCGGCGCAGCCGCGACCATTGCCCCGCCCGCACCGGGCAAGCCAGATCGGCCACGCGGCGGCCGGTTCGGCGCCCTGGCCGGCTGGGCGCAGCGTCACCGCTGGGCCGCCCTGCTGCTCTGGGTGGCCGTCCTGGCCGCTGTCACGCTGGGCTCGCAGGCCGCAGGCTCCGCGTACAAGAACGACTTCGCCCTGCCGGGCACCGACTCCCAGGCCGCCACCGACCTCTTCACCAAGCACGGTTCCGCCCAGGCCGGTGACAGCGTCGACATCGTGCTGAAGGACGGCCGGGGCATCGACGGCCGCAAGGCCGCCGTCGAGAAGATGCTGGCCGAGGTGAAGGGGCTGCCGGGCGTCGCCGACGTACGCAGCCCGTACGCCGATGCCTCCGCCGTGTCGAAGGACGGCACGATCGGCTATGCCACCGTGATTCTCGACGGCAAGGCCGAGGCCATGCCCAAGGAGGAGATCACCGAGATCATCGACACCGCCAAGGGTTCCGAGGCGGACGGTCTCCAGGTCGAGCTCGGCGGCGATGCCGTGCGCGGCGCCGAGGAAAAGGGCAGCCCTACGGCGGAGCTGGCCGGCATCGCGGCCGCGATCATCATCCTCGGACTGCTCTTCGGCTCCCTGGTGGCGGCCGCTGTGCCGCTGATCACCGCCCTCTTCGCGGTCGGCTCCGCCCTCGGCCTGATCGTGCTCGCCTCGCACGTCTTCACCATCGCCGACTTCACCCCGCCCATCACGATGCTCGTCGGGCTCGGGGTCGGCATCGACTACGCCCTGTTGATCTTCTACCGCTACCGGCAGGAGCTCACCGACGGCGCCGATCCGGACGAAGCCTGTCGCAAGGCCCTGGACGCCGCCGGCCGTACGGTCTTCTTCGCCGGATGCACGGTGATCATCGCCCTGCTCGGTCTGGTCGCGCTCGGCCTCGGCTCGCTGCAGGGCGTGGCCCTCGCCCTGGCACTGACCGTGCTGACCACCATGGCCGCCTCACTGATCCTGCTGCCGGCACTGCTTGCGCTCTTCGGCAGGCGCATCCAGCGCCATGTGCTCAAGAACGCAGCCAGGACCGCCGCCAAGGGCAAGGCCGAAGGCCGCCGTTGGCGGGCCCTGGCCTCAGCGGTACAGCGTCGGCCGTTGGCGGCCCTGTTGGCTGCCGTCATCGCCCTGCTGGCGTTGTCCGCACCGGCTCTGGGCATGCGCCTCGGCTTCGCCGACGCGGGCAACGACCCGAGGACCACGACCTCCCGGCAGGCGTACGACCTGCTCGCCGAGGGCTTCGGCGCGGGCTTCAACGGTCCGCTGGTCGTCCTGGCGCAAGGAGACGAGGCCGCCGGCAAGGCCGTGCAGTCCGCCCTGGCCAAGACCGATGGCGTGGCCGCGGCCAGCCCCGCGATGCCTTCCGAGGACGGCGCCCTGTCCACCGTGATCGTCTACCCCGAGACAGCACCGCAGGACAAGGCCACCGCCGACCTCGTACACCATCTGCGCGACGACGTGGCCCCGGAACTCGAGCAGGACACCGGTGCCAAGGTCCTGGTCGGCGGCGCCATCGCGGCCTCCCAGGACTTCTCGGAGACCGTCTCCGAGCGGATGCCGCTCTTCATCGCCGTCGTGGTCGGGCTTTCGTCACTGCTGCTGATGCTGGTCTTCAGGTCGATCCTGATTCCTGTCAAGGCAGCTCTGCTGAACCTGATCTCGATCACCGCTGCGCTCGGCGCGATGACCCTGGTGTTCCAGCACGGTTTGTTCGGGGTGCAGCCGGGACCGATCGAAGCCTTCCTCCCTGTGCTGATCTTCGCGATCGTGTTCGGGCTCTCCATGGACTACGAGGTGTTCCTCGTCGGGCGAATGCACGAGGAGTGGGAGCGCACGAAGGACCATTCCCTCGCGGTGCGCGAAGGACTGGCCTCCACCGGCAAGGTCATCACGGCAGCCGGGGCCATCATGATCGTGGTGTTCGGTGCCTTCATGCTGAGCGCCGACCGGATGCTCCAGGAGTTCGGCCTGGGCCTCGCCGTGGCGATCCTGATGGACGCGCTGGTCATCCGCTGCCTGATGGTTCCGGCGATCATGCAGCTGTTCGGCAAGTGGGCCTGGTGGCTGCCCGCCCCGCTCGCCCGGCGGCTGCCCAAGGTGACGCTGGAACACCCCGCGGACAGCTGACGAGCAACCCGGAAGATCAGGCGGCGAAGAGTCCACGCATGCGCTCGGCCGGGGTTTCCGGCCGAGCGCATGCGTGGACGGCCGGAAAGGGATGTACTCGAAGTCCCCCCGACTGTCACAGCGCGGACCGGTCCATCGGGCACGGCAGCGGCCGCAGCGCACCGGCGTCCCGGAGCAGCAGATGGGCGCGGCGTACGTCGTCCACCTGGCCGTACGGGGCGATGACGAGGAGTACGCCTCCGGCGCCGAGCTCCGTGCGCCCGGCCGTCAGGCCCTCGGGCAGCAGGGCCGCGCGTCCCCGGGAGAGATAGCCGATCCAGCCGACGCAGGGCTCACCGACGACGAACCCGGCGTCACCCTCCAGGGCGTCGAGCACGTCGTCGTCGGTGACATCGCCGAAGTCGGGTTCCCACGCCTCGGCGACGGCGGCGAGGAGTTGCGCGTCGGGGATCTCGGCGGTGTCCGGCGATCTGACACCGATCACCATCGACTGGAGGAGGAACTCCGAGACGCCGCCCGCGTTCCCGCTGACCTCGATCTTCCAGCCAGGCCCGGCCGCGAGGACGAGCCGCAGTCCGAACCCGACCCGGTCCGACCAGCCGTCGGCATCCCTGGCCGCGCGCAGAGCGGCGAGAAGGGAATCCTCGTCCGGCAACAGATCGGTGGCGGGCCCGGACGAGTGGATCTGCCGCCATGTCCACGCCTCACCCGAGCCGCCGACCTGAAGGAGCTCGGCGAGCGCGTCCAGGGTGAGCTTCCACCGCCGGGCCAGCGCCTTTGCCGACTCCTCCCGGGGCCCCCAGAAGCCCCGCACCACACGTCGCATGTCACGCCCCTTCCGCCGCAAGAAGGCACGGTACGCGGTGGGGGTACGGACCGTATCGAGTCGGCTAACGGCTGCCCGGTCGCGTCGCCGACACCTCGGCCCAGACCGTCTTTCCGAACGGCGGGTACGGGTGTACGCCCCACTCCTCGGCAAGGGCATCGACGATGACCAGCCCCCGGCCTCCCTCAACTGCCTCCCCGGAGACGGTGGGCAGACGTTCGCCGCGCGGGTCCGTGACCTCGATCCGCAGCCGTCCCCCCGGGAGCAGGGCGAGCCCGAGCCGGAACCCGCGCCCGTCCAGCCGCCCGTGCGTGGCCGCGTTCGCCGCCAGTTCGGCGACGACGAGCGTCGCCGCGTCGATGCGTTCGCCGTCGCGCGGCCAGCCCCATGCCGCGAGTTGCTCCACGGCCAGCAGGCGGGCAAGGCGGGCACCACGGCGGGTGGCACTCAGTAACTGTGTGAACTGAGGTGCGGTGGTTGCCGGTTGTGGATTCTCGATCTCTACGGATTCGCTCGTCACGCCACTCAGCGTGGCCAAGTGACCGTACGCTGACCAGCAACGACAGCGGTACGTAGCGTGCATGTACCGGTACGCACGGCAACCGGTACCGGTTGTCCGCCGTAACGGGAGGCGCACGGTCGGCCCATTTGAACGAAAGCGGGCAGCAATGGAGCTGGACGGCGCGATCGGTGGCGACGAGGACTCGGAGGAGGCCGCGGACCTGTTCCGCGTGATCGGCAGCCAGGTCCGGCTGCTACGGGAGCGGGCCGGCCTCACCCAGCGGGAGCTGGGCGACCGCCTCGGCTACAGCGAGGACCTGATCCGCTCACTGGAGCGGGGCCGCAGAACCCCGCAGCCGGAATTCCTGGACGCGGCGGACGACCTGCTGGACGCGGGCGGGCTCCTGCGGGCCACGAAGGAGGAGGTGGCCCGGGCGAAGGCGCGGGCCCGCGTGAAGCATCCGGCTTGGTTCAAGGACTATGCGAAGCTGGAACTCCAGGCCGTCGAGCTGCACGACTTCAGCACACTCGCGCTCCCCGGACTGCTCCAGACCGAGGAGCACGCTCGTGCTGTCTTCGCCAGTCGGCAGCCACTGCTGCCCGAAGAAGTCGTCGAGCAACGAGTACTGGCGCGACTGGAGCGCCAGGAAATCCTGACAAGCTGGCCACCGCCGCTGACGACGTTCACCATTGAGGAGTCCGTACTCCGGCGGCCCATCGGAGGACGGGACGTCCACTGCCGACAGCTGGAGCAGCTCATCAAGTTCGCCGGGCTGCGCAGCGTGGAACTTCAGGTCATGCCGACCCACCTTGAGGAACACCCGAGCCTCGGCGGCCCGTTCATCCTGCTCACCCCGAAGAGGCGTGCCCAGGTCGGCTACCTGGAGATCCAGAACACCAGCAAGCTGGTCACGGACCCGGAGGAAGTACGTATGCTGTCGGCGCGATACGGCAGCATCCGAGGTCAGGCGCTCAGCCCCCGCAAGTCCCTGACGCTGATCGAGACGATCCTGGGAGAACAATGAGCAACCGTCAGAACGTCGACGACGCCAAACTCACCTGGTTCAAGAGCAGTTACAGCAGCGGGGAAGGCGGCGCATGCGTCGAGGTCGCCGCCACCGGACAGGCCGTCCTCGTCCGCGACTCGAAGGACACGTCCCTCCCCCACCTGGCACTCACCCGCACCGGCTGGACGCACTTCCTGCGGTACGCGGCCGGAGCCTGAGCCGAGGGGGGCGGGGCCCACGGCTCAGGCCGCCGGGGCGGTCAGGTGCCGTCGCGCAGGTCGGCGAGGCCCGTCGGACGGAACGTGATCCGGTCGAATGTCGCCTCGCAGCCCTCGCCCGTCGGGGACTGGACCAGGAAGCCGATCGACGCTTCTGCGGCCTGCTCGGGCCCGCCCAGGGTGAAGACGCGGACGAAGGTCCACTTCTCGCCGTCGGCCGAGGCGTGGAAGGCGAACGCGTTGCCTGTGCGGCTGAGGCGGAGCCAGGTGGTGTCGCCGTCCACGACGAAGGAGTTGGTGTCGTCGGAGTGGCCGCGGGTGACGACCGTGCAGATGGTGGGGCGGTCCGGGGAGAGTTCCAGGCAGAGCTTGGCCCACTCCCGTTCCCCTACGTGGAGGTAGAGCACCCCGGCGTCGAAGGCCGCGGCGAAGCCGACCTTCACGCGGGCGAGCAGCTGGAAGTCGCCCCGGGGGGCCGCGCCGAGGAGGCGGGGTGCGTCGCTCGTGGGGTCGAGGGATTCGCCGCCCGGCGGGACGAAGCGGTCCTGGCGGGCGCCCGCGCGGGCGGTCAGTGCGCCGTTCTCGTACGTCCAGTCGGTCTCGGGGCCGAAGGGGTGCAGTCCAAAGGGGAGTTCGGGGAGGTGCGGGGTCATGCGCGGCGTCCGTCCACTCGGCGGGGCAGGCCCAGGGGGTTGTCCTCGCGGAGTTCCGGGGGGAGCAGGGCCTCGGGGGTCGTCTGGTAGCTGATGGGGCGCAGCCAGCGTTCGATCGCGGTGGCGCCGACCGAGGTGGAGGTGGAGGTGGTGGCCGGGTAGGGGCCGCCGTGGTGCTGGGCGGGGGCGACCGCGACGCCGGTGGGCCAGCCGTTGACGAGGACCCGGCCGGCCAGCGGGGTGAGAGCCGCGAGGAGTCCGGGGGCGTCGGCGTCGTTGCCGTCCGTGGCGGTCTGGAGGGTGGCGGTGAGGTTGCCGGGGAGCCGGGAGAGGACGGCGGTGATCTCGTCCTCGGAGGCGTAACGGGCCACGACGGTGACGGGGCCGAAGCATTCCTCCAGGAGCGCGTCGTGCGGGCCCTCGGTGGTGAGGAGGTGCGCCGGTACGGTGAGGAAGCCGGCCGAGACGGTGTGCTCGCCGCCTGCGCCGGGGGTGACCGGGGCCTCCACGTCGGGGAGTTCGGCCCGTTCGCGTACCCCTGCGACGAAGGCGTCGCGCATCCGGTGGTCGAGCAGGACGCCCGCCTCGGTGTCGCTGACGGCGGCGGTCAGGGTCTTCAGCAGCCGGTCGCCGGTCTCGCCCGCGGGGGCCAGGACGAAGCCGGGCTTGGTGCAGAACTGACCGACGCCCATGGTCATCGAGCCCGCGAGCCCGGCGCCGATCTGCTCGCCGCGCTCGGCGGCTGCCGCCTCGGTGACGACGACGGGGTTGAGGGAGCCCAGCTCGCCGTGGAAGGGGATGGGCACGGGGCGGGCCGCCGCCGCGTCGAACAGGGCGCGGCCGCCGCGTATCGAGCCGGTGAAGCCCGCTGCGGCGACGAGCGGGTGTTTGATCAGCTCGATGCCGGCCTCGAAGCCGTGCACCAGGATCAGTACGTCCTCGGGCAGACCGACCCGCGCCGCCGCCCTGCGCAGCACGGAGGCGCACAGCTCGGAGGTGGCGGGGTGGTCGGGGTGGGCCTTGACGACGACCGGGCAGCCCGCGGCCAGGGCGCTCGCGGTGTCGCCGCCGGGGACGGAGAAGGCCAGCGGGAAGTTGCTGGCCGCGTAGACGGCGACGACCCCGAGCGGGATCTTGTAGCGGCGCAGGTCGGGCCAGGGCGGGGTCCTGGTGGCGTCCTCGTGGTCGATGTGGATGTCGAGGAAGGCGCCCTCGTCCACGACCTCGGCGAAGGCCCTCAACTGGGCGGCGGTGCGCGCGAGTTCGCCGGTGAGCCGGGCCGGGCCGAGTGCGGTCTCCGCGTCGGCGGCCTCGATGACGTGCTCCCCGGCCTCGGTGAGCAGCTCGGCCGCGGTGCGCAGGAACGCGGCGCGCACGGTGCGGTCGGCGAGCGAGGCCCGTACCGCGTGGGCGGCCCGGACCGCGTGGTCGACCTCCTGCGCTGTAGCCTCCACCGCAACCTGCTCACGCGGGTTCCCGGTGCGGGGGTCGACGCTCCAGACTGGTGCTGCTGCCACCGTGATTCCTTCCGCTCCACTGCCACACATCAGGAGTTGTTCGGTATTCTGAACAGAGTTCCTGATCGTGAATATGAAGCGACTCTATTTCCGGGCGTTCCGTGTTGGCAAGAAGTCGCAGGCTTTCGTGAACAGGGTTTCGTAAGTGGGCTGGAAGGGGCGTAGGGCGATGTCGGCTGCCGAGTCTGGTGGGGCACAGGTCAAGTCCGCGGTGCGGACGGTGGAACTGCTGGAGTACTTCGCCGGGCGGCCCGGCATGCACTCGCTCGCCGCGGTGCAGGAGGCCGTCGGCTATCCCAAGTCCAGCCTCTACATGCTGCTGCGCACGCTGGTCGAGCTGGGCTGGGTGGAGACCGACGCGACGGGCACGCGGTACGGGATCGGTGTACGGGCCCTGCTCGTCGGCACCTCGTACATCGACGGCGACGAGGTCGTCGCGGCGGCCCGCCCGACCCTGGACCGGCTCTCCGACGACACGACGGAGACCATCCACCTGGCGCGCCTGGACGGGACGAACGTGGTGTACCTCGCCACCCGGCAGTCCCAGCACTATCTGCGCCCCTTCACCCGCGTCGGCCGCCGGCTGCCCGCCCACTCCACCTCGCTCGGCAAGGCGCTGCTCGCCACCCACAGCGACGAGCAGGTCCGCAAGATGCTCCCCGAGACGCTGCCCGCGCTGACCGAGCACACCATCACCGACCGCGAGAAGCTCATCGAGGAGCTGCACCTCATCCGCGAGCAGGGATACGCCGTGGACCGCGAGGAGAACACCCTGGGTCTGCGCTGCTTCGGCGTCGCCATCCCGTACCGCACCCCGGCGCGCGACGCCATCAGCTGCTCGGTGCCGGTCGCCCGGCTCACGCCCGCGCACGAGCAGATGGTGAAGGACGCGCTGTTCGACGCGCGGGACCGGCTGACGCTGGCCACCCGGAGGCTCTGATCATGCGAGTTGCCCTGCGAGAGGTACACGACAGCGATCTGCCGTTGTTCTTCGCGTTCATGTCCGATCCGGAGTCGGTCAGGACGGCCGCCTTCACCAGCGAGGACCCGACCGACCGCCACGCGTTCGACGCCCATTGGCGACGGATCCTGGCCGACGGGTCCGTCGTGACACGGACGGTGGTCGCGGACGGTGCGGTGGTCGGCAGCGCCGGGGCGTACGGGCCGCCGGACGACCGCCAGGTCACCTACTGGATCGACAGGGCGCACTGGGGCCGCGGGCTCGCGACGGCCGCGTTGCGGGCCCTGCTCGACGTCGTACCGGAACGCCCGCTGTACGCACGGGCCGCGGCCGACAACACCGGATCGCGCCGGGTGCTGGAGAAATGCGGATTCACCGTCACCGGCGAGGACCACGGGTTCTCGTACGCCCGCGGCGAGGACACCGACGAGCTGCTGTTCACCCTGCCGGGGTGAACCGTCGGGGTGACCCCTGCGCGTGACCCCGGCGCGAAACGGCCGATCATGAGGAATCGGTGAGAAGCGGCACAAGCGGGAACGCCGCGCGGCGCCCCGCTCGTCCCTTCCATGGGATGAACAAGACGATCAGGCGCGCCTCGGTCTTCTGCCTGCTGCTGGTCCTCGCCCTGCTGGGGCGGGCGACCTGGGTGCAGGCGTACCAGGCACGGGCGCTCGCAGACGACGACCACAACCGGCGGAACACCATCGCGCAGTACGCGCAGCCGCTCGGCGACATCATCGTGGCCGGGAACCCAGTCACCGGATCGAAGAGGACGGTGGGCAGCGACCTCGCGTACAAGCGCACCTATACGCAGGGCGAGCTCTACGCGGCCGTGACCGGCTACAGCTCGCAGGCGTACGGCGCGACCCAGCTCGAAGGGATCTACAGCCATGTGCTGGACGGCACCGACGACCGGCTGAAGAGCCCGACGGACGTGCTGACGGGCAAGCAGGCCTCCCCCGGCAACGTCCTGACGACGATCGACCCCGACGTGCAGAAGGCGGCGTACGAGGCGCTCGGCGACGACAAAGGCGCGGCGGTCGCGATCGACCCGAGGACCGGGCAGATCCTGGGCATGGTCTCCACCCCTTCGTACGACCCCTCGACGATCAGCGGGACCACGGACGGCGACGCCTGGCAGAAGCTGCTCGACAACGAGGAGAAGCCGCTGGTCAACCGTGCGCTGCGGCAGCCGCTCGCACCCGGTTCGACGTTCAAGCTGGTGGTGGCGGCCGCGGCGCTGGAGAACGGACTGTACGGCTCCGTCGACGAGCGCACGGACAGCCCCAATCCGTACACCCTGCCCGGTACCAGCACGGTCCTGAGGAACGAGAGCGCCTCGGCCCCCTGCGAGGACGCCACGCTGCGCACCGCGCTCCAGTACTCCTGCAACAACGTCTTCGCGAAGGTGGCCGCCGACCTCGGCCAGGACAAGGTCAGGGCGATGGCGGAGAAGTTCGGCTTCAACACCGAGAAGCTCGATGTGCCGGTACGGGCCGCCAAGAGCGTCTACCCGTCCGGCATGGACAAGCCCCAGACGGCGCTGACGGGCATCGGCCAGTTCGAGGTCACCGCGACGCCGCTGCAGATCGCCATGGTCTCCGCCGCCCTCGCCAACGACGGCGAACTGGCCGCACCGCACATGGTGTCCGAGGTGACGGACTCCAAGGGCAACACCCTGCAGTCGTTCGCCGACGGGGACACCGAGCGCATCGTCTCGCAGTCCACCGCCGAGCAGCTGCGCAGCGCGATGGTGACCGTCGTCGAGGAGGGCACCGGCACCAACGCCCGGATCGACGGGGCCGAGGTGGGCGGCAAGACGGGCACCGCGCAGAACGGCGTGGGCAACAGCAAGACCCCGTACGCCTGGTTCACCTCGTACGCGAAGGACGACTCCAACGGCAAGGAGGTCGCGGTGGCGGTAATCGTCGAGGACTCCGGCGCGGCCCGCTCGGAGGTCAGCGGGAACGGCCTGGCGGCGCCGATCGCCCAGAAGATGATGAAGGCGGCGCTCAAGGACTGAGAGGACTGAGGGGGGCGGTGGGGCGGGGAGTGCCGCACCGCCCCACCGCTGCTACTTCACTCCGAGCAGTTGCTCGATCGGGTCGATCGCGAAGTACACGGCGAACAGCGCCGAGGCTCCCCAGAGCAGCCAGTGCACCTCGCGCGCCCTGCCGAGGACGGTCTTGATGACGACGTACGCGAGGAAGCCCGCCCCGATCCCGTTGGTGATCGAGTACGTGAAGGGCATCACGGCGATCGTGAGGAAGGCCGGGATGGCGATCTCGTAACGCTCCCAGTCGATGTGCCGGACCTGTGCCATCAGCAGGAAGCCGACGGCGATCAGCGCGGGCGCGGCGGCCTGGGCGGGGACGACCGTGGCGAGCGGGGTGAGGAACAGGGCGACGGCGAACAGCGCGCCGGTGACCAGGGACGCGAAGCCGGTGCGGGCGCCCTCGCCGACACCGGCCGCGGACTCGATGTAGGACGTGTTGGAGGAGGCGGAGGCCGCGCCGCCCGCCACGGCGGCGGCGCCGTCGATCAGCAGGACCCGGCCGAGGTGCGGCACCTTGCCCTGCTCGTCGAGGAGTCCGGCCTCGTTGGAGACGCCGACGACAGTGCCCATCGTGTCGAAGAAGTCGCTGAGGACCAGGGTGAAGACCAGCAGGACGATCGTGATGACACCGACCTGCTGGAACGCCCCGAAGAGGCTGAAGGAGCCGACGAGGCCGAAGTCCGGGGCGGCCACGATGTCGTCGGGGACGGCCGGGACGGTCAGCCCCCACGCGGCCGGGGCGATGTCGGCGATCTCGTTGATGACGATCGCGACGACCGTCATCACGACGATGCTGATGAGGATGGCGCCCTTCACCCTGCGGGCCAGCAGCGCGACGGTCAGCAGGACGCCGAGGCAGAAGACCAGCACCGGCCAGCCAGAGAGCTGCCCGGTGGCGCCGAGCTGCACGGGGACGGAACCGGTGTCGCCGGGGATGCGGGTGACGAAGCCCGCGTCGATGAACCCGATGAACGCGATGAAGAGCCCGATGCCGACGCTGATCGCCTGCTTGAGCGCGGACGGGATGGCCCGCATGACGGCCTCGCGCAGCCCGGTGACGACCAGTACGCAGATCAGCAGGCCTTCGAGGACGATCAGCCCCATCGCGTCGGGCCAGCTCATCAGCGGGGCGATCTGGTACGCGACGACGGCGTTGAGGCCGAGTCCGGCGGCGATCGCGAGCGGCAGATTGCCGCCCAGCCCCATGATCGCGGTCATCACGGCGGCCACCAGGGCGGTGACGGTGACGAGTTGGGGGCCGGAGAGGTGTGCGCCGAACTTGTCCTCGGCCGAGCCGAGGATGATCGGGTTGAGGACCAGGATGTAGGCCATGGTGAAGAAGGTGGCGAAGCCGCCGCGTATCTCGCGTCCGAAGGTCGAGCCACGCTCGCTGATGGCGAAGTAGCGGTCGAAGGCGTTGCGTTGCACTGCGCTTTCCGGGTTTTCCGGACTTTCCGGCATGGGTGCTCCTGGGTACGTGAAAGGCCCCTCGATGGGGTGGCTGCATTGTTCCTTCGGACGCGGGGTCTTCAGGTTTTCGCCGTGTTACGCCTCACTGGGATCACACACCCGCGCCGAAGCGCTTCCGGGGTGCGCTGGTACGCCCGCGCCCCGCCCGCACCCCGTGGGTAGTGACGGGAAACGTACACAACACGGCAGTGCGCGTACAGGGATCCGAGTACCCGTGGGCTCAGTCGTCGACGATGCCACTGCCGCCGAGTTCCACTGTGCGCTGAAGCCGAGCGTCGACCAGAACTGGTCGTCCTCGGTGAAGATCCGGGTGAAGTTGTCGAGGCCCGCGAAGCCGTTGCGCCACGGCTTGGTGACGTTGTAGTTCTGCAGGCTGTAGTAGAAGACGCTGATCACCGGGTAGGCGATGAAGCCCGGCATCAGCAGCCCCGCGGGGGCTCGCGGAGCGACGCCGGGGGCACCTTGGGCGGTGTGGCCACAGCGGCGGCTCGGGCCATGACACGTCTCCGTTCTCTCTCAAGTGCTGGGGTGGTGCGTGGAGCGAGCAAGCGCTTGCCGTACGGCGTTCGGCATACCGGACGAGCGGTGCGGAGGGGATCCGGCGGCGCCGCTCAGCCGGCGTACGGGTCGGGCACTTCTCCCTGCCGGGCCAGGAAGGCGAAGTCGCAGCCGGTGTCGGCCTGGGTGATCTGGTCGTGGTAGAGCGCCCCGTAACCGCGCCCGTACCGGGCGGGCGGCGGCGTCCAGGCGGCCCTGCGCCGCTCCAACTCCTCCTCGGATACGTCGAGATGGAGCAGACGCGCCTCGACGTCCAGGGTGATCGGGTCACCGGTGCGGACGAGGGCGAGCGGCCCGCCGACGTACGACTCGGGCGCGATGTGCAGCACGCACGCCCCGTAACTGGTGCCGCTCATCCGGGCGTCGGAGATCCGCACCATGTCCCGCACACCCTGTTTCAGCAGGTAGTCGGGGATCGGCAGCATGCCGTACTCGGGCATCCCCGGACCGCCCTTGGGGCCCGCGTTGCGCAGGACCAGCACATGGTCCGGGGTGAGGGCCAGGGCCGGGTCGTTGATGGTGCGCTGCATCTGCCTGTAGTCGTCGAAGACGACCGCGGGGCCGGTGTGGCGCAGCAGGTGGGGCTCGGCGGCGATGTGCTTGATGACCGCGCCGTCCGGGCAGAGGTTGCCGCGCAGCACCGCCACGCCGCCCTCCTCGGCCAGGGGGTTGTCGCGCTCCCGGATGACGTCGCTGTTGTGGACGAGCGCCCCGTCGAGCTGTTCGCGCAGGGTGTCGCAGGAGACGGTGGGCCGGTCCAGATGGAGTACGTCGGTCAGCCGGGCCAGGAAGCCGGGCAGCCCGCCGGCGAAGTGGAAGTCCTCCATGAGGTACTTCCCGCCGGGGCGCAGGTTGGCGAGCACCGGAACGGTACGGGCGATCCGGTCGAAGTCGTCGAGGGTGAGCTTGACCCCGGAGCGGCCCGCCATCGCGATCAGATGGATGACGGCGTTGGTGGAGCCGCCGAGCGCGAGAACGGTGGCGACGGCGTCCTCGTACGCCTCCGCCGTGAGGATCTGTGACAACTTCCGCTGCTGCCGGACGAGTTCGACGATCCGCAGTCCGGACTGCGCCGCCATCCGGTCGTGTCCGGAGTCGACGGCCGGGACGGACGAGGCGCCGGGCACGGTGACACCGAGCGCTTCGGCGGCGGCCGTCAGGGTCGAGGCGGTGCCCATCGTCATGCAGTGGCCGGGTGAGCGCGCGAGGCCGTTCTCCAGCTCGGCCATCTCGCAGTCTCCGATGAGCCCGGCGCGCTTGTCGTCCCAGTACTTCCACATGTCGGTGCCCGAGCCGAGGACCTCGTTGCGCCAGTGCCCCGGCAGCATCGGCCCGGCCGGTACGAAGACGGTCGGCAGGTCGACGGAGGCGGCGCCCATCAGCAGCGCGGGCGTCGACTTGTCGCAGCCGCCCATCAGCACGGCCCCGTCGACCGGGTAGGAGCGCAGCAGCTCCTCCGTCTCCATCGCCAGCATGTTGCGGTAGAGCATCGGGGTCGGCTTCTGGAACGTCTCCGAGAGGGTGGAGACGGGGAATTCGAGCGGGAAGCCGCCCGCCTGCCAGACGCCCCGCTTGACCGCCTGTGCGCGGTCGCGCAGATGGACGTGGCAGGGGTTGATGTCGGACCAGGTGTTGAGGATCGCGATGACGGGCTTGCCGAGGTGCTCCTCGGGGAGGTAGCCGAGCTGTCTCGTGCGGGCCCGGTGGCTGAAGGAGCGCAGCCCGTCCGTCCCGTACCACTGATGGCTGCGCAGTTCCTCGGGGCCGGTTCCGCCGTCCCGGCCCGTCATATCGACCACCCGGCGACCTCGGCGGCGACCTCGGCGCGCCGCTCCTGGGGCAGGACGCGGATGGGCGGGCGGACATCGCGGCGGCAGAGCCCCAGCGAGGCGAGGGCCTCCTTGACGACCGTCACGTTGTTGGCGGACTGCCGGTCGGCGCGCAGTTCCTCGAAGCGGCGGATCTGCTCCCAGACCTTCATCGCGGCCGGGTGGTCGCCGGCCCGCAGCGCCTCCAGCATGGCGAGCGAGACGCCGGGGGCGACATTGACGAGTCCGGAGGTGAATCCGGTGGCCCCGGCGGAGAAGTAGGAGGGGGCGTACAGCTCGGCGAGGCCGGCGACCCAGACGAACCGGTCCAGGCCGGCGTCGCGGGCGAAGGCGGCGAACCGGGCGGCGTCCGGGACGGCGTACTTCACGCCGATGACGTTGGGGCAGCTGTCGGCGAGCGCGGCGAGGTGTTCACCGGCGAGCTGCGGGTTTCGGATGTAGGGGACGACGCCGAGCCCGGGGACGGCCTCGGCGACGGCGCGGTGGTAGTCGACCCAGCCGTCCTGTGAGACGTACGGGTGGATGGGCTGGTGCACCATCACCATCTCGGCACCGGCGTCGCGTGCGTGCTCGGCGGCGGCGACGGCGGTCGGCACGTCGTGCCCGACACCGACCAGGACGGTGGCGCGTGCGCCCACCTCGTCGATGGTCAACTCGGTGACGGTGCGGCGCTCTTCGGGGGTGAGCGCGTAGAACTCCCCGGTGTTGCCGTTCGGGGTGAGGGTACGCACCCCGCCGTCGAGCAGCCGCCGCAGCAGTCCGCGGTGAGCGGCCGTGTCGATCGTGCCGTCCTCGGCGAACGGGGTCACCGGGATCGCCACGACATCAGCGAGGGCCGTCTTCAGCGCTGAGAAGTCCATGCGGACAGGCCTTTCGTCGGTGTGCTGGTGGTTCATGCCGGATCCCCCTCGGTCTCCGCTTCCTCGGGGAACGCGCGGCTGACGAACGACGCGATGTGCTCGTGCAGGGCCCGGGCCGCGGCGTCCGCGTCATCGGCGAGCGCGAGGCGCAGGATCTCGCGGTGCTCGGCCGCCTCCCGCTCCCAGGACGGAATGGCCGCCCAGGCCACGGTCGACACGAGTGCGGCCTGGTCGCGGACCTCGTCGAGCATCCGGGCCAGCAGCGGATTGCCGCAGGGCAGGTAGAGCGCCCGGTGGAAGTCCCGGTTGGCGAGCGACCTGTCCACCTTGTCACCGGCGGAGTCGGCGCGCTCCAGGGCCTCCTGTGCGGCGTCGAGCGAGGCCTTGCGGGTGATGGAGCGCCGCAGCGCCTCCGGTTCGAGGAGCAGGCGTACGTCGTACACCTCCCGGGCCATGGCCGCGTCGACCAATCGCACGGTGACGCCCTTGTACTGGCTCATGACGACGAGCCCTGTACCGGCAAGGGTCTTGAGCGCCTCGCGCACCGGGGTCTTGGAGACCCCGAACTGCGCGGCGAGCTCGGTCTCGACGAGCGCCTGCCCTGGTCTCAGCTGCGCGGTGAGGATCGCGTGCTTGATCGCCTCCAGCACGAACTGGGTGCGGGACGGAATCGGGGTGGGCGTCGCAAAGGTCATGGGTGAAGGGCTCTCACATCTCGCATATCGCGTCTCATATATGACGTACGAAGTACGACGCGTTGAAGTTAGGGCGGAGCCGAATGTTTCGTCAACGCTTCTGGCAGAAGAACTTGGCGGACATCCGGCATGTGCCGTACACCCGTCTCGGGGCGGGCGGTCCGTGCAGCGCACGGGGTAGGGCATCCGCCCGATGCCGCCGGGTGTCCTCGGTCGGCAGCCTGGACGCGTGACGAAGGCACGGGTCAGGAGGGTTGCGGTGGGCGCGAGGGCGGGGTCTGCGACGGTACGGGTGCTGCGGGACCGTACGGCGGGGCTGTTTCTGACGGCGGTCGTCGTCTCCGGTTTCGGCACGTCCGCGATGTGGCTCGCGGCCGGGATCTGGGTCAAGTCGCTGACCGGGTCGGACAGTCTGGCGGCGCTCGCCGTGTTCGCGATGTGGCTGCCGGTGCTGTTCGGGCCCGTGCTCGGCGCGTTCGCCGACCGGATGCCCCGCAAGCCGCTGCTCATCGGGACGAATCTCGTGATGGCGGGGCTGCTGGCCTCGCTGCTCGCGGTCGGTTCGGCGGGGCGGATCTGGATCCTCTTCACCGTGCTCGTCCTGTACGGAACGAGTTCCGTGCTGACGGACGCGGCGGAGTCGGCGCTGGTCGCCGGGGCGGTCGACAAGCGGCTGCTGAGCGACTTCAACGGGCTTCGGATGACGGCGAACGAGGGCATGAAGCTGCTCGCACCGCTGACCGGCGCCGGGCTGTACGCCCGCTTCGGGGGCGGTGCGGTGGCGCTGCTGGACGCGGTGTCGTTCGTGCTGGCGGCCGGGGTGTACGCGCTGCTGCCGGTACGGGAGTCCGCCGGGAGGGCTCCGGGCGGCCCGGGGCGCGGCGAACTCACCGCGGGCATGCGGCAGGTGTGGGGGTCGCCGGTGCTGCGGCCGCTCGTGCTGGCGGGCTCGGCGACGATGCTGTGCGCGGGGCTCAACGGCGCCGCGGTCTATGCCGTCGTCGGCGAGGGGCTCGGGCACTCCCCCACGTACGCGGGTGTGCTGTACGCGGTGCAGGGCGCCGGGTCCGTCACCGCCGGGCTGCTGGCCGGGCCGTTGCTGCGGCGGCTGCCGGAGCGGGTGTTCACGGCGGCCGGGATCGCGCTGTTCGCGGTGGCGGTGGGGGCGCGGGCGCTGCCGTACGACGCGGTGGCGCTGGCGGCGAGCGCGGCTGTCGGGATCGGGCTGCCGTGTGTGCTGATCGCCGCGATGACTGCGGTGCAGCGGGAGACGCCGGATGCCGTGCTGGGCCGTACGGCCGCGAGTGCCGGCACGCTGATGACGGTGCCCAACGCGGTGGCGCTGGCGCTCGGTGCGGGGCTGGTCGCGCTGGTGGACATCCGGGTGCTGCTGCCGGTGGTCGGCGCGGCGGCGCTGCTGACCGCGGTGCTGCTGGTCACGGGCCGGCGGGGGCGGCTGACGGGCGCCCCCACCGGCCCGCTTCCTTCATCGACCGAGGCGTGACAGCGCTTCGGTGACGGCCTTGAGGTCCGGGCCCGAGGCCAGTCCGGCGTGGTACAGGCGCAGTTGGTTCGCGCCGAGCGATGCCGCGTGCGCGGCGTCCCGCTCCAGCGTGGCGGGGCTGCCGCCCATCCCCGTGACCACGGTGAGGTTGGCCGCGAGCACGCCCTCGCGCCCGGCGAACGGCCCGAGCACGGCCTCGCGCGCCGCGTCGCCGCCGGTGCAGGGCAGCACCACGCCGTCCGCCACGGACAGGATGTGACCCGGGTCGACACCGACGTTCGCACCACAGTGGTACGGCGCCGGGTCGACGTGCAGCAGCACCTGGAAGCCCGGCTCCGCCGCCGCCCGCACGGCGGCTACCACGGACTCCTGGAGCGTACGGGCGATCCGGGCGCGCCACTGGAGGGTGGCGGCGGCGAGGTCGGCGCCGAGGAGCTTCTCGATGCCCGCAGGACCGGCCTCCGGGGAGCCGGAACCCGACCAGGCAGGTTCCAGCGCCCGGCGTACGGCCAGGGCCAGTTCGTCCGGGTCCAGGCCGCATCCGGCGTATCCGGTTCGGCAGTCGGGGCAGAAGCAGAGCGACATCAGATACTGGGCCGCGTCCCCGAGACCGACGCCCGCGATCTTGTCGTGGGCGTGCAGATGCGCGAAGCCGTACCAGCCGCAGGACTCCAGCTCGGTGCCGCGCGCGCCGCCTCGCACCGCCGCCTCCGCCGCCAGCGCGACCAGATACGCGCGGACCGCGGGCTGCGCGATGCACGGCGCCCAGGGGTAGCGGTCGCCGTAGGCGTTGACCACGGAGGTCTGCGGATGCTCCGCGCCCAGCCGGGAGTTGTGCGCGAGGACCACCCAGGTGTGCACGTCGAGACCGGCGGCGGTCAGAGCCTCGGCGGCCTCGGCGTACGGATCGTCCGAGGCCACCCAGGACTGCTCGTACGGACGCAGCTCGCGCTGCGCCCACCGGGCGGCGTCCGGCGGGTAGAGCACCGCGGCATGCCCGGCGGTGACGATGCGGCGGCCGGGGTGGCGCGGGGTCAGCGCCCGGGTGGAGTGGTAGGCGGAAGCGAGCGTCACCTGCTGGACGCCCAGGTCCGCGACGCGGGCTGCCGCGTCCGGGTCGCCGACGACGTCCCACGGGTAGAGGAAGGCGGAGGTCTTCATCCGCGCTGCTCCTGCCCGTACTTCTCCAGCAGGGCGCGGCCGCGCGCGATGATCTCGGTGAGCTCCTCGATGTGGGCGGCGGGCGGCTCGCTGAGCGGGGTGCGGACCTCGCCGACGTCCAGACCGCCCAGCCGGACGGCCGCCTTGACGAGCGAGACGGCGTAACCGCGGCCCTTGGCGCGCAGTTCGACGAGCGGCCGGTAGAAGTGGTCGAGGAGCGCGTTGGCCAGATCGTCGTCGCCGCAGTCCAGCGCCCGGTAGAAGGCGAGCGCGATGTCGGGCGCGAAGGCGAAGACGGCGGAGGAGTAGAGCGTGACGCCGATGCCGCGGTAGGCGAGGCCGGTGAGTTCGGCGGTGGGCAGCCCGTTGAAGTACAGGAAGTCCTGGCCGGGCAGTGCGGTGCGGACGGCGCTGACGATGCGCTGCATCAGGTCGAGGTCGCCGTAGCCGTCCTTGAGGCCGATGATGCCGGGCGTCCCGGCCAGTGCGATGACGGTCTCCGGGGTGAAGACGGCGTTGTCGCGCTGGTAGACGATCGTCTCCAGACCGGTGGCCGCGGCGAGCGCCGTGTAGTGGCCCAGCAGACCCGCCTGGTCGGCGACGACGAGGTACGGCGGCATGGCGAGGAGCCCGTCCGCGCCCGCCTCCTCGGCGAGCTCGGCGTACTGGACGGCGAGCGCCGTGCCGTAACCGGCCCCCGCGACGACGGGCACCTCTCCGGCGGTCTCCTCGACGGCCGCGGCGACGACGAGGCGGAACTCCTGAGGCGTCAGGGCGTGGAACTCACCGGTGCCGCAGCAGGCGAACACGGCCGCCGCACCGGCGTCGATGCCCGCTCGCACATGCGCGCGGAAGGCGTCGAGGTCGACGCCGCCGTCCGGTCCGTACGCGGTGACGGGGAAGAAGAGCGGCCCGGCGACACGGGTGAGTCGGGCGGCAAGAGGGGCTGAGGTCACGGGCGCTCCCTGAGCAGGTTCAGGCGTGCACAATTCTGATCGATGTCCATATTCATGAACGCACTCACGCTAAGGCAGCCGCCCGGCACAGGTCAAGGCGGGAGCACCCAACCCGCCCGACCCTGAAGACGGAGTTACCGACTCCGCGGGAGACTCCGCGCGAGAGGTGCCCGGCACTTGACGCGGTACGTCACCGCTTCTTAGTTTGTCCATGCATATGAATGCTGTCCATGGATTTGACGTCCCTCGGGTACATCTCGCACGTACCGAAGGGGCCGTGCCACGCGCGCAGGCCGCGCGCGTGCACCTATGCACCGAGGAGACCCGCGCATGCCCGCTCCCCGCACCGTCCTGCTCACCGGCGCCGCAGGCGGCCTCGGCACCCTGATGCGCGGGCTGCTGCCCGCATACGGCTACGAGCTCCGCCTCTTCGACCTCGCCCCCGTCGAGGGCGAGCCGGACGCGATCGCGGCCGACCTCGGCGACAAGGAGGCGCTGCGCGAGGCCGTGCGGGGCGTCGACGCGATCATCCACCTCGCGGGCATCTCCCTGGAAGCCTCGTTCGACAAGATTCTGAAGGCGAACATCGAGGGGACGTACAACCTCTACGAGGCCGCGCGGGAAGAAGGCGTGGGGCGCATCGTGTTCGCCTCCTCCAACCATGTCGTCGGCTACACCCCGCGCCCGCTCCCCGGCGACCCGCTGATCCCCGTCTCCGCACCGCGCCGCCCGGACACCTTCTACGGCCTGTCCAAGTCCTTCGGCGAGGACCTGGCCCAGCTGTACTGGGACCGGCACGGCCTGGAGACCGTCTCCGTACGCATCGGCTCCTGCTTCCCCGAGCCCACATCCGTACGGATGCTCTCGGTCTGGATGAGCCCCGGGGACGGCGCCCGGCTCTTCCACGCCGCGCTCACCGCCGAGGACGTGCGCCACACCGTCGTGCACGGCTCATCCGACAACACCCGGCTGTGGTGGGACCTGACGACGGCCCGTGCGCTCGGATACGAGCCGCAGGACGACTCGGAGCCGTACGCGGCCGAGCTCATCGCCGAACAGGGCGAGCTGGACCCGGACAATCCCGACCACGCCCACCTCGGCGGGCATTTCTGCACCAACCCACCGATCTGGCCGTACTAGCCGGTCCGGGTCGCGCGTGGATCCGGCCGCGACGAGGGTGCGACAAGGCGGGTGAAGGTAAGGGAACGGCAAAGCCCGGTCGTTCGTTACCCCGTGCATGACCGCTATGACCCCCGGCTCGAACATCCCTCTCTCCGCCGCCCGCGTGGCAGTGGACGTCTCCGCACCGGTGCGGCTCGACGTTTCGGGCCTGCTGCTCACCGCCGACGGCAAGGTGCGCTCCGACGACGACTTCATCTTCTACAACCAGCCCACCGGCCCCGGCGTGACCTACCGCTCCGGCGGCGGCACCGCGCCGGACGCGATCGTGGTGGACACCACCGCGGTCCCGCCCGGCATCGAGAAGATCGTCGTCACGGCGAGCCCGGACGCGGCGGGTCAGACCTTCCAGGGCATCGAGCCCACCGCCACCGTGCGCAACGCCGACGACAGCAGCGTGCTCGCCACGTTCACCCCGCCCCGGCTGGGCGCCGAGACGGCGCTCGTGGTCATCGAGGTCTATCTCCGCAACGGCGCCTGGAAGGCCCGCGCGGTCGGCCAGGGCTATGCGAACGGCCTGGCCGGCATCGCCACGGACTTCGGTGTCTCGGTCGAGGAGGAGCCCGCCGCCGCGCCCGCTCCCGTCGCGCCCCCGATGCCCACGGCGCCCCCGGTGGACCCGCGGATCGCCGCGCCGGTGACCCCCGCAGCCCCGCCCGCCCCGCCTGCCCCGCCCGCCGCTCCCGCGCCCGCCGCCTCCGGCAAGATCAACCTCGACAAGGGCCGGGTCAGCCTCCAGAAGAACCAGACGGTCTCCCTGGTCAAGGGCGGCCGCCCGCTGCTCTCCCAGGTCAAGATGGGCCTCGGCTGGGAGCCCGCCTTCCGCGGCAAGGACATCGACCTCGACGCCTCGGTGATCGCCTACGGCCCCAACCGGAACCACCTGGACAGCTGCTACTTCGGCAAGCTCTCCATCCTGAACGGCGCGATCAAGCACTCCGGCGACAACCTCACGGGCGAGGGCGCGGGTGACGACGAGGTGATCGTCGTGGACCTGGGCCGGATCCCCCCGGAGGCGACGGGACTGGTCTTCACGGTCAACTCGTTCACCGGCCAGAAGTTCACCGAGGTCGCCAAGGCCTACTGCCGGCTGCTCGACGCCGCCACGGGCGAGGAGCTGGTCCGCTTCGACCTGACGGGCGCCGAGCCGCAGACCGGCGTGATGATGGCCAAGCTGATCAAGCAGTTCTCCGGCGAGTGGGAGATGACGGCCCTGGGCGACTTCGTGAAGTCGCGCACCGTCCGCGGCATGGTGAAGCCCGCCGCCCAGGCGCTGTGACCCCTTAGAAGTCTCCGAAACGGCTTCAGGGGCACCTGCGATTAACAGGTGCCCCTGAAGCCGAAGCCGGTGAGCGTGACGGGGACGCTGCGCGTGCTCGCCGCCTCTCTCAGAGCTTGGTCAGCTTGGAGTACGGGCTCAGGATCCTCCCCTGCCGCCCCGAGAAGTCGATGAGCACTGCGTCGTTGTCGCCCTCGACAGCGAGGACTCGACCGAGTCCGAACTGGTCGTGCGACACCCTGTCGCCCACATCGAACAATTCGACCGGTGGGGCCGCCTGGGCCGGGCGGTTGAAGGGACTGGAAGGCAGGTATCGCCGGGCTGACTGTTTCATTACCTTGAGTATGCGCCCTGGGAAGGCCCGACGCCATGCCCGGCCGCTCCTGGGAGCACACTGATGCCGGATTCGTAATGAGCGATTCCAGGGCCGACAGGCGTCCCTGCCCGCTTCCAGCAGCGGCGTTGCGCGAAACGCAGCGTCCGAAAGACCCTCGAAGGTGTGGCGTTTCCCTCCCCCCGCCGGGGCGCGCCCGACCGGGGGACCGGGCGCCGACGGCCGGCCCGCCCCGGTGGCGGGATCCAAAGCCGCGGCGCCCTCATCGGGAGTGGAGAGGTGCCTTTGGCGGTACGGCCGTCAGTGGCGGTTCGGCTGGCGCTTCCACGGGCCGGTGATGGCGAGCATGATGCCCGGCGTCTGGATGTTGGCGTACAGCGTCTTGCCGTCGGGCGAGAACGTGACACCGGTGAACTCGCTGTACTCCGGCTCCTCCACGCTGCCGATGTTCAGCTCGTTGCGGGCGATCGGGTACGTGCGGCCGCTCTCGGTCGCCCCGAAGAGGTGCTGAATGCCGTTGCCGTCCTCGGCGATGACCAGACCGCCGTACGGCGAGACGGTGATGTTGTCCGGGCTGTCGAAGGCACCGTCCTTCGACGGGTCGGTGTTCACACCGAGGAGCACCTTCAGCGTCAGCGTGCGGCGCTTCGGGTCGTAGAACCAGACCTGGCCGTCGTGCGCGACGGGGCTCTCCTCACGGGCGTACGAGGAGACGATGTACGCGCCGCCGTCGCCCCACCACATGCCTTCGAGCTTGCGGGCGCGGGTGACCTCGCTGTCCGTGAACTGCTTGCGCACCGAGACGGTCTTCGCGTCACGGTCGGGCACCTCGGCCCAGTCCACGCCGTACACCGTGCCGATCTTCGTGGCGCGGGACAGGTCGTCGACGAACTTGCCGGTGCGGTCGAAGCACTTGGCGGCCTGGAGGACACCGGCGTCGTCGGCGAGGGTGCGCAGCTTGCCGCGGCCGTGCCGGAAGCCGTGCGGCGGGACCCAGCGGTAGAGCAGGCCGTTGGGGCCCGCGGCGTCCTCGGTCAGGTAGGCGTGGCCGAGCTTGGGGTCGATGACGACGGCCTCGTGGGCGTACCGGCCGAGCGCCTTGATCGGGCGCGGGTCGCGGTTGGCGCGCTTGTCGTACGGGTCGACCTCGAAGACGTAGCCGTGGTCCTTGAGCAGGCCGTTCTTGCCGGCCTTGTCCTCGGTCTCCTCGCAGGTGAGCCAGGTGTCCCACGGGGTGGAGCCACCGGCGCAGTTGGTGGACGTGCCGGCGATGCCGACCCACTCTGCGGTACGGCCGTCGCGGCGGGTCTCCACGACCGTGCAGCCACCGGCGGCGATCGGGTCGTAGACGAGGCCCTCGGTGAGCGGAACGGGGTACGCCCAGCCGGTGCGGGTGCCGCTCAGCTCGTGGTTGTTGACGAGCAGGGTGACGCCGCGCGGGCCCTCGAAGGCGGCCGTGCCGTCGTGGTTGGAGGGGGTGAACTCGCCGGACTCCAGCTTGGTGACACCGCTGTGGGTGATGACCTTGTAGGAGAAGCCGGCGGGCAGCGCGAGGAGCCCCTCGGCGTCGTCGATCAGCGGCCCGTAACCGGGCTCGTGGCTGTGCCCGTGGTCGTGGTCGTGGTCATGTCCGTGGCCGTCGTGGCCGTGCTTCGAGTCCTCGGCGGCCAGGGCGCCGGGCGCGGTGGCCAGCGCGGCGACCGTGCCGGTCAGGGCGATGCCGGCACCGGTGAGGGCGGACTGCCTGGTGAAATCCCTGCGCGTGAGGGCCATCACGTACTCCTGGAGCGACTGGGCGTGTTGTTGGCGCGCCCACATTTGCGCCCTTGCGCCAACACCAGTTGAACTACGGACGACGTCGAGGGGCATCCTTCCTGTGGAGTTGGCCGGATGCACCTGACCGGAAGGGCCCGGCCGGATCGAATGCCCATGCCGAACCGAGCCGATACCGGGCCGATGCCGATACCGAGCCCGGTCCCCGCAGTCCCCCGCGTACCGCCGCCGCTTCTCAGGCCCCCGACCGCGACCGCGCCTTGAACGCCGCCTTGCGGGCCTCCTTGGCCTTCTTCTTGTCGCTGTGCAGCCGCCCCATCGCTTCGAGGACATCCGCCGTCGCCGGGTGCTCCACCCGCCACGCCTCCTCGAAGAAGCCGCTGTGCCGGCCCGCCAGGCCCTCGACCAGGTCCTGGAGCTCGTCCAGATCGCCCTCGGCCTCCAGCTGGGCCGCGATCGTGTCGATGGCGAGCCAGAAGATCATCGACTCCGGCGGTGCGGGTACGTCCGCCGCGCCCAGCTCCGCGAGCCAGACCCGCGCGAGCCCGCCCAGCTCGGGGTCGTCCAGCACCGCGCGCACCGCGGGCTCCGCCTCCGCGCCGACCAGGGCGAGCGCCTGCTGGCAGTGGAGGCGGCGCAGCGGCGCCTGCTGGTCCACGCCCCGGGCCGCCGCGAGGAGTTCGGCCGCCGCCCCGTCCGCGCCGCGCCGGTCGAGCCACAGCCGGACCTCGCCGCTCGCCGCCGTCTCGGGGTAGTACGCGATGCCGCCGAGGAGTGCGTCGGCGCCCTTGTCCACGAGGTCGCCGATCGCCGGGGCGTCCACCCCGGCCTCCAGCATCCGGGCCCGGATGCCGTACACGCCGAGGGGGGTCAGCTTCACCATTCCGTACCGGGTGACGTCCTCGTCGTCGGCCGGCGGGGTGGCGCCCTCGCCCTCCTCGGCCAGCAACGCCTCGTCCACCGGCCGGTATTCGACGATCCCGATGGGTTCGAGGACCCGGAACTGGTCGTCGAGGCGCAGCATCGCCTCGGACACCTGCTCAAGAATGTCGTCGGTGGGCTCGCTCATGTCGTCGGGCACGATCATCGACGCGGCGAGCGCGGGCAGCGGTACGGGCGCCGCGTCCGTGCCGCCGTCGCCCGCGGTGAGCAGATACAGATTGCCGAGGACCCCGTCGAGGAACTCCGCCTCGACCTCCGGGTCCCAGTCCAGGGATTCGAAGTCGACCGAGCCGTCCTCGGCGACGAGATCGGCGAGGTCCTCGAAGACGGGCGCGGTGGCATCGGCGTGGACGGCCTCCAGGCCGTCGAGCCAGATCGAGAGGACGTCCTGCGGTGAACCGCCGGTGATCAGCGCCAGGTTCTCGCCCGCGACGGCGGTCCCCTCCGCGTCGTCCCCCTCGGCCTCCTGCGGGTCCTCGACGTCGACGAGCCCCGCGTCGACCGCGAGCCGCCATGCCTCGCTCGCCTCCGCGGCACCGTCCTCGTCCGCCGTGAGGCCGAGGTGCTCGGCCGCCGCGGGCAGCTGTTCCTCGACGAGCTCGCCACCGGCGCCGACCCGGGTCCCGGGCCCCGCCCAGCGGGCGAGCCGGACGGCGCGGGCGAGCAGCGGCGCGGCGAGCGCGTCCCGTGCCAGCTCGGCCTCGGTGTGCAGCCGGACGGGCGGCAGGGTGGGGCGCTCTGCGGACATCAGGTGGTTCTCCTCGGGGCGTACGGGGCCTACGGGGTCAGGCGGCCCAAGCGTAGACGCATTTCATCCCTTGCCACCCGGTGCATCCGACGGACAGCGGCGGTACACCCACAGGACCTTGACAACTGCCGTGCCCTCACCCGGGATTGACGTGCACGGGCCTCCACTCGGTGTCCGCCTCCCCGTGCTCCGCTTCCGCCCTCAGCCCATACATGCGCAGCACCGTCAAGCGCCCGCCCCCGGCCTCATGCCGAGCGCGGGCGTGTAGCGGTGCACGCCTCCGCCGGTCACCCCCGGGTACGACTGCACCCGCTCCCACTGCGGCGTCCTCGACCCGATCCCGTCACCGGGCCCGGCCAGCGCGTCGACATGGGCCTGTGCGCTCTCCCATTCGGCGTAATTGAGTACGCGCGTTCCGTCGGTGCTCACATGGAAGTGTCCGGAGATGCCACCGGGGGCGGGCGCCGGATCGGTCCCGAGCGCCTCGAACACGGTGTCCACCCAGTCCCGCTGCCGCGCCTTGTCCGGCCCGTCGAACTCGACGTCGACGATCACGACGCACCCGGGCTCCCGCCCGTCCCCCTCCCGCGGCGGCACGGAGCGGTACAGCTCAAGGGTGTGCAGCCCGAGGCGGCGGATGCCCGGCACGGTGGCGTCGATGTCCGCGTTGCGCGCGTCCCTGCCGTGCCGGAAGAAGTCCTGACAGGCATGCTCGTCACTCCACTGGCTGTAGTGGAACAAGGTTTTCCCGTCCTCACCGGCATGAACGGTGTACGAGAGCAGCCCCGGATGCGGCCACTCCCGGCTCTCCCATGCCTTGCGGATGGCCTCGACCGCCTGTCGCTGCCGCTCGGGAGTGCCGACATCCCAGGTGCTCGCTCCGACGGGACCGGCGTCGTTACGGGCAAGATCAGGACGGGATTCGAATTGCACACTCATGGCGGGTCCTCCTGAATGGTGCACCCACGCGGTGCGCCGCTGCCGACCACCCTGGTACGTCAAGTGCGCTTGAGGTCAACGCCACCCCCCGTTGACACCCTCGGGCCCACCGACAGGACAACGAACGGAGTACCGCATGAAGCTGCGTCTCAAGGCGATCAGCCGCGAGGAACATCTGGCGTTCGTGGCGAACCGGCCCGCAGTGAGCCACATGCAGGTTCCGTCGTGGGGCGATGTGAAGCCCGACTGGCAGTCGGAGAGCATCGGCTGGTTCCACCGGGAGGTCGGCGGCCCGGAACGGCTCGTCGGAGCCGGGCTCGTCCTCTACCGGCCGATCCCCGTGGTGAAGCGCTATCTGGCCTATCTGCCGGAGGGCCCCGTCATCGACTGGCACGACGCCGCGGGACTGGGTCCGTGGCTCGATCCGATGCTGGCGCACCTGAAGGCGCAGCGTGCGTTCTCGGTGCGCATGGGCCCACCGGTGGTCGCCCGGCGGTGGGACGCCTCCACCGTCAAGGACGCCATCGCCGACCCGGCCGCCGGACGGCTGCGCGACGTACCGCCGGACATGGACGACCCGCAGGCCGCCGCGCTCATGGAGCAGCTGCGCAAACTGGGCTGGCAGCAGGACGAGGAGGGTGGCGAGGAGGGTTTCAGCGCCGGACAGCCCCGGCACGTCTTCCAGGTGCCGTTCACCGGTCAGTCGCTGGAGGAGATCCGGGGCAATCTGAACCAGCAGTGGCGGCGCAACATCAAGAAGGCGGAGAAGGCGGGCGTCAAGGTCGTCGAGGGCGGTTACGAGGATCTTCCGGCCTTCTACGAGCTGTACCGCGAGACGGCCCTGCGCGACCGCTTCGCCCCTCGCCCGCTCGTCTACTTCCAGCGCATGTGGACAGCCCTGCGGACCGAGGACCCCGACCGGATGCGGCTCTATCTCGCCCACCACGAGGGCGAGGTCCTCGCCGCCGCGACGATGCTGACCGTCGGGAACCACGTCTGGTACTCCTACGGCGCCTCGACCGGCCGCAAGCGCGAGGTCCAGCCCAACAACGCGATCCAGTGGCGCATGATGAGCGACGCCTACGAGAGGGGCGCGGCCGTGTACGACCTGCGCGGCATCACCGACACCCTGGACGAGAGCAACCACCTCCTGGGCCTGCTGCGCTTCAAGGTCGGCACCGGCGGCCGGGCCGCCGAGTACGTCGGCGAGTGGGACCGCCCGATCAACAAGACGCTCCACAGGGCCTTCGCCCTCTACATGGCACGCCGCTGACGTCCGGGTACTGAGCGCTCCGGCGTCCGTGCCAGACTCCGGGCCGTGATCCTTCGTACCGCCACCCGCACCGACCTGCCCGCCGTCCTCGCCCTCCTCGCGGACGAGGAGCGGGTCGTCGATCCGGCTTCGGTCGTGGTCGACGACGCGTACGAGCGGGCTTTCGCCGCCATCGAGACGGACCCGCGCAACGAGATGCTCGTACTGGTCGACGGCGACACCGTCGTGGGATGTCTGCAGGTGACGTACATACCGGGGCTCGGCAAGCACGGCGAGGAGCGGGCGCTGATCGAGGCGGTACGGATCAGGGCCGACCGGCGGGGCGGCGGGCTGGGGCGGGAACTGATGAAGCAGGCCGTCGACCGGGCCCGGCTGCGGGGGTGCGGGCTGATGCAGCTCACCAGCGGCAAGCGGCGTACGGACGCGCACCGGTTCTACGAGTCGCTGGGCTTCGCCCGCAGCCACGAAGGCTTCAAGCTCGCTCTCTGATTCCCTGATTCCGCACTACTGGGACGGCTGGGTCCGCCAGGCGGTCATGTTCAGCTCGTCGAGCAGCCGTACGTCGCTGCCCTTCAGCGGGAAGGTGCGCGCCTCCAGGCCGGGGGCCGGTGCGACCTCCAGCGCGTCGCCCTCGATGAGGTCGCCGCCGGTCGGGGTGGAGACCCAGGCGAGCAGCGACTGCACCGCCTCTCCCGGCTTCAGCATGACCTCCTCGGGGCCCGGATCGCTCCCCATGTAGGAGGAGCCCGGATTCACCGGGACCGCCAGCGGGTCACCGGCGTCGTCCAGGGCGCGGACGGACGGGTAGCCGTCGACGCGGTACGGCTTGTCGCCGCAGTTGGTGAGGGTGAGGCCGACGGCCCGGTGGCCCAGCGCCGCCTGCACCTCGCCCATGTCGACGACGACCCCGGAGGACGGACAGCCGGCGCGCGCGGTGGGCGTGGGGCCGGGGCCCTGCGCCGACGGCGGCGGTGGCCGGTCGGGGAGCGGCACGGAGGCGCTCGGAAACGGCGACGGCAGCTTGTCCGCGTGCACCCGGTACGACGCGGTCGGTGTCGGCTCCGGCTCGCCCTCGCCCGCCGGCACGAGAAACCCGGCACATCCCGAGAGCGACAGGCCCAGCGCCCCGGCCATGAGCGCGACCGCCACCGGCCGCCGTCTCCCGGCCCCGGTCCCCGTCCCGGCCGCTCCTGTCCGTTCCCGCATGCTCATGCACCCGCCCCGGTCTGCCGCATAGGAGTTCGATCATGCCAGAGCGCGGAGCCCGGTCCTCCCACAATTGTTGAGCATCTCTTTCCCTCTCGGCAGCCCTTCTTCCCGCGCCGTTCGAACAGTGGGTCGTCCACCGCCACCGTCAGCGGGGGTGAAGCTGCCGCGCAAAGCACCCGGCACTGCGAAAGTCGAGAGCGTCACCATCGTGACGGCGGTGGAGGCACCACGACCGTGGGGCGGTCGTCGCAGGTGATGGTGTTGGGCAGCAGCCAGTCCGCGAGCCAGCCGCCGTCGTTGCCGCCTCGGTCCTCCAGGGTGAACTCCGAGCCGGTTGCGGGGAAGTTGAACGAACCGCAGTTGTTGACGCCGACCGCTCCCACGCCGCGTGCGTCCACGTTCTCGAAGGTCGCGGAGCCCTTCACGCGGGCGCTGACGACGGAGGTGCCGGTGCCGTCGACGCGGATGTCCTTGAATTGGACGCCCGGGATGTCGTACCGGTCCTTCACGGCGTACTCACTGACCAGCATGATCGCGTTGTAGGCGCTGTCGAGGTAGTGGTCGCCGCTCACGCGGATGTCGGCGTCGATGCTCTTGTCGAGGGCGTAGAACCAGATGGCGCCGAGCCCGATGTTCCAGTTCAGGTCGAGGGTGCCGGCGCGCACGGTCGTGTTGTCGGTGAAGCGGAGCGCACCGGTGAACGGTTCGGCTCCGAAACGGGAGCCCGCGTGGAGACCGCTGCCCTCGCGGACCGGGTCGGCGACCAGGTTGCCCGCGACGGTGTTGTTCCCGCCGCCGTAGATCGCGATGCCATTGGCGAGGGTCGGGGACTGGACGGTGTTGTGGGAGATGGTGTTGCTCGCGTTCGCGGTCCCGTCCGACCACATGGCGAGGCCATCGTCCCCCGTGTTGCGGACGAAGTTGTCGCGTACCTCCGAGTCGGTGACGCCGGTGTGGAAGTTGAGGGCGTCGGCGATCTGGTCCACGATGACGTTGTTCGTGACCTTCACGTCCGACATCGGACCGTCGAACCAGAGGCCCACCTTGGTGTGGTGGAGGTAGAGGCCGTCGATGGTCGACGCGCTCATCGCGCCGCCGATGGCGTTCACCTGGTCGGTGTCGACGCGCTCGCGGACGTCGCCCTCGATCGCGAAGCCGGAGAGGTGCACGTTGCGGCTGCCTCCGTCCGCAGCGTTCTTGCCGTGGAAGCCGACGCCGGTGTGGGTCGAGCCGTCGGGCGCGGGCTCGTCGAGGGTGACCTGGCGGCCCTTGATGATCGTGTACCAGCTGCCCGCGCCTGTGAGCGTGATGTCGTCCACGACGATGTGGCGGTTGACCTGGTAGGTGCCGGGCGGCAGATGGACGCTCCGGTGGGCGCGCCGCGCGAAGGCGATGGCGCGCTCGATGGCGGGCGCCGCGTCCCGTCGGCCGGTCGGATCGGCGCCGAAGGCGAGGACGTTGACGGCGTGGTGGTCGACATGCGGGCGTCCGACGAGTTCCGAGTCGAGCAGGTCGACGACGGCCCAGGCGGCACGGCTGCCCTCTGGAAGGGTGAGGCGTACACGGTCACCTGCGCGGTAGGTCCTGTCCAGGCGCAGGCGCTGCTCGTCGTAGAAGTGCGTGGGGCGAAACGGCTTGTCGAACCGGGGTGCCGGCGTGGTTGCCGCCGGGACGCAGGAACACTCGGTGGTCCACCAGTCGGGGTGGAGGAGGTCCGCCCGGGGGTCGTTGGTGAAGGGATACTGGTTGTAGAGCCAGGCGTACTGCGAGGTGAGCGTCATGGACGTGCGGTGGCCGCCGTTGACGGTGACGTGCAGGGGCGCGGTGATGCCGCCGCCTTCCGGCGCGTCGGGGACGCTGTAGCGCACGGTCAGGGCGTTGGCGGCACGGGGGAGGACGAACTCGACGTACTGTCCAGGGGTCAGTCGGACGGCTCGGCGTCCGGACGCCTCGGAGGGCAACGTGTACGGCGTCCGGTCCGGTCCGATGACGACGCCGTCGGTACGGGCGTTCTCCGCCTCCTGCTCGTCGAAGGCCACGTCGGCGCCGCGTCCCGCGACGAGCTCCGGGTCGAGGGCCGCGCGGGTGATGACCGGTCGGCTGTCGGCGGAGGCAGGCGGCCGGGGGGCAGCTGAGGCGGCGGAGCCGTCATAGCTCACGCCGAGGGCGAGAAGGGCGCAGACGACGGCGGTGGTTCTCCTGCCGGTGCGCGCTCGGCATCGGCGGCGGCTCGGGAGCATCGGGCCTCACTTCTGTCGGATGGGGAGGATCGCTCGGTCGGCGGAACACCGGCGGAGCGGGGACATCAGGCGCACCCTTGCGCCTCCACAAGACTTCGATCGAGATTCAGTCGCTGAATTGCGCATCCTGCGCAGAATTCTGCGGCACAGTGCATCACCATTGCGATTGGCTGTGGATCGACAGGCCCCCGGTCGAGCCGTCAGACGCGCAGCCACACCCCCGTGTCCTGAGGCAGCCGCCCCTCGGCGTCGAGCGGTCCGCTGGCGAGAAGGATCCGCTCGTACGGCGGGAGGGCGGCGGGCGTGCGCGCGAGGTTGACGACGCACACCAGGCCCTCCGTACGGGCGAAGGCGAGCACCCCCTCATCGGCGGGCAGCCAGGTCATGGGCCCGTCGCCGAAGCCCTCGTCGGTCCGGCGCAGCGCCAAGGCCGTCCGGTACAGCGCGAGCATCGACTCCGGGTCGGTCTGCTGGCGGTCCACCGCGTAGCGCGCCCAGTCCCTGGGCTGGGGCAGCCACGGTTCGGATGCCGAACCGAAGCCGTACCAGGGCGCTTCGGCGGTCCAGGGCAGCGGGACGCGGCAGCCGTCGCGTCCGGGGTCGACGCCCTCGGAGCGGGCGTGCATGGGGTCCTGGATGCGGTCGAGCGGGATGTCGGCCTCGGGCAGCCCGAGTTCCTCGCCCTGGTACACATAGACCGATCCGGGCAGCGCGAGGGTGAGCAGCGCGGCGGCGCGGGCGCGCCGGGTGCCGAGGCCGAGGTCGCTGGGGGTTCCGAAGGCCTTCTTCGCGAAGTCGAAGCCGGTGTCCGTGCGCCCGTAGCGGGTGGCGGTCCGGGTGACGTCGTGGTTGCACAGGACCCAGGTCGCGGGGGCTCCGACCGGGGCGTGCTCGGCCAGGGTGTCGTCGATGGTGCGGCGCAGCCGGTCCGGCTCCCATGGGCAGGAGAGGAAGTTGAAGTTGAAGGCGGTGTGCAGCTCGTCGGGGCGCAGGTAGCGGGCGAAGCGCTCGGAGTCCGGCAGCCAGACCTCGCCGACGAAGACCCCCTGGTAGACGTCGGCTATCGCGCGCCAGGACCGGTAGATGTCGTGGAGTTCGTCCTGGTCGATGTACGGGTGCGGGTCGACGCCCTCGACGAAGTCGGCGAGCGCCGGGTCCTTGGCCAGCAGCGCGGCGGAGTCGATCCGTACGCCGGCGACACCGCGCTCGAACCAGAAGCGCAGGACGTCCTCGTGCTCCTGGCGGACCGACGGGTGGGCCCAGTTGAGATCCGGCTGCTCGGGGGTGAAGAGGTGGAGGTACCACTCGCCGTCCTCGACCCGGGTCCAGGTTCGTCCCGAGAACTGCGAGGGCCAGTTGTTGGGCGGGAGTTCACCGTTCTCCCCCCGGCCGGGACGGAAGTGGAACAGCTCGCGCTCGGGGCTCCCGGGGCCGGCCGCCAGGGCCGCGCGGAACCAGGCGTGCTGGTCGGAGACGTGGTTGGGGACGATGTCGACGATCACTCGGATGCCGAGTTCCCGGGCTTCGGTGATCAGCTTCTCGGCCTCGGCGAGGGTGCCGAAGGCGGGGTCGATGGTCCGGTAGTCGGCGACGTCGTACCCGCCGTCCACCAGCGGCGAGAGGTACCACGGGGTGAACCAGACGGCGTCGACGCCCAGTTCGGCAAGGTAGGGCAGTCTCGCCCGGACGCCCGCGAGATCCCCCGTGCCGTCGCCGTCGCCGTCGGCGAAGCTGCGTGGGTACACCTGGTAGATGACGGCGTCGCGCCACCAGTCGTCGGTGCGGTGCGAGTGAGGGGCTGCCACGTGACGGTCCTTTCGGGCAGGTCGGGGTTCTTCGTCGCCGTCCCGATTGCTGCGGGGCGTGTGGACGGGCCGGCGACGAAGGTCTTGGGTGCGGAGGTGGGAACGGGCCCGGTCAGCCCTTGAGTCCGCCGGCGGTGAGACCGCTCATGATGTTGCGCTGGAAGACCAGGAAGATGAGCAGGGTCGGCACGGAGGCGATGGTCAGCGCGGCGATCAGCACGTTCACCGGCACGCCGTTGGACAGCGAGTAGATCCCGACGTTGAGCGTCTGCATCGCGGGGTCGGGGAGCGTGAGCATCGGCCAGAGGAAGTCCTTCCAGACCCCCACGATGGCGAAGATCGACACGACGCCCAGGATCGGCCGGGAGATGGGCAGCACGATCGACCACAGGATCCGCATGGGGGAGGCCCCGTCCATCGACGCGGCGTCGAGGAGCTCCCTCGGGATCGAGTCGAAGAACCGCTTGAGCAGGAAGATGTTGAAGGCGTTGGTGACGGACGGGAGCCAGATCACCCAGGGCGTGTTCAGCAGGTTGCGCTCCACGACGGGCACGTCCAGGACCGTGAGGTACTGCGGCACGACGAGGACGGTCGCGGGGATCATCAGGGTCGCCAGCATCATGCCGAGGATCGCCTTGCCGAGCACGGGCCGCAGCTTGGAGAGCGAGTAGGCGGCCGCGACATCGAGGACGAGCTGGAAGGCGAGTGCGCCGAACGCGTAGTAGAGGGTGTTGAACAGCAGGGTGGCGAGGTCCATGACCTCCCAGGCCCGGGTGTAGTTGTCCGGCGTGAACGAGCCGGGCACCAGGGTCGGCGGTGTCTGGATCACTTCCTGGGCATCCTTGAAGCCGCTGGACACCATCCAGTAGAGGGGGCCCAGGAACGCCAGGGTGAACCCGCCGATGACCACGGCGAAGACGGTCCAGTAGACGACCTTGCCTCGGGGGCGGGCGAGCTGCGCCGGCGAGATGAGTGTGCGTGTGGACATGCTGGTCTCCCCGGTCCTACTCGTCCTCGGCGCGGCTGAGCTTCACGTACGCGGCCGAGAATCCGGCCAGGAGTACGAGCAGGAGCAGACCGAGCGCCGCCGCGGCACCGTAGTTGTTGAAGTTGAAGGCGTACTGGTAGATGAGGTAGACGACCGTCGTGGTGGACCCCTCGGGGCCGGCGCCGCCGGTGAGCAGGAAGGGTTCGACGAAGACCTGCATGGTCGCGATGATCTGCATGAGCAGCATCAGCGACAGGATGAGGCGCGTCTGCGGGATGGTGACGTGCCAGATCTTGCGGAACAGTCCGGCGCCGTCCAGCTCGGCCGCCTCGTACAGCTCGCCGGGGATGGACTGGAGCGCGGCGAGGTAGATGAGGGCAGCGCCGCCCATGTTCATCCAGGTCGAGGCGATGACGACGGAGAGCATGGAGAGGTCGGGGTCCTGGAGCCACTGCTGCTCGGGCAGGCCGATCGAGGTGAACAGCCCGTTGAGCAGGCCGTAGCCGGGGTCGTAGAGGTACTTGAAGAGGAGGACCGAAGCGACCGGCGGCAGCATCACGGGCAGGTAGACGAGCAGCCGGAGGTAGCCCTGTCCGTGGTGGAACTCGTTGATGACGAGGGCGACGACGAACGGGACGGCGAATCCGAGGATCAGCGCGAGCACGGTGAACAGGAGCGTGTTGCTCCACGCCTGCCAGAAGGCCGGGTCGTTGTAGACCGTGACGAGGTTGTCGAGACCGACCCAGGTGGTCTGCCCGCTCTCGGTCTTCTGGAAGGCCAGGAAGAACTCCCTGACCATCGGATACCAGGAGAACACCGCGAAGCAGACGACCGCCCCGATGAGGAACCCGTGGGCGGTGAGATTGCGCCGCAGGCTCTTCGCGAACCGGCCACCGGGGGGCGCGGGTTCCGTCTCGTGCGGCACGCGGTGGCGGGGGGAACCCGCCTTGCTCGGGGTCAGGCTGGGGGCCGACATCGTCGCTCCTTGGTGCTGGTCTGCCGGGTTGTCGGGTCGTCGTCCTCCGGATGGTCGAGGTCCCGGGCGGGGGCGGCACATCGGTCCGCCCCTGCCCGGATCCGGTCATCCGGTGGCGAGGACCTGGTTCACCTGCGACTCGGCGGTGGAGAGCAGCTTGTCTATGTCGGCGTTCTTGTTGGTGAGGATGCCGGACATCACGTTGTCGAGGACCTTGTAGACCTCCTGGGCCTTCGCCGGCTCCGCCTTGCCCGCGACGGGGTTGTCCATGAAGGCCTTGAAGTTCGCGACCGGCATGGTGGCGTGCTCCACGCGGGCGGCGTCGTCCGTGGCCTTGGACTCGTTCAGCCAGAAGTTGGGCTGCGGGACGCCCACGGGCAGGCCGTCCTGCTTGGTGCGCGCCCAGTCGAACTGGCCCTTGCCGACGGTGAGGTTCTTGAAGTTCAGCCAGGCGACCGCGGCCTTGATCTTGTCGGAGGAGATCCCCTTCTTGATCATGTAGTTGTTGCCGCCGGCCAGCGTGGCCTTCTCACCGGGGATCGGTCCCATGCCGAAGTTCTCGTATTTCGCGCCGAGTTGCTGGACCATGTACGCGATGTCGTCGGGCGCGGCGAGGAACATGCCGAGCTTGTCGGTGGCGATCTGCTTCTGAAGGTCGCCCCACTTGAGCAGCTGGGTCTTGCCCATGCTGTCGTCCTCCCAGCGCATGGCGTGGAGGTTATTCGCGACCTGCTTGCCGAGCTCGTTGTTGAAGGCGGCCTTCTTGCCGCTCGCGTCGACGACCTCCCCGCCCACGCTGTACATCTGCGCGGTGAAGTGCCAGCCGCCGGTGTTGCCCGCGCTGTACTCCCCGAAGCCCGCGACTCCGTTGCCCAGTCCGGCGATCTTCTTCGCGGCGGCGCGGACCTCCTCCCAGGTGCGCGGCGGGGCGTCGGGGTCGAGGCCGGCCTGCTGGAAGAGCTTGCGGTTGACGAGCAGGCCCATCGTGTAGTTGCTGGTGGGCAGGCCGTACAGCTTGCCGTCCTGCTTCAGCGAGCCGAGGACGTTCGGGTCGATGTCCTTCAGGGCGGGGACCGACTTGTCGTTGACGTACGCGGTGATGTCGGCGACGCCGTCGTTGTCCAGGACCTGTGGCAGGTCGGTGAAGTACGTGTAGAAGACGTCCGGCTGGGACTTGGCCTTGAGCATCGCGGTGAAGCGGGGCGGTTCGAGGCACTGGCCTGCGGTGGAGCGGCCCTCGATCGTGACGTTGGGGTACGTCTTGTTGAAGGCGGCGACGTCCTCCTTCCACTCCTTGAGCTCGGCCGCCTTCGCCGCCGGGGGCATGCAGTCGATGGTGAGCGTCACCTTGGTCTTCGGATCCAGCGGAGCGGCGGGGTCGGACGACCCGCCGCCCTCGGAACCACCGCTGCCGTTGTTGCTGCTGCTGGTGCCGCAGGCGGCGAGCGCGGTCAGCGTGAGCGCGGAGACGAGGGTGACCGCGCTGGCGCGGCGCGTACGGCGGAACCGGGCACTTCTCATGGTGGTCCCCTTCGGGCATGAACGTGGAGGTTCGCCCCACCGCCGGTGCGTTGTGGGGCGCGCCACACTCAACCACTCCCGACAAGTGAACGCAAGATATCGCGCTGATTTCGTAATTGCCTGACAGGAAGAGGAAGGAGGCCGGGGAATGGGGCGCACGAAAGGCCGATCGGCCCCCACGCACGCAAGGCCGGCGCAAGCAGCCGCAAGCCGCCTGCGCCGACCTCGCCGGGCCTGCGCCCGTGGTGTCGCCGTACCCGCTAGGGGTTTGCGTTGATCTTGAAGGTGGACGTGGTGTTGCGGATGTCCACCGCGTTGTTGCTCAGCTCCAGGCCGTTGAAGGTCACCTCCCCGACGGCGGGGCCCTGCCCCGACTCGGGCATCTCGTTGGCCCACAGGCCGAAGCCCGACTTCGCGTCGTACGCGTCCCCGCTCTTGCGCGCGCCCGTGATCGAGATGTCCGTGAACACGGTGTCCTTGATCGGGAACTGCGGCTGCCCGCCGACGTAGTTCGTCTGGAACATCACGCCGCTGTACGTCGGATCGACGATGTCGACGTGGTTGACCCTGATCCCCTGGAAGACCTTGGAGGCGGAGAACACCCAAATGCCCGGGAAGGTCTGCGAGCCCCAGAAGTGCCCGCCGGCCCGGACGATCGAGATGTTCTCGAAGGTCGTGGGATCGGTGCCGAAGCCGTTCATCGGGTAGCCGAAGTCCAGCGAGGAGATCGTGATGCCGGAGTAGACGAGTGTGTCCGCAATGTGGATGTTGCGGAAGGTGTTGTTGTAGCCGCCGTAGACGGCGACACCCGCGGCCCGCCACGTGAGCGTCGACGTCAGGTTCTCGTAGACGTTGTCCTTCATGTCCGCCCCGCCCGCGTCGATCGCGGAGAAGAGCGCGAAGCTGTCGTCACCGGTGGCCCGCGCGTCGTTGTTGGTCACGAGGTTGTCCGTGGAGCCGTTGGTCATGTTGATGCCGTCGGCGAACATGTTCCGGATCCGCGAGTTCTTGATCGTGATCCGGTCGGTGTTGGCGCCCCAGTAGAGGCACACCATGTGCTCGTTCCAGATGTCGTCGATCACGATGTCCGTGACGTTGGCGAAGTCGAAGACCTTTCCCGGGCCGTCGATCCGCGAGGTGTAGTTGCCGAAGTACGCGAAGCCCTTGAAGAGCGAGCCCTTCGCCGCCGCCTCGGCCCGGAAGCCGACGTCGGTGTTGTCCTGCGCGGAGGGCGCGTGGAACTTCGTGTACCAGGGCCCGGCACCGACGACCTTCACCGCCTTGCCGTACACCTGGAACTTGCTCGACGTCTGGTAGTCGCCCGGCGGCAGATAGACGCCCACGAGGGTGCCCGTGGTGTCCATCCGTACCTTGTCGAGCGCGTTCTGGACGTCCTGGTGACCGAATCCGGCGGGCACCGTGTACGTGGCCGGGTCCGGGTTGGCGACCGGCGCGACCTGCTCCAGGTTCACGAAGTCGATCGCGTACGGCTGGCTGTTGGCGGCGTCCTTCTGGAGCCGGATCCTGCTGCCCGCCCGCACGGTCTCGCCGAGCATGACGTTCGCCTCGTCATAGATGTGGCGCGGGGCGCCGGCACCCGGGGAGTTGCCGGGCGCGGTCTCGGCGCCGTACAGCCAGGCGTACTTCGACGTCACCGGGAGCGCCTTCTTGAACACCCCGTCGACGTACACGTTGATCGTGGAGTCGATGCCGCCGCCGCCCGGGGCGTCGGGCAGCGAGACGCGGGCGACCAGGGTGTTCGTGTCGGCGCGGGTGGTGAACTCGACGTACTCGCCCGTCGCGTCCAGGTTCACGGCCTTGCGGCCCGACGCCTCGCCCGCGATGTCTCCGACGGTCCGGTTCGGGCCGATGACCTGCGCGCCTCCCCCAGCGGTGCCGTCCTCCGCCTCGTACATGTCGTACGGCATGTTGGCGCCGCGGCCGACGAACAGCGGCTGGGTGGAGGTGTTGTTGGCGCGCTTGACCGGCAGTTCGTTGGCGTCGTCGGCGATGACGACCTTCACGGTGTACGAGCCGTTGACGGCGGTCCAGGAGCCGAAGCTCACCTCGGCCGTGGCTCCGGCCGCGATGGCTCCGGAGTGCGCCCCGGTCAGCGTCTTGACCGTGGCGCCCGTCGAGTCGACCAGGGTGAGCGTGACGCCGTGGCTGCCCGACGCGCTCGCCACGGTGCCCTGGTTCTTCACGGCCACCTTGAAGGTGACGGCGTCACCGGCCGCGGGGCTGGACGGTGAGGTCGTCACGGAGGACGCGACCAGGTCGGAGCTGGAGACCGGCCTGACCACCAGGTCGTTGGAGCTGGTGAAGGTGTTGTTGGACTCGTTCTGTTCGATGACCGCGTTCGCCTCGTCGGCGACCGCGCTCAGCTGGTACGAACCGGCGTCCCGCGCGCCGATGGAGGCGCTGACCGTGGTCTGGGCGCCGGCGGCCAGAGCGCCGACCTGGGCGGTGGCGACCTTGGTGCCGCCCAGCCGCAGCGCGACGGCGCTGGCCGGTGCGGCGGCCGGACCGCTGTTGCGGACGGTGGCGCTCACCGTGATCGGGTCCGACTCGACCGGGGATGCGGGCGAGGCGGTCAGAGCGGTGACCTCCAGGTCCGGGTTGGGCGCCGGTACGCCGATGATCTGGAACTCGGCGAGCTGGCCCGCCGAGGAGCCGGAGTTGGCGGTGAACCTCAGCTGGACGTCCGCGACCCGGGCCGAGACCGGGATCGTGACGGTGTTGCCGCTCGCCGGGTCGAAGGTGTAGCTCTTCGCCGCGACAAGGCCGCCGAAGCCGGAGGCGCTCTGCTCGCGGCCGAGAACCTCGACGGTCTGGCTGCGGGTGGCCCAGGCCGAGTCCGGGTTGAGCTTGAGGACGAGCCGGTCGAGGTCGGCGTTGGAGCCCAGCTTCACGGTGAGGGTCTGGGGGTAGCTACCGCCAGCGCCCTCCCAGTAGGTCGTGACGTTGTTGTCGTTGGCGTTCACCGCGGCGTAGGTGTGCACCGTGGAGGAGGCGGCGATCTCCTTGCCGACCGCGAGGTTGGAGCCCGTACCGCCGGTGCCGGAGCGGGTCACGGCGTTGCTGTTCGCCGACTGGTTGCCGGCGGCGTCCTTGGCGCGGACGTGGTACGTGACGGTGGCGGAGGCCGGCTGGGTGTCGGTGTACGTGGTGACGTTGCCTGCCACGCTGCCCCGGAGGGTGTTGTTGGCGTAGACGTCGTAGCCGGTGACGCCGGTGTTGTCCGAGGAGGCGTCCCAGGTCAGCTTGATCTGTCCGGCACCGGGTTCGGTGAGCGCGAGGTTCGCGGGCGCGGTCGGCGCCTGGGTGTCCCCGGTCTCGGCGGTACGCGTCACTGTGTTGCTGTCGGCCGACTGGTTGCCGGCGGCATCCTTCGCGCGGACGAGGTAGGTGACCGTCTGGTTCGCCGGCCGGGTGTCGGTGAACGTGGTGACGCCCCCGGCGACGCTGGTCAGCAGGGAGCCGTTGGCGTAGATGTCGTAGCCCGTCACTGCGACGTTGTCGGTGGCGGCGTTCCAGGTGAGCCTGATCTGATCGGTGGCCGGCTGGGTGAAGGCGAGGTTCGCGGGCACGGACGGGGCCTGCGTGTCGCCGGTCTGCGGGCCGTAGACCTCCAACTCGGAGAGCTGGGCCGCGGGCTGGACGCTGTTCGCCGTGACCAGGACGCGGACGTACCGGGTGGTGGCCGCGTCGAAGGTGATCGTCGCGGTGTGTCCGCCGGCCGCGTCGAAGGTGTACGCCCGGGAGGCGTTCAGGTCGGTGAAGGTGGTGCCGTTGGTGCTGCCCTGGATCTTCAGGGTCTGGCTGCGCGTCTCCCAGCCGGAGGGCAGCCGCAGGACGACCCGGTCGACGCGTACGGCGGCGCCGAGGTCGGCCTGGATCCACTGGGGCAGGGCGTTGTTGGCGCTCTCCCAGTAGGTGGCCTGGTTGCCGTCGTTGGCGTTGCCCGCCGCGTACACCTCGGTATGACTGCTCGCGGTCAGGGTGCGTCCGCTCGCGAGGTTGACGGAGGAGCCGTCGGCGTCGTGCACCTCCAGCTCGGAGAGCTGGGCGGCCTGCCAGCCGGTGTTGGCGGTGATGTTGATCCGGACGAACCGCGCCTGGGTGGCGGGGAAGGTCACCGTCACGGTGTTGGCCGCGCCCGGGCTGAAGGTGTAGGTGGCGGAGTTCTTGATCGTGGCGAAGCTCGTGCCGTCGGCGCTGCCCTGGACGGAGAGTGTCTGGTTACGGCTCTCCCAGCCTGCGGGCAGTTTCAGGACCACCTCGTCCACACGGGTCGTGGTGCCGAGGTCGGCCTGGACCCACTGGGGCAGGCTGCTGCCGGCGCTCTGCCAGTACGAGCCCTGGTTGCCGTCGGTGATGTTCCCGGCGCCGTACTCGGCCACGGAACTGCTCGCCGCCGTCGCGTCGCCGAGGGCGATGTTGGGGCCACCCGCGGCCTGCGCGGTCATCAGCGGACCGCCCAGTGCCAGGAGGCTGGTCGCGACCACGGTGCTCAGGAACCGTAGTCTCCAGTTGGAGATGCTCATCTGTCCTCTCAGTCCTCGATCTCGGCCTCGCGCCCGACCGGCGAGAGGCACGGCTCAGTGGCGGCGGCCCCCGTCGGAGGGGGCCGCCGCATGGGGGTGTGGCGTGAGGATCAGCCGGTCCTGTTGACGACGAACTGCGAACCGGGCTCGATGAGGACGTCGCCCTCGGCCGAGTTGGTGATGGTCACGCCCGTCAGCGTCGCGCTGCCGCGCGCACCGCTCATCGCGAGGACTCCGGAACCGTTGTTCGACTTGTCGATCCGGACGTTCGTGATCTTCACGTCCGGCATCTCGCCGCCACCCGTCTTGAACTGGATGCCGTCGTACGTCGAGTCGAGGATCTCGGAGTCCCGGATGGTGACGCCCGGGATGGGCTGCCCCTGTGCGAAGAGCGTGATGGCGCCGAACTCCTGGTCCTCGTTCCAGAACGCGCCGCCGGTGCGGTGCAGGGCGTTGTTGGCGATCAGCGTCTGCCCGGAGAAGGGCAGCGGGTCGTGGTCGGTCGCGAGCATGATGCCCGGGTAGTTCATGGTGTCCGAGATGATGTTGTTCTCGATGGTGTTCCCGAAGCCGCCGTAGACCGCGATGCCGTTGGCACGCCACGGAAGCTGGATGGTGTTGTTGCGGAAGTGGTTGTTGGATCCGATGTCCACCGAGGTGTCCTTGACGTACTTGCTGGCCCAGACGGCCAGCGCGTCGTCGCCGGTGTTACGGAAGGACGAGTCGAAGACGGTGGAGTTGCGGGTGCCGTTGGCGAAGTTGATGCCGTCGGCGTAGGTGTTGCGGATCCGCATGCCGGTGAACTCCAGCCCGTCGCCGGGGCCCCAGAGCTCGGGGATGTTGGAGTAGTCGCGGCCGGCCCAGACGCCGACGTTGGCGTGCTCGATCCAGACGTTGCTGATCTTGGTGCCCTTACCGAAGCGGCCGTTGAGGCCGACTCCGCCCTCGGCGTTGCCGTCACCGCCGCGGATCTGGCCCGATCCGAAGATGGCGATGTCGGAGATCTGCGTGTTGTGGTCGATGTCGAAGCCGAAGTTGCCCTCGTGCGGGTGGTTGATGCCGCCCGCCTGGTGCGGCGGGGTCAGCGTGTACAGCTGGGAGTGCCACATGCCCGCGCCGCGGATCGTGACGTCCCGGATGCCGACCTGGTTGAACTGGCCGCGGTTGAGCGGGTCGTCGGTCAGGATCTTCTGCTCCTGGCGCCACTGACCGGCGGGGATCCAGACGCAGGAGATCTGGCCGTTCTGGTCGGCGGTCACGGCGCGCTGGAGGGCGTCGGTGTCGTCGATGCCGTCGTTGGGGACGGCGCCGTACTCGGTGATGGAGGTGCAGTTGGCCGGCTTGGCGGCCGGGGGCGCCACCTGCTCCAGGTCGATCAGGTCGATGATGTAGAAGGGGGCCGAGTCGCCCGAATCGCGCTGGAGCCGGAACTTCGTGCCCACCGGGTAGGTCTGCGTCAGCAGCGCGTGGGACTCGTCGAAGAGCCGCCGTGCGTCACCGCCGGGCTGGTTGGTGAGGCCCTCGGGGTCGTCGGTGGTGCCGTAGAGCCAGCTGTGCTTGGACGACAGGGTCAGCTTGCGGACGAAGGCGCCGTCCGCGTAGAGGCTGATCGTGGCCTCGGCTCCGCCGCCGGCGGCGGAGTCGGGAACCGAGTTGCGTACGACGATCGAGTTGGAGGGGTTCGTCGCGGTGAACTCGACGTACTGACCTTGCGAGTTGAGGCGCACCGACTTGCGGCCTGAGGACTCGGTGGCGAAGTTGGTGTGGCCGAAGGTCCGCTTCTGGTCGGAGGTGAGCAGGGTGCCGTCGTAGTGGGCGTCCTCCGCCTCGTACTCGGTGTACGGCACGGCCGCGCCGCGTCCGACGACGAGGGAGCGGGTGAAGACGTTGTTGTTCTCGTCGGTCTCGCTGACGGTCCCGGTGGCGTCGGCGGTCGCGGTGAGCGTGGCCCCACCGCTGGTGGCCGTCCAGGTGCCCGAGATGGCGACGGTGGCCGTCTGGCCGGCGGCGATCGCGCCCGCGGCGCCGTTGAGCGTGGTCGTTCCGGCTGTCAGCCGGGTGACCGTGCCGGCCGAGACGCCGGTGGTGCCGCGGTTCTCGACCGCGACGGTGAAGCTGACGGCGGAGCCGACGGCGGGGCTGGCCGGGTTGGTGGTGATCCCCGTGACCCGCAGGTCGGGACCGGGGCTCTGGCCGACGACGAGTTTCACCGAGGCCGTCCGGCTGTTGTTGCTGTTGTCCTGCTCCGCGACGGTGTCGGTCGGGTCGACCACGGCCGAGACGGTGTAGGAGCCCATGGGGCGCTTGCCCACCGCGACCGGGACGGTCGCCGAGGCTCCGGCGGCGAGCGCGGGGACCGGGGCTGAACCGGCCACGGCGCCCTCCAGGCTGACCTGGACGGTGGTGGCGGGCGCGGCGGCCGTACCGGCGTTGCGCACCGTGGCGTTGACGGTCACGCTGTCCGTCTCGGACGGCGAGGACGGGGTCCAGGTCAGGTCGGTGACGGTGAGGTCGGGGTTCGGCGCCGCTGTGCCGACGACCTGGAACTCCGCGACCTGGCCGCCGGGGGCGCCGGTGTTGGAGAAGAAGGTCAGGCGCAGGTCGGCGTACCGGCCGGTCACCGGGATCGTGACGGTGTTCTGTCCGGAGGACGGGCTGAAGGCGTAGTCGGCCCGCGCCTTGAGCGAGGTGAAGCCGGAGGCCGCCTGCTCACGTCCGAGGACCTCGATCGACTGGGTCCTGGGGCCCCACGCCTGGTCGGGGTTGAGCTTGACGACCACGGCTTCCACGTCGGCGTTGGCGCCGAGCTTCACCGTCAGGCTGGACGGGAAGCCGGCGGACTCCCAGTAGGTGGTGGCGCTGTCGTCGTTGGCGTTGGCGGCGACGTACGTCTGCGTGGTCGAGGTCGCCTCGATCGGCTTGTTGCGCGCCAGGTTGGTCCCCTGGACGGGGGGAGGGTCGACCGGGCCGCCTTCGCCGTAGACCTCCAGCTCGGAGAGCTGGGCTGCGTTCCAGCCGGAGTTCGACGTCACCTGGATCCGGAGGTACCGGGTGGTGACGGAGGTGAGGCCGATGGTCACGGTGTTCGCCTGGGAGGGGCTGAACGCGCGGGACTGGGCGGCCGCGAGGGTGGTGAAGGCGCTGCCGTCGGTGCTGCCGAGCACCGCGACGGTCTGTGACCGGGCCTCCCAGGTGGTGGGGAGCTTCAGGGCGACGCTGTCGACCCGGGTTCCGGTGCCGAGGTCGACCTGCACCCACTGGGGGAACGACCCGGCCGGGCCCTCCCAGTAGGACGCCTGGCTTCCGTCGGTGACGTTGCCGGCCGGGTACGCGCCATGGGCGCCGCCGGCCGTGGCCGTTCTGCCGAGCGCCAGGTTGGGCCCGTCAGCTGCTGCGTATGCGGTGACCGGCAGGAGTCCGACAGCGACCAGTGCGGCTATCAGCATGCCGACCGTCAACCGCCAGCTCAGGATTTTGCCTCTCATATGGGCCTCTCCGCCTGCTGGGCCCCGGCGCCGCGCTGAAAACAGTGACTCTCGCCAGGAACCCAGCGGAACTCTGACAATGAATAACGGCTACCTACAGACTTATTGAGCTTTTTCGTTAATCTTTTGCACCGTCGGGGTGTCAGGTTTCTATCAGGTCACCGCTTTGTCAACAGCCGTGACACGACCTCCAGTTGGGGCGCGACATCCCCGCAGGTCAGCGTCGAAGCCCTGGAGGCCCCTTGACGACAAACGGCTCCGGGGCCGAGGAGGCGGGTGCCTCCCCGGCCCCGGAGCCGAGGAACGAAGGGGTGAAGGGGTGAATGGGTGGGTGAAGGGTCAGCCGAGCGGCGGCGGCGCCGTCGAGCCCCGCACGACGAGCTCGGGCTCGAAGAGCAGCTCACCGGGGTCCGTCTGCGTGCCCTGGATCTGGGCACTGAGCAGCTCGACCGCCGCGCGTCCCATCGACTCGATGGGCTGGCGGACGGTGGAGAGCGGCGGCTCCGTGCAGTTCATGAAGGCGGAGTCGTCGAAACCGATGACCGAAACCTGCGAAGGAACCGAGAGCCCGCGCCTGCGCGCGGCCCTTATGGCACCCAGGGCGAGCGGGTCGCTGGCGCACACTATGCCGGTGACACCCCGCTCCAGGAGGCGGTTGGCGGCTGCCTGGCCTCCTTCGAGCGAGAAGATCGACCGGACGACATGCTCGTCGGGCAGCTTCGCGCCCGCGGCCTCCGCCATCGCTCGGGCGGCTTCGAGCTTGCGCCGCGACGGGACGTGGTCGCTGGGGCCGAGGACGAGTCCGATCCGCTCGTGCCCGAGCGAGGCGAGGTGGCGCCATGCCTGCTCGATGGCGACGGCGTCGTCGCAGGAGACGCAGGGGAAGTTGAGCCCCTCGATGGAGGCGTTGACGAGGACCACCGGGATGTTGCGCTCCGCCAGCTGGCGGTAGTGGTCGTGCGGCGCGTCCGCCTGCGCGAACAGTCCGCCGGCGAAGACCACGCCGGACACCTGCTGCTGGAGGAGAAGCTCCACGTAGTCGGCCTCGGAGACGCCGCCCTTGGTCTGCGTACAGAGGACGGGGGTCAGCCCCTGCTGCGCGAGCGCGCCGCCGATCACTTCCGCGAAAGCGGGGAAGATGGGGTTCTGCAGCTCCGGCAGGACGAGGCCGACGAGACGCGCGCGCTCTCCGCGCAGCTGCGTGGGCCGCTCGTATCCGAGCACGTCCAGCGCCGTGAGGACGGACCGCCGCGTCGCCTCGGAGACACCGGGCTTGCCGTTGAGCACACGGCTGACCGTCGCCTCGCTGACTCCCACCTTCTTGGCCACATGAGCAAGTCGTCGCGTCATGAACGCAAGACTATCGCAAGCACCGCAAAAATGTTGCGTGCCCCCGTCAGCGGATCACGCCCGGCACGCACGCTCAGCTGTTCACGGTCAGCAGCGCGCACTCAGCGGCGGCCGACGAGCAGCGCAGCCGAAGCGGGGCACGCCGAGCAGCCCGCGCCGAGCAGCCACGTCCTCGACCGGCCGACCTGCCCTGTCGGGCTGCCTGGCCCAGAGCTCCTCGTTCTCCGTGCGGAACCAGGCGTCCCCGCTCGCCCGGCGCGAGGAGCCAACGCACTGCGGCGAGGGCCGCTGCCGGACCTGACGTGCGCAAGACGGGATGAGAGACGCCGTTGGACATGCGGGCACCTGCCGCACGCCGCCGTGGACCGGCATCCGCGTTCCTGGAGACGCCCGGTCACCACCTCGGCTTTCGCCGCGAAAGCCGCGTTCCCTTCACCCCGAGAAGAACTAAGTGGACCTTCACGGTCCGGTCGGCCGACACTTCGGGTATGACAGCACCCACAGCCCCTTTCGGCGTGCGAGGAGCTGAACCTGCCGTTGTACGCGGTGGGCGCGGCGGGCTATGTCAGCACGGTCGCCAATGTGGCGCCCCGGCAGCTGCGGGCGGTCCTGGACGCCTTCGACGCCGGGGACACCGCCGGGGCCGCCCGGCTCAACCGGCTGACGCTCCCGCTCGCCGAGCTGATGATGGCGTCCGGGCTGCCGGGCACGGTCACGGCGAAGGCGCTGCTCGACGCCGGACCGGTCCGCGAACCGCTGCAGCCCGCCGGGCGCGGGGCGACCGACGGGCTGCAGAAGGCGTACGAGGAACTCCTCGCCGCCACACGTTAGTTGTGGCTGTGCAGGACGTCGTTGAGGCCGTCCCAGACCGCGTTGTTCGGGCGGGCCTCGACGGCGCCGGTGACCGAGTTGCGGCGGAAGAGGATGTTCGAGGCGCCGGAGAGCTCACGGGCCTTGACGATCTGGCCGTCCGGCAGCGTGACGCGCGTACCGGCGGTGACGTAGAGCCCGGCCTCGACGACGCACTCGTCGCCGAGCGCGATCCCGACACCCGCCTCGGCACCGATCAGGCAGCGCTCGCCGATGACGATGCGTTCCTTGCCGCCCCCGGAGAGGGTGCCCATGGTGGAGGCGCCGCCGCCGATGTCTGAGCCGTCGCCGACGACGACACCGGCGGAGATCCGGCCCTCGACCATCGACGTACCGAGGGTGCCCGCGTTGAAGTTGACGAAGCCCTCGTGCATGACGGTGGTGCCGGAGGCGAGGTGCGCACCGAGCCTGACCCGGTCGGCGTCGGCGATCCGGACGCCCTTCGGCGCGACGTAGTCCGTCATCCGGGGGAACTTGTCGACCGAGGTGACCTGGAGGTGCAGGCCCTCGGCGCGGGCGTTCAGCCGCACCTTCTCCAGGTCGTCGACGGCGACCGGACCGAGCGAGGTCCAGGCGACGTTGGAGAGGAGGCCGAAGACGCCGTCCAGGTTCTGGCCGTGCGGCCGGACGAGGCGGTGCGAGAGGAGGTGCAGACGCAGGTACGCGTCGTGCGCGTCGAGCGGCTTGTCGTCGAGCGAGGCGATGACCGTACGTACGGCGACGATCTCGACACCGCGGCGGGCGTCCACGCCGATGGCCTTGGCCGCGCCCTCACCGAGGAAATTGACGGCCTGGTCGGGGGTGAGCCGTTCGGTTCCGGCCGGGCCGGGCTCGGCAAAGAGCTCGGGGGCGGGGAACCAGGTGTCGAGAACGGAACCGTCGCCGGCGATGGTG